>NZ_JBYUWC010000004.1:245875-283596 GCF_058137865.1 Erwinia sp. 009765445
GTTGCGGGAGCCGGATTTGAACCGACGACCTTCGGGTTATGAGCCCGACGAGCTACCAGGCTGCTCCATCCCGCGTCTGTGGAAGCGCACTATACGCTGAGTGAGTTTGGTTGCAACCCCTTTCTGCGATAAAGTTGTGAAAATAGCGCTTACTGCTCAATTCTTCCTCATATGCCGTAATGTTGCGCCTGTACTGGCGATCTTTACCTTCAGCACGTTTAAATCTCCCGGTGGCTTTGCTATCTTCGGCCTGCAATTACGCAGAGAGGTGGCACCGTAATGAAAGGACGTTGGGCGAAGTATGTAATAACCGGGGTGTTTATCGCCCTGCTGGCGGGATGTTCCTCAAAACCGACCGATCGTGGCCAGCAGTATAAGGATGGCAAGCTGGATCAGCCGCTGGGGCTGGTGAATCAGCCCAATGCCAAAGGGCGTCCGGTTAACGGCAAAGATTTTGCCGACCAGGTGTCGGAAATCCAGTACGCCTCGCCCGCTATGTTCACCCGGCAGACCACCACTTACAGTGCGATTAAAAGCTGGCTGATGGCCGGTGGTGATACCCGCCAGCTACGCCAGTTCGGTCTGGACGCTTACCAGATGGAAGGGACCGACAACTACGGCAACGTGCAGTTTACCGGCTACTATACGCCCGTGATCGAAGCCCGCGACACCCGCCAGGGTGAGTTCCAGTATCCTTTATACCGAATGCCACCTCGCGGTAAGCGTCGTCTGCCAAGCCGCGCGGAAATCTACAGCGGTGCGCTGGGTGAGCGCTATGTTGTGGGCTACAGCAACTCTCTGATGGATAACTTCATTATGGACGTGCAGGGTAGCGGCTATGTCGATTACGGCGACGGTCGCCCGCTGATGTTCTTTGGCTATGGTGGTAAAAATGGCCATGCCTATCGCAGCATTGGTAAAGTGCTGATCGACCGCGGTGAAGTGAAGCGCGAAGACATGTCGATGCAGGCCATTCGCCAGTGGGGTGAAGAGCACAGCCCGGCAGAAGTGCGTGAGCTGCTGGAACAGAACCCCTCCTTTGTGTTCTTTAAACCCGAGAATTTTGCGCCGGTTCGTGGCGCCAGCGCCGTGCCGTTGATTGCCAAAGCCTCGGTCGCTGCCGATCGTTCGCTGATCCCGCCGGGCACCGCACTGCTGGCTGAAGTGCCGTTACTGGACAATAAAGGTAAATTTACCGGAAAATATGAGATGCGCATGATGGTTTCGCTCGACGTGGGCGGCGCTATTAAAGGGCAGCATTTTGATATCTACCAGGGCATTGGCCCGGATGCCGGTCATATGGCGGGCTGGTTCAATCATTATGGCCGCGTATGGGTGCTGAAAACGGCTCCTGGCGCAGGCACGCCGCTCTTCTCTTCTGCACAAAACAGCACTGGCGACCAGGATCTGTTAACGCAAAAATAACTGCCTGCAGCGGGCTGCGGAGCCAGCCCGCTGCAGAATTCTGAGGTAAAGCATGACTTCTCTCTCTGACGCCTGGCTGCAACGCTTTGGCGGTACGGCCCGCCTCTATGGGCAACCAGCCCTGCAGCTTTTCGCTGAGGCGCATATCTGCGTGGTTGGCATTGGCGGCGTGGGTTCGTGGGCGGCGGAAGCGCTGGCTCGCACCGGTATCGGGGCGATAACCCTGATCGATATGGACGATGTCTGTGTGACGAATACCAACCGGCAAATCCACGCGCTGAAAGAGACGGTAGGGCAGGCGAAGACCGAAGTGATGGCCGGGCGTATTCTGGCGATCAATCCCGAGTGCAAGGTGACCTGCGTGGATGATTTTATTACCGCAGACAATACGGCGGAACTGATGAGCGCCGGTTTCAATTACGTGATAGATGCTATCGACAGCGTTCGGCCAAAAGCGGCGCTGCTGGCCTGGTGCCGCCGCAATAAGATCCCGCTGGTGACAACCGGTGGCGCAGGCGGGCAAATCGATCCCACCCAGATTCAGGTGGCCGATTTGGCGAAAACGATTCAGGATCCGCTGGCTGCTAAGCTGCGCGAGCGCCTGAAGCACGATTTCAACATTGTGAAAAACAGCAAAGGGAAGCTGGGGATCGACTGCGTATTTTCTACCGAAGCGCTGATGTACCCTCAGCCGGATGGATCGGTCTGTGCTTCCCGTAGCACGGCGGAGGGACCTAAGCGAATGGACTGTGCTTCAGGTTTTGGTGCGGCGACCATGGTCACCGCCACCTTCGGCTTTGTTGCCGTTTCGCACGTGTTAAAAAAAATGATGGCTAAAGCGGCCCGCGGCTAATCGGCCCGGCAGGTTAAACTGTCATTTCTGCGCGGCCAGCTCGCCTGACAAATTGATTCATCGTTACCGTCTAGCCCGCCCGTCAGGCAGACTTACTCACCATTTGACTGCCTGGCCGCTTGCATCACCGCTTCTGCCAGCGCTGTCAGACCGGCGCTGCGTGACGCGCTGAGTTGATTACGCAGCCCCAGGTCGTCAAACAAGGCCAGCGGATCCTGTTGCAACAGCGCGGCGGGCTGCTGACCTTCTGCTGCCGTCAGCAGTACTGCCAGCAATCCCCGCACGATGCGGCCTTCACTGTCGCCATAGAAATGCAGGCTGCCATCGGCCAGATGCTGATGTCCCAGCCAGACGCGGTTCTCACAGCCACTCAGCTCAATCTCTGCCGTTTTCAGCTCTTCTGGCAGGGCAGGAAGCTGTTTGCCCATTATGATTAACTGACGATAGCGGTCTTCCCATTGTGTGAAGACCGAAAATTTTTGTTTCAGGCCGTCGGCAGTAATCAGGTCGCCAAACGGATGGGGAGCAAGTAAAGAAGTCATAGTCAGTTTGCCAGCAGGTCCAGGGCGGTGGTCATACTGCTGACCAGCGCTTCAACATCGTTAAGCGTATTATAGGGCGCAAATGAGGCGCGCAAAGTCCCGCTGACGCCAAGTGCCTGTAACAGTGGCTGAGCACAGTGCTGACCGGCCCGCAGCGAGATACCACTTTCTGCCAGCAGCGTGACCACATCACTGTGATGCACGCCAACAATATCAAACGACAGCAGGCAGGAACGGCTGGCGCGAAAGCTGCGGAAACCGGGCAGGGCGGAGAGACGCTCTTCGGCCAGATCGGCCAGCCCGCAGCTCCAGCTCTCCGCCTGAGCCAGGTTCAGCTCTGCCAGCCAGGTCAGTGCCGCACTGAGGCCAATCACACCGGCCACGTTAGGTGTACCCGCCTCAAAGCGCCACGGCACCGGTTGCGGTGTGAACCCCTCAAAAGTCACTGTTGACAGCATTTTGCCGCCGCCCTGCCACGGCTGCATCTCTTCCAGCAGCTCAGGTTTGCCATACAGCGCGCCAATGCCCATCGGGCCATACAGTTTGTGGGCAGAGAAGGCATAAAAATCAATGTCCAGCGCCTGCACATCCGCTGGTGCGTGAACCACACCCTGCGCACCGTCGATCATCACCTTTGCACCTGACTGATGGGCCAGCGTAATGGCTTGTCTCAGGTCCGGGCAGCCGCCGGTGACGTTGGACATCTGCCCCAGCGCCAGTAACCGGGTGCGTGAAGTGAGTAGTTGCCCAAGCAGGGCAATATCCGGCAGCAGGTCTTCGCCCAGCGGCCATTTGATCACTTTCGCGCCGGTCTGTTCCGCCACCATCAGCCACGGCACCAGGTTAGCATGGTGCTCGGCCTCACTGACGATGATCTCATCCCCGGGCTGCAGGCGGGGGCGGAAATAGCCCTGAGCGACGAAGTTTATTGCCTCGGTCGTGCCTTTAGTCCAGACAATACTGTCGGCAGCAGGGGCGTTTAACAAAAGGGCGACCTGACTGCGGGCGTCCTCATAGCGTTCGGTCAACTCCTTTGCTGCGGCAAACTGGCTGCGGTGCACAGTACCGGCGCTCAGGCTGTAAAATTGTTGGGTTGCCTGGATCACCGCCTCTGGCTTCAGCGTGGTGGCCGCGCTGTCGAGATAGATGCCGGCATCGGCCAGAGCAGGGAACTGCTGGCGAAACTGAGCGGGGGTGAATGACGTCATACTCTCCTCGATGCGAATGATGGATTGGTGCGGTTCTTTACAGGACCACTCTGAATTACTGGCACTTTCCTGGCAATGTTGGAAAAGCGAGTTATCCTGAATTATGCAAGGTTTAAACTATTACCCGCAAATAAGCGACCTTCAGACAGGCAATTTACTCGTTTTTCGCCTTCTGGTCGTGGCTGGCGGGTGGTTTATCGCATTACTATCTGCAAGGAGAAATAAAGATGAAAAAATTCGCTGCTATTATGGCCGCCTGTGCCATGACTTTTGCTCTGGCCGCCTGTTCCAGCAACTATGTGATGCATACCAATGATGGCCGGACTATCGTCGCCGAAGGCAAACCTGTTGTCGATACGGATACAGGAATGATCAGCTACCAGGATGCCAACGGCAACAAACAGCAGATTAATCGCTCTGACGTGAAAGAAATGGTCGAAATGGGCCAGTAAGTTTCAGGCAAAAAAAAGCACCGCAATTTGCGGTGCTACTAATATCACTATGGACAGACAGGGTAAATCTTCAGGAATACTACGGTAGACAGGCTACCTGGTCCGAAAATCGTCAGACCAATTGCAAACACAACATCACGACCAAAAGCCAAAAGCCTTTCAAAACCCCGCGTAAACGCTTAAATTTCAAACTGCTTTTCGTTCCGGCTCAGGAAGTGCGGCAACTATAGGTATTTGCTGGTGCATCCTCAACGGACAAATTATAATGGCTCGGATAAAAAAAACTAATACGTAAAGCTTCGTCAAAAGCGGTGCGTCCCGATGTCATTACTCAGTCTCCGGTAACCATGTCTAAACGTCTTCCTCCTTTAAATGCGCTGCGTGTTTTTGATGCAGCCGCGCGTCATCTCAGCTTTACCAAAGCCGCGGAAGAGTTGTTCGTCACCCAGGCTGCGGTCAGCCATCAAATCAAGTCACTGGAGGATTTCCTGGGCCTGAAGCTGTTCCGGCGGCGAAACCGATCGCTGCTGCTGACCGAAGAGGGGCAGAGCTATTATCTCGATATTAAAGAGATTTTTACCGCACTGAACGAGGCAACCCGCAAACTTCAGGCACGCAGTGCCAAGGGTGCGCTGACCGTCAGTCTGCTGCCCAGCTTTGCCATTCAGTGGCTGGTTCCCCGTCTCTCAAGCTTTAACTCAGCTTATCCGGGAATCGACGTGCGTATTCAGGCGGTAGACCGGGATGAAGAGAAACTGGCCGACGACGTGGACGTGGCGATTTTCTACGGACGTGGTAACTGGCCGGGTCTGAGGGTGGAAAAACTTTACGCGGAGTATTTGCTGCCTGTTTGCTCGCCGTTGTTGCTGACCGGTGATAACCCTCTGAAGACGCCGGAAGATCTCGCCCGCAATACGTTGCTGCATGATGCCTCCCGCCGTGACTGGCAGTCTTATACCCGGCAGCTGGGCGTGGCCCATATTAATGTGCAACACGGACCAATCTTCAGCCACAGCGCCATGGTGTTGCAGGCAGCAATTCATGGTCAGGGGGTGGCGCTGGCCAATAACGTGATGGCGCAAACGGAGATTGAAGCCGGACGGCTGGCCTGCCCGTTTAATGATGTTTTAGTCAGTAAAAATGCTTTTTATCTGGTTTGTCATGACAGTCAGGCAGAACTGGGTAAAATAGCCGCCTTCCGCCAGTGGATCCTGGCGAAAGCGGCCAGCGAACAGGAAAAGTTTCGCTTCCGTTATGAGAGCTGAACTGTGATTTCGTCATGCGTGGCCCAGGCGGCGCATGCACTCCTTGAGGATGATTGAATGTCTAGTCGTGCAATGCTGATTTTTTCAGCCATCAGCGGATTTGTTTATGTCATGCTGGGCGCTTTTGGCGCGCATGTTCTGAGTCAGTCGCTGGGAGCGACTGAAATGGCCTGGCTGAAAACCGGCCTGGAGTATCAGGGCTTCCACACTCTGGCAATCCTCGGCCTGGCGGCGGCGATGCTGCGCCGGGCTAATATCTGGTTTTACTGGAGCAGCGCGTTTCTGGCGCTGGGCACGGTGTTATTCAGCGGCAGTCTGTACTGCCTGGCGCTGTCCCATCTGAAGCTGTGGGTTTATGTTACGCCGATTGGGGGCACCTGCTTCCTGGTGGGCTGGATTTTGATGTTGGTTGGCGCGCTGCGTCTGAAAAAAAAGGCAGAACGCCATGAATAAAGTTTTACTCTACTGCCGCCAGGGTTTTGAGAAAGAGTGTGCGGCGGAGATCACTGCGAAAGCTGCAGCCCGCAATGTGTTTGGCTTTGCGCGGGTTAAGGAGAGTTCCGGCTACGTACTGTTTGAGTGCTATCAGCCGGAAGAGGCGGAGAAACTGGTGAGTGAACTGACGTTCAGCGAGCTGATTTTCTCCCGCCAGATGATCGTAGTGGGAGAACTGCTGCGTGACCTGCAGCCGGAAGATCGGGTGGCTCCGGTAACCGGTATGCTGACAGGTGTGGTGGAGAAGGGCGGCGAACTGCGTGTTGAGGTTCCCGACACTAACGAAAGTAAAGAGTTGCTGAAATTCTGCCGGAAGTTCACTGTGCCGCTGCGTGCCAGCCTTCGCGCCGCCGGGGTGTTGCTGAATTACGAGAGTAACAAGCGCCCGGTGGTACACGTGTTCTTTATTGCGCCGGGCCACTGTTACGTCGGCTATTCCCTGCCGCAGAACAACTCGCCGTTCTTTATGGGCATTCCACGCCTGAAGTTCCCGTCTGATGCACCAAGCCGTTCGACGCTGAAGCTGGAAGAGGCGTTTCACGTCTTTATTCCTGCGGATGAGTGGGATGAGCGTCTGGCAAGCGGTATGTACGCGGTGGATTTGGGTGCCTGTCCGGGCGGCTGGACGTATCAGTTAGTCAAACGCAGCATGATGGTCCACGCCATTGATAATGGCCCGATGGCACCGAGCCTGATGGATACCGGGCAGGTTTTCCATCACAGGGAAGACGGCTTCAGGTATCATCCGACGCGCAGTAATATCTACTGGCTGGTGTGCGATATGGTGGAGAAGCCGGTGCGGGTAGCGAACCTGATGGCGGACTGGCTGGTGAATGGCTGGTGCCGCGAGGCGATCTTCAACCTGAAGCTGCCAATGAAAAAACGCTATGAAGAGGTTTCGCAAAATTTGGCGATGATTGATGAGAGGCTGAAAGCGAACGGCATTAATGCCCAGATTCAGGCTCGCCAACTGTACCACGATCGCGAAGAAGTCACGGTGCATATCCGTCGCCTCTGGGGCGCGACCCCGGGTCGTCGCGACGAGCGATAACCTGCGCGATTTATCATGCTAAAAGGCTCCGTTTCGGAGCCTTTTTTACAGGTCTTGCCACTGACGCTTACAGGAGGCTACTTTCAACTTTCGCCACAAAAGCGTGGCTGATGATTATTTAACCCAGGCAGAGAGTCATATGTTTCTTCCAGTGACACGTGGCGTCCCCGACCAATAGTTTCTCCCTGCACCAGCCCGTATTACCCACTTATTTCTGCAGCCGCAGCTCCTTCAGATTTCCTTCCATTGCCAGATCGGTTTTCAGGGTGGCAACCTGTCGGCAGACCTCAGCCATCTCCCTGTGCTGCTCCAGTTTTTTCCGCCACTTCTCCGCGACTGCGGGCAGGTTCTGATAGATCCCTTCCAGCGTGCCGAACTCCTGCAGCAACTGTGCTGCACTTTTGGCACCGATACCCGCCACGCCGGGGATCTTACTGCTGCCGATCCCGGCCAGTCCCCAATAATCCGGGAGTTGGCCAGGCGTTACGCCGAACTCCTTGCTGATAAACGGCACGTCCAGCCAGCGCTTCTGAAAGTAGTCGCGGATCAGAATATTGGGTGCCAGCAGCTGGCAGTACCCCTTGTCGGTGGAGACGATAGTGGCCTGGTGGCCGCTGGCTGCAACCTTCGCCGCCAGCGTGGCCGCCAGATCGTCAGCTTCTTCTCCGGCAGCATGCCAGCAGGGAACGCCTGCTGCGGCAAAGGCCTCGCGCAGCCGCTGCATCTCCTCTTTCAGCGTATCCGGCATCGGCGAGCGTCCCGCTTTATAGTCCGGCAGCAGCTGGTGACGCCAGCCCTGGTGGCGGTCATCATCATCAAACACGGCGACTGCATGGGTCGGCTGGCTGTGCAGGATCAGCTGCGTGAGCGCATGGACGCAGGCTTCCTGGCACGGTGAACCCTGAACCGCATGGATACGACGAATCAGATTCAGGGCGTCAACAATCAATAAATGAATAGTCATAGTCAGGCACGAAGGGGAGCGGCATGGCTGCCGCTCCGGAGAAGATTACTTGATGATTTCGTAGCAGGGGATGTAGGCCGTTCCCGGCAGCTTCATACGGTGCTGGGCAACAAATCCCTGTAACAAATCGTCCATGCGGCGCATCATTTCCGGATCGCCATGCAGCTTATATGGGCCTTTCTCTTTAATGGCCCGCACGCCAACATCCTTCACGTTACCGGCCACGATGCCGGAGAATGCCCGGCGCAGGGCTGCCGCAAGCTGCTCGGCTGGCTGATCTGGATAGAGGTTCAGGTTCGCCATATTTTCATGCGTCGGCACGAACGGCACCTGCAGATCCGGCGCGATGCGGATAGCCCAGTTAAAGCTGTAGGCATCGCCAGTTTCACGACGGTGCTCTTTCACTTTTGGCATCGCTTTTTTCATCAGCCGGGCCACTTCAGGCGCATCATCAATAATGATGGTGTAGTGCTGGCGGGCGGCTTCACCCAGCGTGCTGACGATAAATTCGTCCATCACGCGGAAGTAGTCTGCGCTCTCTTTTGGTCCAGTCAGTATCAGCGGCAGGATCTGATCCTGGTTGCGCGGATTCATCAAAATACCCAGCAGATAGAGCAGCTCTTCCGCTGTTCCCACCCCGCCCGGGAAGATGATGATGCCGTGGGCGATACGCACAAATGCCTCAAGACGCTTCTCAATGTCCGGCATGATGATCAGCTCATTGACCAGTGGGTTCGGCGGCTCAGCGGCGATAATCGAAGGCTCAGTCAGACCAATAAAGCGGCCTTCTTTATAACGCTGCTGCGCATGACCCACTGCCGCACCTTTCATGGGTGCTTCCATCACCCCTGGCCCGCAACCGGTACAGATGTTCAGCTCGCGCAGGCCCAGTTGTGAACCGACGTTACGGCAATACTGATATTCAACGGCATTAATCGAGTGCCCGCCCCAGCACACCACGGTGTTCGGCTCTTCGCCAACATGCAGTGCCCGCGCGTTACGCAGGATGGAAAACACCAGGTTGGTGATATGCACTGAGTCATCAATGTTCAGATGCTGGAAGCGGTCGGCGCTGTCGATCTGACCGTTAACGAACAGAATGTCACGCAAAACGGCAAACAGGTTAGCCTGCAGCGAGCGGATAATGCGGCCATCGACAAAGGCCTCATCCGGTGGATTCAACAACTCCAGCTTTACGCCGCGCTCGCGACGCAGCACGTTGATGTCGAAATCTTCAAAACGGGACAACAGCTCATGACTGCTGTCGGTCTGGCTGCCGGAGTTCAGTACGGCAAGAGAACAGTTGCGGAAGAGTTGGTAAAGGTCGCTGCTGGCCGTCCGTTTCAGCATGTCGACTTCCAGTTGGGACAGCAAATCCATTGAGCCTAACGGGCTGATTTGGGTAATCAAATTAACTCCTTTACACCCATCCGGGTGGTGATCGCTCCCGACGGGTAGCCAGACTGGCACCTCGTCGTGGAGAGGGAATGTCCCTGGGCGGGGGAAACCGTTCGCCCACCTTCAGAGTAGCTTTGTCCGCGGGGGTTTAACAATAGCGTGCTGCCTGGTTATGCGTAACGTTACGCAAAAAGAGAGCAAATTACTGGCGAACCAGGCGGGAAAGCCCTGGTTTAAACTCGCCGCTGCTGCGCCACGGATTGATATCCAGCCCGCCGCGGCGGGTATAACGGGCGTAAACGCTCAGGCTTTCAGGCTGACAGAAGCGCAGAATATCGTTGAAAATGCGCTCGACGCACTGCTCATGGAATTCGTTATGGTGACGGAAAGAGACCAGGTAGCGCAGCAGCGCTTCACGCTGAATACGTGGCCCGCGATAGCTGATCTGCACCGAGCCCCAGTCAGGCTGGTTGGTGATCAGACAGTTAGATTTCAGCAGATGGCTGACCAGCTGCTCTTCCACCACTTCAGCCTGCGTGGACTGCTGCAGATAGTCGGTGCTGAACTGGTAGCTATCGATTTCGATATCCTGCTCATCAATACAGTAGCCGCTGAAGTGACCGATGGGCTGGCCTTCCACTTCCTGCAGGCGGAACAGCGCCACGTTCACTTCTCCCTGCGCACAGGCGCTTAGATCCCGCTCCAGCGTGGCGCGCACTTCGCCCCAGTCCGCAAAACGGGTCTGATTAAAGCTGTTAAGGTAGAGTTTGAAGCTTTTGGATTCGATCAGATTGATGCTGTCGGCGTTCAGGGTCACTTCACCGACGGCCACCTGCGGCAGCCCTTTGGCATTCAGCCAGGACAATTCGTACAGCGTCCAGATATCCGTGCCGTGAAAGGGTAAACTTTCCGGGAAAAGACCCAGCGGCTCGCGATTCATACTGCGCGGCACGGCCTGCAGCAAAGAGGGCTGGTAGATATCGTGGTATTCTGTTGGTTTTCCCAGGGGCAGACCGCTGAGCGCCTGATGTGGATCCTTTAAAGACATGGTTTTACCTTAATCGTTTCCCAATATGGGCTTAGCCTTAGTGTAACCCAGGCAGCAGAGAGTGAAAAAAGAATGATTGAAGAGACTTCCCGCGCACTGACTGAATTTACCCGCCAATATTGTGAGGTCTGGCAGCAGAAGAGCGGCCATGCGCCAGCCAGCAGCGAGCTGTATGGCGTGCCTTCTCCCTGCGTGCAGCATACGGGGGACGATGAAGTGTTCTGGCTGCCACAGCCGTTTACCCTTGCGCAAAATCTGGAGGCCGTTGAGCGGGCACTGGATCTGCGCATCCAGCCCTCCGTGGTGGCCTGGTACACTTCACAGTTCGCGGGAGATATGGCTGCCAGCATCAATGGACAATCCTGTACTTTACTGCAGACCTGGAGTGAGGAAGATTTTGTTCGTGTGCAGGAAAACCTGATTGGTCACCTGGTGATGAAGCGCCGTCTTAAGCACTCTCCGACGCTGTTTATCGCCACCACGGACTCTGAACTGGAAGTGATCTCGGTCTGTAATCTGAATGGGGAAGTGGTGCTGGAACAGCTCGGTACCCTGAAGCGGACCGTGCTGGCTGGCGATCTGGCAACATTTCTCTTATCCGTCACCTTTTAATGGAGTAAATGCGGAAAAGGGCTGGCACCGTTGTGAGACATCTCTTACATAACCTGTAAGAGATCGCTTTTATAAGTACAGAGTATTCCTGGGGTTATTTGCGAAAAGTATTGTAAATCATGATGTTGATAAAAACAGGATTTATAAAAACCCCTTCCTGATCAAAAAAGAGCTGTGAGCCATATTGTTTGCTTATGACAATCGGGCAAAATAGCACTCATCGGAAAGGATGCTGTGGCTTAAGGATTGAGTCAGGACACATCTGGAAGATGCTGCAGGGAAAGTCTTCAGGACGAAGATAAAGGGAACATCTCAGGAAGAGTTAAGGGACACCTCCAGGACGGAGAATGTGAGCTGCCAGAATAGGCAGCGAGCCAGGATGCTAAGGGACTATCACCACAGATGGTGAAATTGTAGGGAACACTTTAGGGACATAGTTATCAAGGATGAGCAGGGAGCATTAATGTAGCTGGATGGCTGCGAACGAACCGGGAGCACTGTTATTACAGTGCTCCCTTTTTTTCGTCCATACTTTTACCTCTCCCGCGCGTGAATGCTATGCTTGCGGCCCTTTTATTAAACTCTTTGACCGACAGGAGAGCGCTGATGAGCCGTGAACAGCTGGTTCGGGAACGCTTACAGGCGATCCAGCAAATATTACAAGACGCGGGGCTGTGGCAATCCTGCGCACCGAATTCTGAGGCTTTTGGGAGCCAGGAGCCTTTTTGCGTGGATACCATGATGCCGGTACAGTGGCTGCAGTGGGTGCTACTGCCGCGCATGCAGGCAATGCTGGATGCCGGTGCTGCCCTGCCGATCAAACTGGCCGTGGCACCTTATTATGAAATGGCGCTGGAAGGGGAGATCCCCGCCCGTGCCACACTCCTGCACGCCCTGAACGAGCTGGATCAGCTTTTTGAGCATGACGCCTGATGCTGGAGATTATTTATCAGGATCAATGGCTGGTGGCCGTGAATAAACCTGCGGGTTGGCTGGTTCACCGCAGCTGGCTGGACCGGCATGAAAAAGTTTTTGTCATGCAGACGGTGCGCGATCAGATTGGCCAGCATGTTTTCACCGTTCACCGGTTGGATCGCCCGACCTCAGGCGTTTTGCTGATGGCCCTGTCCCGCGAGGTTGCCCGCCAGCTGTCAGAACAGTTTGAGCAGTACCAGCTGCAGAAAACTTACCATGCTGTGGTCAGGGGCTGGCTTGAAGGCGAGGAAACCCTCGACTATGCCCTGACCGAAGAGCTGGACAAGATTGCCGATAAATTCGCTAATCCTGAAAAAGCCCCGCAGCCAGCGGTGACCCATTGGCGTGGGTTGGCAACCGCCGAACTGCCGGTACCGGTCAGCCGTTACGAGACCTCACGTTATTCGCTGGTGGAGCTGAAACCCCAGAGCGGCCGCAAACACCAGCTGCGTCGCCATATGACCCATCTGCGTCACCCGATTATTGGCGACACCGCGCATGGTGATTTGCGCCAGAACCGCAGCGCCGCGCAGAACTTTGGCATGAACCGTCTGATGCTGCATGCCAGTGAGCTGCAGCTGACCCATCCCGTTACCGGGGAAGCACTGCTGCTGCGGGCCGGGCTGGATAAGGCCTGGCAGGGAATAATGGCGCCTTTCGGCTGGCAGACGTGTCTCCCTCATCTTCCGGGGGTTGAGTTTGACCCGGCTTACCCTCAGGATAGTGCCTCAGAATAAGCGCCCGGAAAGGAGAAAAGCATGGCTCAGGTAGGCATTTTTGTTGGCACGGTTTACGGTAACGCGCTGTTGGTCGCTGAGGAAGCGGAGCCTCTGCTGGCCGATCAGGGGCATCAGGTCAAGATTTTTGAAGACCCGACGCTGGAAGAGTGGCAGCGCTACAGCGAAGGTGTGGCGCTGGTTATCACCTCCACCACCGGGCAGGGCGATCTGCCTGACAGCATCGTGCCGCTGTTCCACGCCATCAAAGATAAGCTGGGACACCAGCCCACGCTGCGCTATGGCGTGATTGCGCTGGGCGACAGCAGCTACGATGATTTTTGTGGAGGCGGTAAACAGTTTGATGCGCTGCTGCAGGAGCATGCGGCTCAGCGTGTGGGTGAGGTGCTGATGGTGGATGCAACTGAAAATCCGGAGCCGGAAGAGATTACCTCTCCGTGGGTTGACCAGTGGGCGAAACAGCTCGGCTGATGTTTGTCGCCCCGGCTTCCGCTGCCAGGGCGTCTTATCGGTCAGGTCACCGGTGCCGGGTTAAACACCGACAGCGCATTGTGAATCCCCCAGCGGTCAGACCAGGTCTCCTTGCGGTCGCTGGCAATATCCAGAATCAGCTCAAACAGTCTCCAGCCCACCTGCTCGATAGTTTCCTCTCCGGTGGCAATAGTCCCTGCATTGATGTCCATCAAATCATGCCATCTGTCAGCCAGAGCGGTGCGGGTCGCCATTTTGATCACCGGGATGGCTGCCAGTCCGTAAGGCGTGCCCCGTCCGGTAGTAAATACCTGCAGGGTGATGCCGGAAGCCATCTGCTGAGTCCCGCAGACAAAGTCACTGGCCGGAGTGGCGGCATAAATCAGCCCGCGCTTTGTCGGGCGCTGCCCTGGTGACAGGACTTCCATAATGGCGCTGCGGCCAGATTTGGCAATCGACCCCAGCGCTTTTTCCACCACGTTCGCCAGTCCGCCTTTTTTATTACCGGGGGAGGGGTTGGCGCTGCGATCGGTCTGCCCCATATTGAGGTAGTCGTCATACCAGGCCATCTCTTCCAGCAGCCGCTCTCCCACCTCTCTACTGACTACCCGTGGTGTGAGCAAATGCACCGCATCGCGCACTTCAGTGACTTCAGAAAACATCACCGTCGCGCCGCAGCGCACCAGTAAATCGGAAGCAAAGCCCACCGCCGGGTTCGCCGTCACGCCGGAAAAAGCGTCGCTGCCGCCGCACTGCATGCCGACAATCAGCTCAGAGGCGGGGACTGTTTCACGTGTGCGCTGATTCAGGCGCTGCAAATGACGTTCGGCGACCTGCAGGATATCGTTGACCATTGACTCGAAGCCGACGTGTTTTTCATCCTGCAGCCGCACGACATCTTCTTCACCCAGCGATATCGCCTGGACATCCGGCGTTCCTTCCAGCAGGCGCTCTGGCTGCAGCTTCTCGCACCCCAGGCCGACAATCATCACTTCGCCACCAAAGTTGGCGTTCAGCGCCAGATTATGGATGGTGCGGATTGGCACCACGGCCGCCGGGGCATTAATCGCCACGCCGCAGCCATAGAGATGGTTCAGCGCCACTACGCCGTCAACGTTCGGATAACGGGGCAGCAACTGGCGCTCAATAATCTGCACCACATAATCCACCACACCCGCCACGCAGTGCACGCTGGTGGTGATGCCGAGCAGATTTTTCGTGCCCACGCTGCCGTCCGCATTGCGATAACCCTCGAAGGTGTAGCCTTCAAGCGGGGGCAGTGCAGGGGGAATGTTGCTGGCGAGTGGCAGGGTGCCCAGAGCAGGCGCTTCCGGCAGCACCACCAGAGATTCATCAATCCAGCTTCCACGGGCAATATCGCGCACCGCATAGCCGATGATCTCACCGTAACGAACAATATTGCCGCCTTTAACAATATCGCTCAGTGCCACTTTATGGCCCTGGGGAATATGTTCTTTTAACACCAGCCCGCAGGAAAATTCAGTGCCTGCCGTCAGGCCATTATTATTCACCACAATGGCAACGTTATCGTTTTCATTTACCCGAATATAAAGGGGCGGATCGTTTCTTGATATGTTCATTGCTCGACAAGTCCTGACTTAAGAGTGTAGGGGACGTTTTTCTCTCTCTGATAAACGTAGGGTGACTTGCCAACGTTTCGACCTGATTCTGCTGCTCACAGTATAAAAGTGCTGTCGGGCAAAAACATTGTGCAGATGTCTGACATATTCCTGCAACAGCGCCCCTATTTTCTGGCGTAATACCAGTTATCAGTGAGAACGCTCACAAAGGACAGGGAGATGCCTCCAGAGTGTGACCGGCTCCGCAGATTGCCAGTGTTCCGTGAACCAGCCCGCAGGATATTGTGCAACTGCCATAACAATGCCTGATTTAAAGCATTTTCCCAGGGCGTTTTCCCGATGTATTCCCCTGCTGCCATTCCTATACTTTTTGACGACCATGAAGAGTGATTGCCACGCTGGCTGTTTCTGCTAATAAAAATTTAATCGCTGTGTTTAATCCAACATCATTCTGATACCCAACGCGATGTGTATGCAGTTTAGAGTGAGTTTGCCCTGGCTTAATTTCAGGAGTGCATCATGAATTCAATCAGCAGTACTGCGAGCGCGGTACAAAAAAGAACAAATGCTCGCTACTGGATAGTGGTGATGCTGTTTATCGTCACCTCTTTCAATTACGGCGACCGGGCAACGATTGCCATTGCCGGTTCCGCCATGTCGAAGGATATCGGTCTGGATCCGGTCGGTCTGGGCTATATCTTCTCAGCGTTCTCCTGGGCCTATGTTATCGGACAGATCCCCGGTGGCTGGCTGCTGGACCGCTTTGGATCCCGCCGCGTCTACTTCTGGAGTATTTTCCTCTGGTCGCTGTTTACCTTGCTACAGGGCTTTGTCGATCTGTTCAACGGTTTCACCGTTATCGCCGTGCTGTTTATGCTGCGCTTTATGGTCGGCCTGGCGGAAGCGCCCTCCTTCCCGGGTAACAGCCGGATTGTGGCGGCCTGGTTCCCGGCTCAGGAACGTGGCACCGCGGTGGCTATTTTTAACTCCGCACAGTACTTCGCCACGGTGATTTTTGCCCCGATCATGGGCTGGCTGGTTTCTGCCGTGGGCTGGGCGCATGTGTTCTGGTTTATGGGGGGACTGGGGATCATCCTCAGTTTCATCTGGCTGAAAGTGATCCGTGACCCGAACGATCACCCCGGCGTGAACAAAGCTGAACTGGAGTACATGGAGCAGGGCGGTGCGCTGATCAACATGGATCAGAAGAAAGAAGATCGCAAAGTCAGCTGGGCTGAAAAAATGTACCAGATCAGGCAACTGGTCGGGTCGAGGATGATGATCGGTATCTATCTCGGTCAGTACTGCATTAACGCCTTAACCTACTTCTTTATCACCTGGTTCCCGGTCTATCTGGTTCAGGCGCGCGGCATGTCGATTCTGAAAGCCGGGATGGTAGCCTCGATCCCTGCCATCTGTGGTTTCCTCGGTGGTGTGCTCGGCGGGATTATCTCTGACTGGCTGATGCGCAAAACCGGCTCGCTGAACATCGCGCGTAAAACGCCAATCGTGCTGGGGATGCTGCTGTCGATCTCTATGGTGGTGTGCAATTACGTCGATACCGAATGGGTGGTGGTGTTCTTTATGGCACTGGCGTTCTTCGGCAAGGGCATTGGTGCGCTGGGCTGGGCGGTGATGGCAGATACTGCGCCGAAAGAGATCAGTGGCCTCAGCGGCGGCCTGTTCAATATGTTTGGCAACATCTCGGGCATCATCACACCTATCGCTATTGGCTACATTATCGCCACCACCGGCTCGTATAACGGTGCACTGATCTACGTTGGCATCCACGCCTTGGTCGCGGTGCTGAGCTATCTGGTGCTGGTACAGGACATCAAACGTATCGAGCTGAAACACCTGTAAGGACGAGTTATGAACACGCAAAGCAGTCCTGTTATCACTGATATGAAAGTCATCCCGGTTGCGGGCCATGACAGCATGCTACTCAATATCGGCGGCGCTCATGGTGCCTACTTCACCCGCAATATTGTGGTGCTGACCGACAGTGCAGGCAATACCGGTGTGGGTGAAGCGCCGGGCGGCGAAACCATCTGGCAGACGCTGGTTGATGCCATCCCGCAGGTAAAAGGCAGGGAAGTGGCGCGGATGAACAGCCTGGTGCAGCAGGTACACCGCGGCAATCAGTCGGCGGATTTCGATACCTTCGGCAAAGGAGCCTGGACCTTTGAGCTGCGGGTTAATGCGGTGGCGGCGCTGGAAGCGGCGCTGCTGGATTTGCTGGGCAAGTGCCTGAATGTTCCGGTAGCCGAGCTGCTGGGGCCGGGTAAACAGCGTGATGAAGTGACGGTGCTCGGTTACCTGTTCTATATCGGCGATCGGGAGAAGACCGATCTGCCCTATCTGAACGGCGAACACGCTGCGCATGACTGGTATCACCTGCGCCATCAAAAGGCGATGGACAGTGCGGCCGTGGTGCGGCTGGCCGAGGCGGCGCAGGACAAATACGGCTTCAAAGACTTCAAGCTGAAAGGCGGCGTGCTGCCCGGCGAGCAGGAGATTGAGGCGGTGAAGGCGATGAAAAAACGCTTTCCCGATGCGCGGATCACCGTCGACCCCAACGGGGCCTGGCATCTGGATGAAGCGATTGCTCTGTGCAAAGACATGCAGGGCATCCTGACCTATGCCGAAGATCCTTGCGGCGCAGAGCAGGGCTATTCCGGTCGTGAAGTGATGGCCGAGTTCAAGCGCGCCACCGGCCTGCCGGTCGCCACCAATATGATTGCCACCAACTGGCGCGAGATGAATCACGCTGTGATGCTCAACTCGGTGGACATCCCGCTGGCAGACCCGCATTTCTGGACGCTGAGCGGCGCGGTGCGCGTGGCCCAGCTTTGTGATGACTGGGGGCTGACCTGGGGCTGTCACTCCAATAACCACTTTGATATTTCACTGGCGATGTTCACCCATGTGGGTGCCGCCGCGCCGGGTAAACCCACAGCGATTGATACCCACTGGATCTGGCAGGAGGGCGACCAGCGCCTGACCAGAGAACCCCTGCAGATCCGCAACGGCAAAATCGCCGTGCCGGATGCACCAGGGCTGGGTGTTGAACTGGACTGGGCGCAGATTGAGAAAGCCCATGCGCTGTATAAAACGCTGGCCGGTGGTTCGCGCAATGACGCCACCGCGATGCAGTATCTGATCCCAGGCTGGACATTCGATCGCAAGCGCCCGGTTTTTGGACGCTGAACCCTGACAGGCAGAAGGAAAACGTTATGAGTCAAGCTACAGCCACGCCGCTGATCACCGAAATGCAGGTGATCCCGGTGGCCGGTCACGACAGCATGCTGCTGAACCTCAGTGGTGCCCATGCGCCATTTTTCACCCGCAATATCGTCATTATCAAAGACAATTCGGGTCATACCGGCGTGGGCGAAATCCCCGGCGGAGAGAAAATCCGTAAGACGCTGGAAGAAGCTGCGGCGTTGCTGACCGGCCACTCAATTGGTGAATATAAAAACCTGCTCAGCAACGTGCGTAATACTTTTGCTGACCGTGATGCAGGCGGGCGTGGAACACAGACCTTTGATTTGCGCACCACCATCCACGTGGTGACCGGGATTGAAGCTGCGCTGCTGGATCTGCTGGGGCAGCATCTGGGTGTCAACGTGGCTTCACTGCTCGGCGACGGACAGCAGCGCGATTGCGTTGAGATGCTCGGTTACCTGTTCTACGTCGGCGACCGTCGCAAAACCTCCCTGCCGTATCAGAGCCAGCCGGATGACAGCTGTGACTGGTATCGCCTGCGCCATGAAGAGGCGCTGACGCCGGAAACGGTGGTCAGACTGGCCGAAGCGGCTTACGAAAAATATGGCTTCAACGACTTCAAACTGAAAGGCGGCGTGCTGGCCGGTAGCGAAGAAGGAGAGGCCGTGACGGCGCTGGCAAAACGTTTCCCGGAGGCGCGCATCACGCTGGATCCTAACGGGGCATGGTCGCTTAACGAGGCGATTGAGCTGGGTAAACAGCTGACCGGCGTGCTGGCCTATGCGGAAGATCCCTGTGGCGCAGAGCAGGGCTATTCCGGGCGGGAGGTGATGGCCGAGTTCCGCCGTGCCACAGGGCTGCCGACCGCCACCAATATGATCGCCACCGACTGGCGGCAGATGGGTCATACTCTCTCTTTGCAGTCCGTCGATATTCCGCTGGCGGACCCGCACTTCTGGACGATGCAGGGCTCCGTTCGCGTGGCGCAAATGTGCCACGACTTTGGCCTCACCTGGGGTTCTCACTCCAATAACCATTTCGATATTTCCCTGGCAATGTTTACCCACGTTGCCGCCGCTGCGCCAGGCAAAATCACTGCAATTGATACCCACTGGATCTGGCAGGAAGGCAATCAGCGCCTGACCCGCCAGCCATTGCAGATCAAAGGCGGCCGCATACAGGTTCCTCAGAAGCCGGGGCTGGGCGTGGAGCTGGATATGGATCAGGTGATGAAAGCGCATCAGCTGTATCTGCAACACGGGCTGGGGGCGCGCGACGACGCGCAGGCGATGCAGTTCCTGGTACCAAACTGGACCTTCGACAATAAACGCCCTTGTCTGGTGCGCTAACTTTTTCAGGAGAGAGTGATGAGCTACGTAAACACCCCTAACAGTTTTCGTCAGCGCCTGCTGGCGGGGGAAACCCTGATCGGCAGCTGGTGTGCGCTGGCAAACCCGATTACCACGGAAGTGCTGGGTCTGGCCGGATTTGACTGGCTGGTGCTGGATGGTGAGCACGCTCCCAACGATATCACCACTTTTGTACCGCAGCTGATGGCCCTGAAGGGCAGCGTCAGTGCGCCGGTGGTTCGCCCGCCGTGCAACGAACCGGTGATCATTAAGCGGCTGCTGGACATCGGTTTTTCCAACTTTCTGATCCCCTTCGTGGAAACGGCAGAAGAAGCGGCGCTGGCCGTGGCTTCCACCCGCTATCCACCGCTGGGTATTCGCGGGGTTTCGGTTTCCCACCGCAGCAACATGTACGGCACCGTGCCGGAGTACAACAGCACCATCAATGACAACATTACCGTGCTGGTGCAGATCGAAACCCAGCAGGCGGTGGACAATATTGACGCCATCGCGGCTGTCGACGGCGTGGATGGTATTTTTGTCGGCCCGGGCGACCTTTCGGCTGCGCTGGGCTATCTCGGCCAGCCGGCGCATCCGGAAGTGCTGAAAGTCATTAAGCATGTCTTTGAGCGGGCAAAAGCGGTCGGCAAACCCAGCGGGATCCTGGCACCGGTTGAGGCCGACGCGCGCCGCTATCTGGAATGGGGTGCCGGTTTTGTGGCGGTAGGCAGCGATCTTGGTGTCTTCCGTGGGGCCACTCAGGCCCTGTGCGATCGCTTCAAAAAATAACCCACACTTAAGGAGAAATGAGATGAAAATTGGCTTTATTGGTCTGGGCATCATGGGCAAACCCATGAGCAAAAATCTGCTGAAAGCAGGCTATTCGCTGGTGGTTCGCGATCATAACGCTAATAGCGTGGCAGAACTCGTCAGCCTGGGCGCAACGTCAGCCGCTTCTTCCAGGGCGGTGGCGGAGCAGAGTGACGTGATTATCACCATGCTGCCGAACTCTCCTCATGTTAAAGAAGTGCTGCTGGGCGAAGAGAGCGTAATCCAGGGCGCGAAACCGGGCACTATCGTAATTGATATGAGCTCGATTGCCCCGCTGGCCAGCCGAGAAATTCATCAGGAGCTGGCGAAGAAAAACATCGCGCTGCTGGATGCGCCGGTCAGCGGCGGCGAGCCGAAGGCCATTGAAGGCACTCTTTCCGTCATGGTTGGCGGTGACAAGGAGCTGTTCGACAAGTGTTATGACATCATGAAGGCGATGGCGGGGTCGGTAGTGCACACCGGCGAAATCGGCGCAGGCAACGTGACCAAACTGGCTAACCAGGTGATTGTGGCGCTGAATATTGCGGCGATGTCGGAGGCGCTAACGCTGGCCACGAAAGCCGGAGTGAACCCGGACCTGGTGTATCAGGCAATCCGTGGCGGCCTGGCTGGCAGTACCGTGCTGGATGCTAAAGCCCCGATGGTGATGGACCGCAACTTCAAGCCGGGTTTCCGCATCGATCTGCATATCAAAGACCTGGCCAACGCGCTGGACACCTCGCACGGCGTCGGGGCGCAGCTGCCGCTGACCGCCGCAGTGATGGAGATGATGCAGGCGCTGCGTGCAGATGGACTGGGCACCGCCGACCACAGCGCGCTGGCTTGCTATTATGAGAAGTTAGCCAAAGTTGAAATCAGCAAGTAGCACAGGCGACCGGCTTTGCTTGCTGAGCCGGTACCTGCACTGCTTGCCCGCCAGTTCAAAAGCGCACGGATAATGTATGAAAATAGTAATCGCACCGGATTCATATAAAGAGAGTCTGTCAGCCCAGCAGGTTGCCACGCAGATTGAGTTGGGGTTTCGCGAGATTTTCCCCGATGCAGACTACGTGAAACTGCCGGTAGCTGATGGAGGTGAAGGAACAGTTGAGGCGATGGTGGCGGCTACCAGCGGCAGTCTGATTCGGCTGAACGTCACCGGCCCGCTGGGTGAACCCGTCGAGGCTTTTTATGGCCTCTCCGGCGATGACAGTTGCGCCTTTATCGAGATGGCCGCTGCCAGCGGGCTGGAGCTGGTGCCCGCCGCCCGTCGCGATCCGCTGGTTACCACGTCTTACGGCACGGGAGAGCTGATCCGTAACGCACTGGATAAGGGTGTCGAGCACTTTATTATCGGTATCGGCGGCAGCGCCACCAACGATGGTGGCTCCGGTATGGTGCAGGCACTGGGGGCGAAGCTGCTGGATAAGCATGGGCGACAGATCGGTTACGGCGGCGGACAACTGCCGGAGCTGGTCAGTATTGATATGAGCACTTTAGATCCCCGCATCAAAAACTGCCGGTTTGAAATTGCCTGTGACGTGACAAATCCGCTGCTGGGCGATGAAGGGGCTTCCGCCATTTTTGGCCCGCAAAAAGGGGCCACGCCGGATCAGGTTTTGCAGCTGGATAAGGCGCTGGCTCATTATGCTGAAGTTATCCATCGCGAGCTGGATATCGACGTGCTGTCGGTTCCCGGTGGCGGCGCAGCTGGTGGCATGGGCGTTGCACTGCATGCGTTCTGTCAGGCCGAGCTGCGGCGGGGGATTGAGATCGTCACCGAGGCGCTGGGGTTGGATGAGCTGGTCAAAGACGCCACGCTGGTGATCACCGGTGAAGGACGTATCGACAGCCAGACCATCCACGGCAAAGTGCCGATAGGAGTGGCAAAAGTCGCTAAACGTTACAACAAGCCGGTGATTGGCATTGCGGGGAGCCTGACCGCTGATGTGGCAGTGGTCCACGATCACGGCCTGGATGCGGTTTTTAGTGTGATTTACAGCATCTGTACGCTGGAAGAGGCGCTTGCTGATGCGGCAGAGAATGTGCGGATGACCGCGCGAAATATTGCTGCTTCACTGGCTATCGGGCAGACAATGCGCGGGGAATAAATTCCGTCATTACGAGCGAACATCGGTTCGGGCGGAATTAATTCCGCCCCTGCAGTCAGGCATATTGCATTGTGGGGAAAATCATTCACCCTGCCAGCCGCTACTCCTCACTTATGCCCAGCGTCTCTTTCGCCAGTCTGGCAACATTCTCCATCTCATCCAGCAGTTCAAACAGTTCTGGCTCAATGATCTCAATGTCGTTATTGGCTCTCAGGCTCTGCTCCAGCTGCTGGCACAGCTGCTTCAGGCGTGGCACGCCGCTGTAGCTGGCGCTGCCGTGCAGTTTGTGAATGATGTCGCGCAGCCCGATCGGATTGTTTTCTGCCATATTGCTCTCGACCAGCGCGTGCACATCCGGCAGGAAATCAATCAGCATTTTCAGCAGGTCACGGGCTAAATCGGGCTTATTGGCAGCCTGGCGCAGCGCCAAATCCCAGTCCAGAGAGGCCGAAACATCAGGGAGTTTCGGCATTGCAGGCACCACGCCCGGCGAGTAGCGTGCGAGCAGATGGCCGAGTTTCACCTCATCAATCGGTTTGGCGAGATAGTCATTCATCCCGGCCTTAAACAGATGTTCCCGTTCGCCATCCAGCGCATGGGCGGTCACTGCCACAATCGGGGTGGAAGCATGTTCCGGCAGCTGACGGATCAGTTCACTGGCGCGGATGCCGTCAATGTCCGGCATCTGAATATCCATCAGAATAATATCCAGATCCTGCTGCTTCGCCTTCTCAATTGCCATTTCGCCGCTGTCGCTGAGCACGATTTTTTCCACCTGTTCTTCCAGCAGCGCCTCAATCAGCTTCAGGTTGGCCGGGTTATCATCCACCGCCATCACCGTCAGCGGCAGCCGCTGTCTGCCCGGCCGGTATTCAGTCTCACGCGAGTGATGATCCAGCAGTACCGGCAGCAGGCGGGAAAGAGAAACCGGTTTAATCAGACAGGCACTGACGCCACGGGCTTTTAAGTCCTCCGCATAGACCTGCATCTGACACGGCAGCGCCATTATCACGTTATCAGCGCGCTGCAGGGTCGGCAGCAGTTCATGGTTGCTGATCTCCTGGTCATGATCCCGGGTGACCGGCAGGCCAATCAGCAGGGCATCGTAGTGCGGCTCAGTCAGCCCCTCCAGCGTGGCACTATAGCTGACCGTCATTCGCGTGGCCGCCAGCAGATCCATCGTCGCCTGAGCCGCGGCCGGGTTCGCCTCAACATAGGCCAGACGCTTGCCCTGCAGGCAGTCTGCCGCACGGGGATCGCTGGCTGCGTTAGGGTTGAGAGCCAGATTGATATGGAACCAGAAGGTCGAACCCTGGTTCAGTCGGCTGTGGAAGGAGATCTCTCCACCCATTTCGTTGACCAGTTTCTGGGTGATCACCAGCCCCAGCCCGGTGCCGCCATGACGCCGCGAAATACTGGCATCGGCCTGGCGGAAGGCCTGGAAAAGCTGCGACTGCTGCTTCTCGGAAATGCCGATGCCGGTATCGTGGATCTGCACTTCCAGATCGACCCGATTGTTGCTCAGCGAGCGCTTCTCAACGCGGATATCAATATTGCCGCGCTCGGTAAACTTAATGGCGTTGCCCAGCAGGTTGACGATGATCTGTTGAAGGCGTAGCGGGTCACCGATGGCGTTATCCGGCACGTCATGCTGGATGCTCATCGTCAGTTCCAGCCCTTTTTCATGAGCTGACTGGGCCAGCAGCACCACTACCTCATCCAGCGTGGCGCGCAGCGGGAAGGGGATAGTTTCCAGCACCAGCTTGCCCGCTTCCAGCTTGGAGAAGTCGAGCACGTCATTGATGATGCTAAGCAGATTGTTTGCCGAGCGCTCAATGGTATGCAGATAGTCGCGCTGGGTAATATTCAGTGAAGTCTTCAGCGTCTGACGGGTAAAGCCGATCACGCCATTCAGCGGAGTCCGCAGTTCGTGCGACATATTGGCGAGGAATTCGGATTTGATCCTCGCTGCTTCCTGCGCACGCTTCTTGGCCAGATCCAGCTCAACGTTCTGGATCTCCATCTGCTCCAGCGTTTCGCGCAGATCGGAAGTGGCCTGGTCGATATTCTGCTGCATCTCTTCGTGATAGGCGGTCAGCGACATCGCCATTGAGTTAATGCCGTTTTTCAGCATATCCAGCTCACCCAGCATATGTCCGGCCACCCGGCTGTCGAGCTGTCCGCGGCGGATGCGATCGACGGTGTTCACCATATTGCGGATTGGCCCGGTCACGTCACGCATCAGCCGGTAGGCAAACAGCATGGCCAGGCACAGGCAGAAAAGCAGCAGCAGGGTGGAGACAAAAACTTCTTTGTACTGCTGTAATCTGACCGACTGTAAATCCAGCTCGATGGCCACGTAGCCCAGCGGGTTGCCGCTGGGTTTGGCATCTTCATCCGGCGACTCATCCGGATAGTAACTTTCGGAAAGAATCGGGGTGCGGAGGATCACCGAATTGCCCTGACGCTCATAGCTGAAGGTATCCGGTAACGTTGTGCCTTCCGGAACGCGCAATTTTTCAGCATTGAAATGATAATTAGAGGTAACGAAGAGCTGGTTCTGCGCATCGAACACGGTAATGGCGCGGACAATGTCGGAATGACGACGGTGCAGCAGGCTGACCAGCTGGCGAACTGACTCCTTGCTGTGGAAGGTCATGCCGTATTCGCTGGAGACGGCCAGCGGTTCAATGATGTTGGCACCCGCATCCACCAGCTGGTGCTGTAACTCATTGTAACGATGCACAATAAAGAAAGTACTCAACAGCAGCCCAATCATCAGCGTGGGGGCCAGAATCAAAATCATCATGCGTGCCCGCAGGCTGTATTTGGTCATAATTGTCCTGTTGCGCGGGTGACTCCGGTCGAATTTATCCGATCGCTGGTGTAGGCTACGCACGCTTTTTCGCTAACAACACTAAAGAAGAAACTGAATAATGGCGCAATTCTACTCTGCAAAACGGCGTGTGACGACCCGCCAGATCATAACTGTTGCAGTTAATGACCTTGACGGATCGGGTCAGGGCATGGCACGGCATAACGGGAAGGCGCTGTTTATCAGCGGAGCGTTGCCCGGCGAGCAGGCAGAAGTGGAAATTACCGGGGACAAACGCTCCTGGGCGCGGGGGACCGCCAGACGTATCCTCTCTGCCAGCCCTGAGCGCGTGGAACCGAAATGCCCACATTTCACCCGCTGCGGCGGTTGCCAGCAGCAGCACGCCTCTCCGGCCTTGCAACAGCAGAGTAAAGCCAAAGCGCTGGCCCGCCTGCTCAGTCAGGAAACCGGGCAGCAGGTTGCCGTTGATGCCATTCTTTCCGGTGAGCCATATGGCTATCGCCGCCGCGCCCGTCTGGGCCTGAACTTCGACAAGCGCAGCCAGACATTACAGATGGGATTCCGTCAGGCGGCCTCCAGCGATCTGATTACCCTCACCCAGTGCCCCGTTTTGAAGCCCGAACTTAATGCGTTGATCCCGCCATTGCATCAGGTCCTGGGCAGTTTACAGGCAGTCCGCCGCCTGGGACATGCAGAGCTGGTGCTGGCGGATAACGGCCCGCTGCTGGTTTTACGTCACCTGGACCCGCTAAGTGCGGCAGACCAGCAAAAACTGGAACAGTTTTCGCATAACCATCAGGTAGCGCTGTTTCTGGCTCCTGACAGCGACACGCTGGTGCAGCTCAGTGGCGATATGCCTTTTTATCGGATCGATAGCCTTAAACTGAATTTCAGCCCGCGTGACTTTATTCAGATAAATGGCGAGTTGAATGAACTGATGGTCAGCGAAGCGCTGGCATGGCTGGATTTGCAGCCAGAAGATCGGCTGCTTGATTTGTTTTGTGGCATGGGAAACTTCACGCTTCCTTCAGGAAAACGGGTGGAAAATGTCACGGGTGTGGAGGGCGTTGAAGCATTAGTCCTAAAGGCCAGGTATAATGCCGCCGAGAACAGTCTGAATAATGTTGAATTCTTTCAGCACAATCTGGAAGAGGATGTTGCGGGGCAGCCGTGGGCTGCAAAAGGGTTTAACAAGGTGTTACTGGACCCGGCCCGAGCCGGAGCGGCAGGTGTTATACCTCACATAATTAAACTTGCCCCGGAACACGTGGTCTATGTTTCCTGTAATCCGACTACACTTGCCCGGGATAGTCAGAATTTTCTGGCATCAGGCTACCAATTGGAAAGGGTTACGCTGCTTGATATGTTTCCGCATACCGGGCACGTGGAATCCATGGTGTTATTTAGCCGAAAACAGGCTCCCGAAAGGGAGTAAGCCAGGAGAGGATATGGTTGCGGTAAGAAGTGCACATTTGAATACGGCTGGCGAGTTCGCTCTCGACCAATGGATCACCAGTTTGGGGATCTCTAACCAGCAGTCATGTGAACGACTGGCCGATACCTGGCGCTATTGCGAAGAAGCCACGCAGCACCTTGCTGACGCCGCGCTCCTGCTGTGGCGCGGCGTGGAGATGGTGGAAATCCTCTCGATGCTCAGTATGGACAGCGAAAGCCTGCGCGCTGCGCTGTTGTTCCCTCTTGCCGATGCCAATGTGGTTTCGGAGGAGGTATTGGAAGAGAAATTCGGCAAAGCCATCGTCTCGCTGGTCCACGGCGTGCGCGACATGGACGCCATCCGTCAGCTGAAAGCCACTCATAATGACTCGATGGCTTCTGAGCAGGTCGATAACGTTCGCCGCATGCTGCTGGCGATGGTGGAAGATTTCCGCTGTGTGGTGATCAAGCTGGCCGAGCGGATTGCCCATCTGCGTGAAGTGAAGGATGCGCCGGAAGATGAGCGCGTGCTGGCGGCCAAAGAGTGTACCAATATCTATGCGCCACTGGCCAACCGTCTCGGTATCGGTCAGTTGAAGTGGGAGCTGGAAGATTTCTGCTTCCGCTATCTGCATCCCGATGAATACAAACGCATCGCCAAACTGCTGCACGAGCGGCGTATCGATCGTGAACAGTACATCGATACCTTCGTGCAGTCGCTGCGTACCGAAATCATCAAAGAGGGCGTCAAGGCTGAAGTCTATGGCCGTCCGAAGCACATCTACAGCATCTGGCGCAAAATGCAGAAGAAGTCGCTGACGTTTGATGAACTGTTTGACGTACGGGCGGTGCGGATCGTGGCTGAGCGCCTGCAGGACTGCTACGGTGCGCTGGGGATTGTGCACACGCTGTATCGCCATCTGCCCAGCGAGTTTGACGACTACGTGGCTAACCCGAAACCGAACGGCTATCAGTCAATCCACACCGTGGTGCTGGGGCCAAAGGGCAAGACGGTGGAAATTCAAATCCGTACCCGCCAGATGCATGAAGATGCCGAGCTGGGTGTGGCCGCTCACTGGAAGTATAAAGAGGGCGGTACCACGGGCAGCGCACGTGGCGCATCTGGCCATGAAGAGCGGATTGCCTGGCTGCGTAAGCTGATTGCCTGGCAGGAAGAGATGGCTGACTCCGGCGAGATGCTGGATGAGGTGCGCAGCCAGGTCTTCGACGACCGCGTATACGTATTTACCCCCAAAGGGGACGTGGTGGACCTGCCGGCAGGCTCCACGCCGCTGGACTTCGCCTACCATATTCACAGCGATATCGGTCACCGCTGTATCGGGGCCAAAATTGGCGGCCGCATCGTGCCGTTTACCTACCAGTTGCAGATGGGCGATCAGATCGACATTATCACCCAGCGGCAGCCGAACCCCAGTCGCGACTGGCTGAACCCCAACCTGGGTTACGTCACTACCAGCCGTGGGCGCTCCAAAATTCACGCCTGGTTCCGCAAACAGGATCGTGACAAAAACATCGTGGCAGGACGGCAGATCCTCGACAGCGAGCTGGACCATCTCGATATCAACCTGAAAGAAGCCGAAAAGCTGCTGCTGCCGCGCTACAACTTCAACACGCTGGATGAGCTGCTGGCGGCGATTGGCGGCGGGGATATCCGCCTCAATCAGATGACTAACTTCCTGCAGTCCAGGCTGAACAAGCCGAGTGCGGAAGAGGAAGACCGCGAAGCGTTGCGCCAGCTGACACAGAAATCAGCTGCGCCGCGCAGTAAGGAAAGCGGTCGTGTGGTGGTGGAGGGCGTCGGTAATCTGATGCACCACATTGCCCGCTGCTGCCAGCCGATCCCGGGCGATGACATTGTTGGCTTTATCACTCAGGGCCGGGGGATCTCCATCCACCGTGCCGACTGCGATCAACTGACCGAGCTGATGTCCCATGCGCCTGAGCGGATTGTCGATGCGGTCTGGGGCGAAAGCTACTCCAGCGGCTACTCGCTGGTAGTGCGCGTTACCGCTAACGACCGCAGTGGCCTGCTGCGCGATATCACCACCATCCTGGCTAACGAAAAGGTCAACGTGCTGGGCGTTTCCAGCCGCAGCGACACCAAAAAGCAGCTGGCGACCATCGATATGGATATCGAAATCTATAACCAGCAGGTGCTGGGCAGGGTGCTGGCAAGGCTGAATCAGGTGCCGGATATCATTGACGCTAAGAGATTACATTGATCTTCGGGGGCTATTTTACTTGCTGAATCAGTATCAATTGGTTTGCATGAAGCCTGCGTCATTATGCCGTACAGTCGCTTTTTATCTCTTTTCACCCAATAAACGGACTCTGTTATGAACGCATTAGAGCGCCTGCTGGGAATCATGAAAACCCTGCGCGATCCGCAAAAAGGCTGCCCGTGGGACCGCGAGCAAACCTTTGCCACCATCGCCCCTTATACGCTGGAAGAGACCTGGGAGGTGCTGGACGCCATCAGCCGCGAGGATTTTGACGATCTGCAGGGCGAGTTAGGCGATCTGCTGTTTCAGGTGGTGTTTTATGCCCAGATGGCCGATGAAGAAGGGCGTTTTAACTTCGAGGACATCTGCAACACCATCAGTGACAAGCTGGAGCGCCGTCACCCGCATATCTTCGGCGACGTGAAGGTCAGCGGTAGCAAAGAGGTGCTGGCTAACTGGGAGCAGATTAAAACCAGTGAGCGGGCCGGTAAAGAGCAACACTCCGCGCTGGATGATATCCCTCGCGCGCTGCCCGCCCTGATGCGATCGCACAAGATTCAAAAGCGTTGCAGCAACGTCGGTTTTGACTGGCACACTCTCGGTCCGGTGCTGGATAAAGTGTATGAAGAGATCGACGAAGTGATGCACGAGGCAAAACAGGCGGTGGTCGATCAGCAGAAGCTGGAAGAAGAGATCGGCGACCTGCTGTTTGCTACGGTTAATCTCTCCCGCCACCTTGGCAGCAAGGCAGAAACCGCACTGCAAAAGGCCAACGACAAATTCGACCGCCGCTTCCGTCAGGTGGAGCAGATCATTGCTGCTCAGGGTTTAAAAATGCAGGAAGCGACGCTGGAACAGATGGAAGCCGCCTGGCAGCAGATCAAATCCCAGGAATAACAGCTGACTCGATTCAACAAAAATGTGACTTGTGTCAACCTCAAACGCCGCGCGCCAGGGTAATATCGTGGCGGTCAATACGGTGGCTGGCAGATAACCAGAAACGATCAATTGTGGCACTGAGGGGATTCCGGTATACTGTTTTCCCGTCCTGGTTATTCCATCGTCTTTAAACCTACTTTCTCAGGTTCAGCATGACAACGAACTATATTTTTGTGACCGGCGGGGTCGTATCCTCTCTGGGTAAAGGCATTGCCGCAGCCTCCCTGGCCGCCATTCTTGAAGCACGTGGTCTTAATGTGACCATCATGAAGCTGGACCCGTATATCAACGTGGATCCGGGCACCATGAGTCCCACTCAGCACGGCGAAGTGTTCGTCACCGATGACGGCGCGGAAACCGATCTGGATCTGGGCCACTACGAGCGCTTCATCCGCACCAAAATGAGCCGTCGTAACAACTTCACCACTGGCCGTATCTACTCAGAAGTTCTGCGCAAAGAGCGCCGTGGCGACTATCTGGGCGCGACCATTCAGGTGATCCCACACATTACCAATGCCATCAAAGAGCGCATCATCGAAGGCGGTGAAGGCCATGATGTGGTGCTGGTGGAAATTGGGGGAACCGTCGGGGATATCGAATCTCTGCCGTTCCTCGAAGCCATACGCCAGATGGCCGTTGATGTGGGCCGCGAACACACCATGTATATGCACCTGACTCTGGTGCCTTATATGGCTGCAGCCGGTGAAGTGAAAACCAAACCGACTCAGCACTCCGTTAAAGAACTGCTGTCTATCGGTATCCAGCCTGACGTGCTGATCTGCCGCTCCGATCGTGCCGTACCGGCCAATGAACGTGCGAAAATCGCGCTGTTCTGTAACGTACCGGAAAAAGCGGTTATCTCTCTGAAAGATGTTGATTCCATCTATAAAATCCCTGGCATGCTGAAATCTCAGGGCCTGGATGACTATATCTGCAAACGCTTCAGTCTGAACGCGCCGGAAGCTAACCTGGCCGAATGGGAACAGGTTATTTACGAAGAAGCCAACCCGGGCGGCGAAGTAACTATCGGCATGGTCGGCAAATACGTTGAGCTGCCGGATGCCTATAAGTCAGTGATTGAAGCGCTGAAGCACGGTGGCCTGAAAAACCGCGTCACGGTGAACATCAAGCTGATCGATTCGCAGGACGTTGAAAGCCGCGGTGTCGAATTGCTGAAAGATTTGGATGCTATCCTGATCCCAGGCGGCTTCGGCTACCGTGGTGTGGAAGGCAAACTGATGACCGCTCGTTATGCGCGTGAAAACAACATCCCATACCTGGGCATCTGCCTGGGTATGCAGGTTGCTCTGATGGAGTTTGCCCGTAACGTTGCCGGTATGGAAGGCGCAAACTCCACGGAATTTGTGCCAGACTGTAAGTACCCGGTGGTGGCATTGATCACCGAGTGGCGCGACGAAGAAGGCAATGTTGAGCTGCGTACCGAACAGAGCGATCTGGGCGGTACCATGCGACTGGGCAGTCAGCAGTGCCAGGTGACCAAAGACAGCCTGGTGCATCAGCTGTACGGTTCTGACACCATTGTCGAGCGCCATCGCCACCGCTATGAAGTGAACAACATGCTGTTGAAGCAAATCGAAGCGGCTGGATTACGTGTGGCAGGCCGCTCCGGGGACGACCAACTGGTGGAGATCATTGAGATCCCTGACCACCCTTGGTTTGTTGCGTGTCAGTTCCATCCGGAATTTACCTCAACACCCCGTGACGGTCACCCGCTGTTTGCCGGCTTTGTGAAAGCGGCCAGCGAGTACCAGAAGCGTTTGGCTAAATAAGTGTTTTCATAACGGCGCGCGAACTTTTCGCGCGTTGTTTGTCTGAGTTTAGATAACTTGTACTGAGGAAAAACTAATGTCCAAAATCGTTAAAGTCATCGGTCGCGAAATCATCGATTCTCGTGGCAACCCGACCGTTGAAGCAGAAGTGCATCTGGAAGGCGGTTTCGTTGGTATGGCGGCTGCGCCATCAGGCGCGTCTACCGGTTCCCGCGAAGCGCTGGAACTGCGTGACGGTGACAAGTCTCGTTTCCTGGGCAAAGGCGTAACCAAAGCCGTTGCCGCAGTAAATGGCCCAATCGCTGACGCGGTGACCGGCAAAGATGCGAAAGACCAGGCAAACATCGACAAGATCATGATCGATCTCGACGGGACTGAGAACAAATCCAAGTTCGGCGCTAACGCCATCTTGGCTGTTTCTCTGGCCGCTGCTAAAGCCGCTGCTGCTGCGAAAGGCATGCCGCTGTATGAGCACATCGCTGAACTGAACGGCACCCCAGGCAAATTCTCTATGCCACTGCCAATGATGAACATCATCAACGGTGGTGAGCACGCCGACAACAACGTCGACATCCAGGAATTCATGATCCAGCCAGTGGGCGCAAAAACCCTGAAAGAAGCCATCCGTATGGGTTCTGAAGTGTTCCACACCCTGGCAAAAGTTCTGAAGTCTAAAGGCATGGGCACTGCAGTTGGTGACGAAGGTGGCTACGCGCCAAACCTGGGTTCCAACGCCGAAGCGCTGGCTGTTATCGCTGAAGCGGTAAAAGCAGCAGGCTACGAGCTGGGCAAAGACATCACTCTGGCGATGGACTGTGCAGCGTCTGAATTCTACAAAGACGGCAAATACGTGCTGGCTGGCGAAGGCAATAAAGCCTTTACCTCTGAAGAGTTCACTCACTTCCTGGAAGATCTGACTAAACAGTACCCAATCGTTTCTATCGAAGACGGTCTGGACGAGTCTGACTGGGCGGGCTTCGCTTACCAGACCAAAGTACTGGGCGACAAAATCCAGCTGGTGGGCGACGATCTGTTCGTGACCAACACCAAGATCCTGAAGGAAGGTATCGATAAAGGCATCGCTAACTCCATCCTGATCAAATTCAACCAGATCGGTTCTTTGACCGAAACTCTGGCTGCGATCAAAATGGCGAAAGATGCTGGCTATACCGCAGTGATCTCTCACCGTTCAGGTGAAACCGAAGACGCCACTATCGCTGACCTGGCGGTTGGTACTGCAGCGGGCCAGATCAAAACCGGTTCTATGAGCCGTTCTGACCGTGTTGCCAAGTACAACCAGCTGATCCGTATCGAAGAAGCGCTGGGCAGCCGTGCGCCATTCAACGGTCTGAAAGAAGTTAAAGGTCAGTAACTGGCTGAACCCGGGGCGCTGAGCCTGGGGTTAACTTGCCTGACCAGAAAGCCCGGACTTCCGTCCGGGCTTTTTTACGCTTTTTGCACCCCGCCGTACACCAGTTTCCCCTGATGGAATGTAGCCTGTACCTCCGGCATGCTGCCGGTGCCAAACGGTAACCAGTGGTCAATCACGCTGCCGGTGCCGGGTATCACCTTCACACCTTGCTCACTCGGCATCACCAGCTTACCGATTGGGATCGTCGAAGCCACGCTGAACTGCTGCGCTGCCAGCCCGGCGCTGCTGTAGCTGATTCGCCAGCTGAGCTCCATCGCATCCAGTGCCTGGCAAACCTCTTCGCGATACAGCTTGTTCAGCGGAAACAGCACCGGCGGTACCGGCGAATGCTCAAAGGTGGGCCAGTCCACGTTGTCCAGTCACAGCACAGGCTCGGCCCGTGAGGCATTAGCCTTATCCCCTCTGGCCTGTTTGATCAGAATGATGTTCAGCTCTTCCCGCTGCGATGCACTGCGCAGTTCGTTGCTAATGCCGCTGGAGACATCCAGCCGCTGATGAGGATGGCTGCGGCTGAACTGCTGGGGATTAAACAGGGAATAGCGATTCATTTAATCAATACTCATCGCGCTGATATCGTATTTTTCAATACCAGCCGCTCAGTTAGTCCGGGCAACGGCAAAGATAAAAAATGCGTGTTGTGACAGTGATGAACAAATATGTCTTCGGAAGCTTTTCGTGGGGTGAGGATAATCTGAAAAGAAGTCACCTGAACCATCTGGTGAGGGCTGTTAATTCAGTTTAATCATAATGTTGGAGTGATTTTGGTGGTGTTACGGATTGGTCTGATTTGCGTTGTGTCAGCAGAATTATCAGTTTGTTTTATGTAAATTTCCGGTAAATAAATGTAATCAGGACCAAGTTATAATGAAATATCGGGCGGATGTGGATGGGCTGAGGGCGCTGGCGGTATTGCCCGTCATTGCTTATCATATGGGGATCGGTGGCATACCCGGAGGATTCACTGGTGTGGATATCTTCTTTGTCATATCAGGGTATCTGATATGCGGCATTATCTATTCCGGGGCCATTAACAACACCTTCTCTTATCTGGATTTCTACAAGCGACGCTGCCTGCGTATCCTTCCGCCACTGTTTGTGGTGCTGCTGAGCACGCTGGCATTCGGTTATTATCACCTGCTGCCTGCGCAGTTCAGCGATCTGAGCAACAGCTCGCTGGCCACGCTGCTGTTCTCCTCCAATCTGTTCTTCTGGAAAACCACCGGTTACTTTGCCGGACCGGCCGAGCTGAAGCCGCTGCTGCACACCTGGTCACTGGCGGTTGAAGAGCAGTTCTATATCATCTTCCCGGTTATCCTGCTGTTTGTGGTGCGCTTTTTCCGCCAGAGAGCCACTCAGGTGATGCTGCTGATTATCGGCGTTTCGCTGCTGCTGAGCATTTTTGCCGTCACCCGCAAACCGACCTTCACTTTCTATATGCTGCCCACCCGTGCATGGGAACTGGCGCTGGGCGGCACGATCGCCGTGGCCGGTCTGGAAGCGAAGATGAGCAAAGTTACACAGGGCGTAAAACACCTGATGAGCCTCGCCGGACTGGCGCTGATCCTGACCGGTTTTCTGTGGCTGGATACCAGTAAACCTTTCCCGGCCTGGAATGCTCTCTGGCCATGCCTCGGCAGCTTCCTGATTATTCTGGCGGGGCAGAAAGCCGCCGTTTCCCGCGTGCTGGCGCTGAAGCCGGTGGTTTATATCGGCATGATCTCCTACTGCCTCTACCTCTGGCACTGGCCGATCATTGTCTACAGCCGGATGTTCTTTAACTTTGCGCCAGGCATACGTGAACTGGTGATTGTCGGTATGACGCTGGGGCTGGCGGTGGCTTCCCGCTATCTGATTGAAATCCCGTTCCGCTACAAGCTGGCCGTGTTCTCTCCCGGCAGGATCGTGACTGCTTCAGTTATCGGGCTGGTACTGATGGCGTCCGGCACGCTGTACAAAGGCCACCTGAGCAACAATGCCGGGCAGTTCTCTGCTGAAGCGCTGGCGCTGGCGAAGTACTCCCAGTACAAAGATATGCCTGAGTTCAGCTACCAGTACCGTCCTGGTCGCTGCTTTGTTGATGGTAAAAGCGAAGAAGATAAGCCGTTCGATCGCGATTACTGCCTGAAAACTTCCGCCAGCGCGAAGAACTACGTGCTGATTGGTGACAGTCATGCGGCACACCTGTGGCGGGCGTTGAGCCTGGCGGCAGGAGAGGGGATCAATGTGATTCAGGCGACATCGGCGGGCTGCAAGCCACTGTATCAGCAGGCGCTACGCAATCCCTGTACTGACCTGGTGGATTATGTTTACGGTTCATGGATAGCGGATCATAAAATCGATGGGGTGATTATCTCCGCCCGCTGGTTGCCGGAAGATATTGCTCCGCTGAAGGCGACGCTGGAACATCTGAAAGGCGTTTCAAATAACATTATAGTGATGGGGCCGACCATTGAGTATTCTGAGGCGCTGCCGGACCTGCTGGCCTACCAGACCGACGGGCGTAAAGATCTGGTGGCCGGTTCCATTGACCACAGTATCAAAGGCACTGACCAGACCATGAAGCAGGTGATGCAGGATGAGCAGGTGCCCTATATTTCAGTCTATTCGATTATCTGCCCTGGCGACATCTGCCGTGGATCAGCTTCTGATGGTCATCCGATTTCCAACGACTACGGCCACCTGACGCTGAGCGGTGCGAAGGATGTGGCAAAAGAGGCGATGCTTGAGATGCATCAGGATAACTTTATGTAGCGGAGCAGGCCAGCATAACCCGGCGTTGCAAGCGCCGGGAGCTTTATGAAAGGGTGTTTTAACAAGTTGTCACCTACACGGCACAATGAGATTTGGTTAAGGTGTGGCAATCTGTCATAATCTGCGCCCTTATTTTCACTTCCAGTCGAGATGGTGATGCAGTACCCGATAAATGAGATGTTCCAGACGTTGCAGGGCGAAGGGTTTTATACCGGCGTTCCGGCAATTTTTATCCGCCTGCAGGGATGCCCGGTGGGCTGCAGCTGGTGTGACACCAAACACACCTGGGATAAGCTGGCCAATCGGGAAACCTCGCTGGGCGATATTCTGTTAAAGACCGTGGAGTCAGATGCCTGGGGTGCGGCTGACGCGCAGGCGTTGCTGGCCGTGATTGCACAGCACGGCTGGACAGCACGGCATGTGGTGATCACCGGGGGGGAACCCTGCATTCACGATCTGACACCGCTGACGCAGACGCTGGAGCGCAATGGCTTCAGTTGTCAGATTGAGACCAGTGGCACCCATGAAGTGCGCTGCAGCGAAGCCACCTGGGTGACGGTATCGCCAAAGGTGAATATGCGCGGCGGTTATGATGTGCTGAATCAGGCGCTGATCCGCGCAGATGAAGTGAAACATCCGGTAGCCCGCCAGCGTGATGTGGATGCGCTGGATGAGCTGCTGGCTACGCTGCACGATCAGAAAAGCCGCATCGTGGCGCTGCAGCCGATCAGCCAGAAGGACGATGCCACTAAGCTGTGCATTGAAACCTGCATTGCGCGCAACTGGCGGCTGTCGATGCAGACGCATAAATACCTGAACATTGCCTGACCGTTTGCTGGCGGCATCCCTGCCGCCGGTGAATTATTCTGCTTTACCCGCCTTTGCCTTGTACGCTTCGAACGCCGATTTAATCTCGGTTTTTGCCGCGGCGGCGTCGTTAAACCCGTTCAGTTCCACCTTCTTACGGCCATCCGGCAGCTGCTTGTAGACGCGGAAAAAGGCCTGCAGACGCTCCTGCTCCAGTTCCGGCAGATCGCTGACCGTTTTGATTTCATCGTAAGTCGGGTCGATTTTGCTGGCCGGAACGGCAACGATCTTGTCATCAGACTCGCCGCCATCAATCATTTTCAGTACGCCAATCGGGCGCAGTTTGATCAGTGTGCCTGGTGCCATTGGCGCACGGGTGTAGAAAATCACATCCAGCGGATCGCCATCGCCGCCCAGCGACTGAGTCAGAGAGCCGTAGTTGGCCGGATAGGTCACCGGCATGGACTGGAAACGATCGGCCACGATAAAACCGGTTTTGGCGTCGGTTTCATATTTGATGATGCCGCCCGCCGGAATTTCAGTAAGCGCATAAAACTCGTCAGGATTGTTTTCAGGCTGAGGAAAATCCAGGATATTCATTGCACTGACCTGCGAAGAGGCCGCCAGAAGTAACGCAACAGCAGAAATTTTACGTAACGGATTCATTGTTGATTCTCTCGATCTTTAATGAAGGAGCCCACAACGTAGAGTAAATATGTGACAGTAAAATTTCTGCTGAGCAAAGCGAGCCGGATTGCCCGGCCTGTGGAGGTAAGGTCCGGTTAGTTCGGAACCGGGCTGGAGTCAAATTCAGTAAACCATATATGGACGCCCCGGGTGTTACAAGTACTGGTTCGATACGGTTTGCGACCATATATCCGGCGTCGTTAGTGG
>NZ_JBYUWC010000005.1:0-280128 GCF_058137865.1 Erwinia sp. 009765445
AGCCGGATATAAAGCTGCAACCTATCTGTCAGCGTCAGAATAATGGAAGCCGTTGCAAACGGGACGCGTTCATATAAGAACCATGAGCATCCCAGAGAATAAAGTGGCTATTGTGACCGGTTCGAATTCCGGTATCGGACAGGCCTGTGCCGTGATGCTGGCGCAGCAGGGTTTTGACCTTGGTATCACCTGGCGGTCGGAGAGTAAGGGCGCGGAAGAGACGGCCCGGCAGGTCAGGGAACTGGGTAAAAAGGCCGAAATTGAGCAAATAGATTTGGGCGACCCGCAGGAAGGCAGTCGTTCACTGGAAGCGCTGATTGCCCGACTTGGGCGGATTGATGTGCTGGTCAATAACGCCGGTGCAAACCTGAAAGCCGATTTTCTGGAGACCACCTTTGAAGACTGGCGTAAGGTTTTTTCGGTAGACGTGGACGGAGCCTTTCTTTGCTCGCAGATTGCGGTGCGTCACATGGTCAAACAGGGGCAAGGCGGCAGAATTATCAATATTACCTCGGTGCATGAGCACACGCCGCTGCCGGGATCGGTGGCTTATACCGCAGCGAAACATGCACTGGGCGGCCTGACTAAATCCATGGCGCTGAGCCTGATACCGCATAAAATTCTGGTCAACTCGGTGGCACCTGGCGCAATTGCCACACCGATCAATAACATGACCAATGAAGATGCACACCGCATTTCAATACCGGAAATCCCGGCAGGCAGGCCGGGCGACACGCGGGAAGTGGCCAGTCTGGTTGCATGGCTCTGCTCGCAGTGGTCGACCTACACTACCGGACAGTCATTTGTTGTCGACGGCGGTTTTATGCTGGCTAATCCGCAGTTCTTTATGCAGAAGTGACGGAATTTACCCAGCTTTAGGATCGTCCTCTTCCTCGTCATCTGGCTGGCGATCCGAGCGGTGCTTATAGTACAGCCGGATCCCCCAGACTATCGCTATCGCCAGCAGCACCCAGAACAGTTTCTTCAGGTGGTGATCCAGCGTGTGCAACCACGGGGCAATCACCTGGCCGCCCACGTAGCCAAGAGTGACGAAAATCAGCGCCCAGGCCACCGCACCAATCACGTTGAGCAATAAGAATTTTTGTGGTTTCAGCCTGCTGGCTCCGATAATAATCGGGCCAAGAATGCGCAGGCCGTACATAAATCTTACGCCGATCACAAACAGGACCGGACGTTTGTGGATCAGTTTGTTGGCTTTAGCGATCTGCTTCTGATGCTTTTTAAACCGCTTCAGGATCGCCGAACCGTAGTGGCGGCCAACAAAGAACAGGGCGGTATCGCCCAGTATGCCGCCAGCCATAGCGACCAGAACCACCAGGCCATAGTGTAACAGCCCTTCATGCGCCGCCACGCCGCCCAGCAGCGTGAACGTTTCCCCTTCGGCAATACAGCCAATAAACAGCGCCAGATAACCGTACTGCGAGATCAGATGATTGACATCCATATGCCCTTCCTCCTGCGGTTGATGCGCTTAGCCTCCATACTTCAAGCTACAGGTGTGTTGGCTGCACGAGCGCACCCCTGGCACTTACTTAGGTAAGTTCCAGCGGATTTGCTCGCTGGCCGTCTTCCTGTAGCTTGAATTATTTTGGCTGTAAAGCAGGTAAGTCTAACCGCTTTGGCTTAAACCGGGCTGAAAGTTAGCGATATTTGCGTTTTTTTTCACTGCAAATTGAATTGATTAGCGCGAAGTCAGTCTGGCGAAAAAACAAACATGTCACGACCATTTATACTTGAAGTAATCCGCCATCTTCCCACTGACCGGCGGCCCGTTGTAGCAGAGGAGTGAAGATATGAACCATGTCTGGGGACTTCTTGCGCATCCTGACCGGGAGATGCGTGATATCAAGCAAGAGAACGAAACGGTCTCTCATCACTACACGCACCACGTCCTGCTTATGGCACTGATCCCGGTGATCTGTGCGTTTATCGGCACCACGCAGTTTGGCTGGGATCTTGGCTCTCAGCAAAACATCCCTCTCTCACTGTTTAACGCCTTTGCTCTGGCGATCCTTTTCTATGTCCTGATCCTCGGCGGGGTGGCGGTAATGGGCAGGGTGATTTACTGGATGGCCCGTGATTACCCGCAGCGCCCGGGTCTGCGCCGCTGTACCGTGTTTGCCGGATATGTGGCAACGCCGTTGTTTATCAGTGGGCTGGTCGCGCTCTATCCGCTGGTCTGGCTATGCGTTTTTGTCGGTGCGCTGGCTCTGGTCTATACCGGCTATTTACTTTACGTCGGTATCCCAATGTTTCTGAATATCGACCGCGAAGAGAGCCTGCGTTTTTCCGGCTCAACGCTGGCAATTGGCATTCTGGTATTTGAAGTATTAATGGCCCTGACCGTGGTGTTATGGGGTTACGGTTATCAACTTTTCTGACATTTTCTGCCGCCGGGTTCCAGGCGGCAGCTCCCTCACGCTCAGATACAAATATCCTGTAGGAAAAAACTTAGTCTCCGGCGTATTATGCGCTAGCCAGCCCCGTGAGGCCTGCTTTTCGCGGTGGCGGCGTGCGGCCGTGTCGCACCTGAATCACTCCCCGGTTAAGTTTTTAAAAGATGCCTGCAAAAATTCGCATATCTCTCTTGAGTCTGGCTTTGCTTTTTTCTGGACAGGTTTTCGTGCCTCAGGCCGATGCCAGCAATCGTCTCGCTGATGTGGCCCCTCTGACACAGCCGCAAATCGCCTCTGGCAGCGCGATGATCGTCGACCTCAACAGCAATAAGGTGATTTACGCCAGCCACCCCGATCTGGTTCGTCCGATGGCCTCAATCACCAAACTGATGACGGTGATGGTGACGCTGGATGCCCATCTGCCGATGGACGAGATGCTGAATGTGGATATCAGCCATACGCCAGAGATGCGCGGCGTTTACTCCCGCGTGCGTCTGAACAGTGAAATCAGCCGTAAAAATATGATGCTGCTGGCGCTGATGTCTTCTGAAAACCGTGCGGCAGCCAGCCTGGCCCATCACTATCCGGGCGGCTACGACGCTTTTATCCGCGCGATGAATGTCAAAGCCCGCGAACTGGGCATGACCCATACCCGTTACGTTGAGCCGACCGGCCTGTCTGTCGAGAACGTTTCAACGGCACGCGACCTGACTAAACTGCTGATTGCCACCAAACGCTACCCGCTGATTGGCCAGCTCAGCACCACCCATGAAGACATGGCGACCTTCAAAAGCCCGAACTACACTCTGCCCTTCCGTAACACCAACCATCTGGTTTATCGCCCGGACTGGAATATCCAGCTGACCAAAACCGGTTTTACCAATGAAGCCGGTCACTGTCTGGTGATGCGTACGGTGATCAATCAGCGTCCGGTGGCGCTGGTGGTGATGGATGCCTTCGGTAAATATACCCATTTTGCTGACGCTAACCGTCTGCGGACCTGGATGGAAACCGGTAAGGCCTCGCCGGTCCCGGCCGCCGCGCTGAGCTATAAGAAACAGAAAGCGGCAGATATGGTCAGTAACGGCAGTGTTGCAGAAAACGTCGAGTAGTTAAGAAATCCTATAGTTTCAGACCAGGCAAAAGCATAGACTGGCGCAAGATTTTCTGGCGCCGGTCTTGTCCGGCCTCGTCTTTATATCTGGAAATTTTCATGTCTACCTTGTTAACCTTCTTTCGCGTCTGCCTTCTGGTCCTGTTCGCCTGCTCTCCGGTGATGGTTCAGGCGGCCTCCGACGACTCCAGCCAGCAAAATGGTGACGCTCCGGCCAAAGTGAACGCCGCAGTTGAATTGCCGAAAATGCAGAAGGTGCTGGATAAGATTAAGCAGCAGGTTTCCGGCGAAACCAACGACAGCCGCCTCTCCGCGCTGAATGATATGGCGCTGGAGCTGTCGGGAGATGCCGATACGCTGATGCAGGGGATTATCCCCCAGCGTGCGCAGTTGCAGGCTCAGCTGGCGGTGCTGGGTCCGGCTCCCAAACCGGAAAGCGGCGTGAAAGAGACCGCCGAAGTCACCAGCAAGCGCAAAAACCTGGAGAGTCAGAAGGGCAAAACGGACGATCAGATCAAGCAGGCTGAGGCGATTAAAAGCGGGGCGATTAACCTCTCTGCACAGATCGTCAACCTGCGCCGTGATGCGCTGAAAACCCAGCTGGCGCTGAATGCCGGCAGTATCTTCGGCCCGCGTTTCTGGGCACCGATGTTCAATACCCAAAGCGATGACGCAGCTAAAGTCAGTGATTTTATTGGTGAACTGGCGGATACCGCCGTGCTCTCCTGGCAGCCGGGCTGGCGGATTGGCACCGTGTTCTGGGTGGTGCTGGCCGGGCTGGTCGCCACTTTTGGCCGCCGCTATCTGGAAGAGTTTCTGGCCTGGGTGGGCATCCATCTGCTGCCGGAAGGACGCCTGCGCCGTAGCTTCCTCGCTGCCGCGATCGCCATGACCACGCTTGCCGCTGTGGTGCTGGCCTTTAATTTCCTCGACCTTGCCTTTACCCGCCATGACGACGTGGTGGATGATGTACGGACATTTGCCGACAAGCTGGTCGGCCTGAGCATTCTCTGCGGGCTGATTGCCGGGCTGGGCAGGGCATTCCTGTCAACGCGCCGTCCTTCCTGGCGACTGCCAAATATCTCCAACCAGGTTGCCCTGGCGCTGAAGCCGTTCCCGCCGCTGACTGCCGCGCTGGTGTTCGTCTTCCAGACCATTGAGATCCTCAACAGCAGCGCCAATACCAGTGTGGGCACGACGGTGCTGGCGAATGGCATTACCGCGCTGCTGATTGGTGCCATGGCGTTGTCCATCAGCATTCGTACTAACCGCGTTCGCCGCAAAATGATTCTGGAAGGCGGGCAGCCGGAAGCCAAATCCACGCTGGTCGGTCTGATCCAGATGGCCATCACCCTGGTGGGCGTGGCCATTCTGGTGGCGCTGGTGATTGGTTACGTGACGCTGGCGCGCTTCCTGAGCTATGAGCTGATCTGGATGGGCATTGTGTTCGGCTCGTTCTATATTCTCAGCCAGCTGGTAGCGGATGGCAGCGAAAGTCTGTTTTCGACCAATAACGCTTCCGGTAAAAGCATCCAGCGCTCGCTGAATGTGGATGAGCGCCACCTGTCGCAGGTCGCGGCACTGCTTGGCGCGATCGGAAAAACCATTCTGGTGCTGGCGGCTGCGATGGCGCTGCTCAACGGGACTTTTGGCAGCGCGACCCCGATCGAGCTGGTACAGAAAGCCATTGAGTTCTGGGGCGGTAAGGGGCTGGAGTCGCTGAATATTGTGCCAGCCCACGTGCTGAATGCATTGCTTTGCCTGATTGTCGGCATCTACGTGCTGCGTTCGGTTAAGCGCTGGCTCGACCAGGACTTCCTGCCAAAAACCACTATGGACGCCGGAATGCGCGTCTCGCTGATCACTCTGTTCAGCAACGTTGGCTACGTGGTGGTGTTCCTGCTGGCGCTGTCGATTATGGGACTGCAGTGGAACAAACTGGCGTGGATCGTCAGCGCCCTGTCGGTAGGTATCGGTTTCGGCCTGCAGGAGATCGTGAAGAATTTTATCTCCGGCCTGATCCTGTTGACGGAACGTCCGGTGAAAGTAGGGGACCTGGTGAGCATCAGTGGGATTGAAGGGGATATCCGCCGCATTAATGTGCGTGCCACCGAGATCCAGCTGAGCGATAAATCAACGGTGATCGTGCCGAACTCGCAGTTTATTTCGCAAAATGTGCGTAACGCTACGATGGGCAATGCGCAGGGCGTAACCACCATCACCCTGACATTCCCGCTGGATATCGACCCGGTGCTGGTTCGTCAGCTGCTGCTGGATGTGTTTATTGAAAATGAACGGATCCTGGAAACACCGGAACCTTCTGTGAGCTTCAAAGACCTGACTTCGGCAGGAATTGTGCTGGCGGTGACCGGCAACGTGGCCAGCCCGCGCCAGGTATCAGGCGCGAAGAGCGACCTGTTGTTTGATATTCTCACCCGCCTGCGGAAAGAGGGCGTGGTGCTCTCCACGCCGCAGACGATGATTGTGGAACAGCGGAACGGTCAGAAAGTGGTGGTGGATCAGGGCGACCTTCCTTAATTCCCCCAGTTTTTCGCTTTGGTGGTTTTGCCGATCCCAGGATTGAGGCTGTTAGTAGGGTCAAGCTGCTGATAAAAGGCTTTCAGCTGTGGTTTGGCCTGATACAGATGGCCGACGTTGTGTTCAGCCGGGTATTCGGCCCCGCGATCGGCCAGAATAGCCAGCATCTTCTCCTTCAGGGCGTGGGCATCCACGCCCTTTTTCACAATGTAATCCTGATGGAAAACGTGGCAGAAGAAGTGGCCGTAATAGAGCCGGTGCACCAGCGCATCGTCAAACTCTGCGGGCAGCTGCTCAAACCAGTCGCTGTCGTTACGGCGCAGGGCAACATCCAGCGCCAGAATGTCTTCGACCTCGTCATGATGGACGGCGTGATAGCGTACGGCCGCGCCCGCTGCAGCAAAGCGGTGCAGAAACGCTTTCTCACCTTCCTCCGTTGTACACTCAAAAAATTCCCCTTCGGCCTGAGCGAAGTAGCTCTGCAGATACTCGCGGGCTTCATCAATACCCGCTCCGGCCATCTTCAGCATCAGGTGATGTTCATACCGGTCACGATACTGCCTGAGGCGCACGGGCAGGTGTGAGGGCAGCAGATTGCTGACTTTCTGCAGCAGGCGATCTGACAGGTTTGGCTTAACGAAACTGATTTTTTTCAGCCAGGCATCCACGCGGCCTTTAAGCGTGAAAAATAGCGGCATCTTGTCGGTGCCCAGTTTGTCGATCATCACGAAGGTGTCTTTCCCGTAGACTTCCGCAATGTCAAAGATATCGCGGTGCAGATATTCACCCGCCACCGGCAGCTCGCTGAACTGGCTGAGAATATGGCGGCGCAGCTCATCCAGTACGCCTGGGTTATTGGTGCCGATATAAAAGACCTGCTGCGACTTTTCACTGGCAAACGTGTCCAGCCGCACGGCGAACACGGCCAGTTTACCCGCACACCCTGACGCCTCGAATAACCTGCGGGCATCGGCGTTGAACCGAGAAGGCGTGTCTGCCTGCACATCGCGCACGCGCGTGGCATATTCATGATCTGAGGCATGGCGCGCATCGTGCTTCACGTCGCTTTGCTGCCAGGTTTCATCGTCCAGGCGGCTGAGGATCTGTTCCGGCGTGCTGCCAAGATCGATTCCCAGATGATTGACCAGCGTCAGCTTGCCTCCGGCATCGATCTGCGCATACAGCGCCATTTCACTGTAAGCCGGACCACGCTTAATCAGCGAGCCGCCGGAATTATTGCAAATACCGCCCAGTACCGAAGCGCCAATGCAGGAAGAACCGATGACCGAATGTGGCTCACGCCCCAGCGGCTTGAGGATTCTTTCCAGCTGCCAGAGCGTGCTGCCGGGAAAAGCCAGCACCTGTTTGCCCTCGTCGAGCAGCTGGATCTTGTCCATCCGCAGGGTGCTGATAATGACGATATTGCGATCGTAATCGTTGCCATTCGGCGTGGAGCCTTCGGTCAGGCCGGTGTTTGCTGCCTGCATCAGAACAATTGCATCGGCAGCCACGCAGGCTTGCAGAACCCGCCACTGCTCCAGCAACGTGCCGGGGAACACCACGGCCAGCGCCTCGCCAGAGCCGGAGCGAAAACCTTTACGGTAGCGTTCAGTTTGTTGAGGATCGGTCAGCAGATGGGGGCGGCCAACCACTCGGGCCAGCTCAGTGACCAGCTTTTGGCTGACCGGGGAAGGGGCATTGTGCATATCCTTTGTCCTTTTTTATGTCACGTGCTGATTTTAGCACCCCCTGAACTGGCTGCCGGTTTTAAAAAATCAGAGGTGGATCGCGGCAGTGAGTTGAAAACTACCTGCTATCCTCAACTTATGGCACACTGAATGCCTTATAACCTTGTCACTCAATAAATCCTTGCCCCGCAGTTACTTGAGAGAAACCGCCCTGATGAAATGGATTTGCTCTGTCAGCCTTGCTGCCGCCATAACGTTACACCCTGCTTTTGCTGATGACTTGTTTGGTCCACATGCCTTAACCCCGGAAGCCCGCGATGCGTTTGTGACGGATCTGCTGAAAAAAATGACCCTCGACGAGAAAATTGGCCAGCTCAGGCTGATCAGCGTCGGGCCGGATAACCCGAAAGAGGCTATCCGTGAAATGATCAAACATGAGCAGGTCGGTGCCATTTTTAACACGGTTACCCGTCAGGATATCCGGGCGATGCAGGACCAGGTGATGCAGCTCAGCCGCCTGAAAATTCCGCTGTTTTTTGCCTATGATGTGGTGCATGGCCAGCGCACGGTATTTCCAATTCCGCTTGGCCTTGCTTCCAGCTGGGATCTGGACGCAGTGGCTGCAGTGGGGCGTATCTCCGCGTATGAAGCGGCAGATGATGGCCTGAACATGACCTGGGCACCGATGGTGGATGTCACACGTGAACCCCGCTGGGGCAGGGTTTCTGAAGGATTTGGCGAGGACACTTATCTGACTTCGCAGATGGGCCGCACCCTGGTGCAGTCCATGCAGGGTAAAAGTCCGGCCGATCGCTACTCGGTGATGACCAGCGTCAAGCACTTCGCGGCTTATGGTGCGGTGGAAGGCGGGCGCGATTACAACACGGTGGACATGAGCTCGCAGCGTCTGGCTCAGGATTATTTGCCGCCTTACAAGGCTGCTCTGGACGCCGGGAGCGGTGGCGTGATGGTGGCACTGAACTCGCTGAATGGCGTCCCGGCCACGGCGGACAGCTGGTTGCTGAAAGACCTGCTGCGCGATGACTGGAAGTTTAAGGGCATTACCATCAGCGATCATGGTGCAATCAAAGAGCTGATGAAGCATGGCGTGGCCAGCGACCCGCAGGATGCAGTGCGCATTGCGATTCAGGCTGGCGTCAACATGAGCATGAGCGACGAGTACTACAGCAAGTACCTGCCGGGCCTGGTGAAAAGTGGCGCGGTAAGCGAGAAAGAGATCGACGATGCCACCCGTCACGTGCTGAACGTCAAATATGATATGGGGCTGTTTAATGACCCGTACAGCCACCTGGGCCCGAAAGGCAGCGATCCGGCTGACACCAATGCGGAAAGCCGCCTGAACCGTGCGGAAGCCCGTGATGTGGCACGTAAAAGCATCGTGCTGCTGAAAAACCGTCTTGAAACGCTGCCGCTGAAAAAATCCGGCACCATCGCGCTGATTGGCCCACTGGCCGACAGCCAGCGTGACATCATGGGCAGCTGGTCGGCTGCAGGTGTGGTTTCACAGTCGGTGACTGTGCTGCAGGGGCTGAAAAATGCCACCGCAGGTAAAGCCACGGTGCTGTATGCCAAAGGTGCTAACATCACCGACAACAAAGGGATTCAGGATTTCCTGAATATCTATGAGAAAGCGGTGACGGTTGGCCCGCGTTCGCCAAAAGAAATGCTCGACGAAGCGGTTGCCACAGCGAAGAAATCTGATGTGGTGGTGGCTGTAGTGGGTGAAGCGCAGGGCATGGCGCACGAAGCCTCCAGCCGCAGCGATATCACCATTCCGCCAAGCCAGCTGGCGCTGATCGACGCGCTGAAATCCACCGGCAAACCGCTGGTGCTGGTGCTGATGAACGGCCGTCCACTGGCGTTGGTCAAAGAGAATATGCAGGCTGATGCACTGCTGGAGACCTGGTTTAGCGGTACAGAAGGGGGTAATGCCATTGCTGATGTGCTGTTTGGCGATTACAACCCGTCGGGTAAACTGCCAATGTCGTTCCCACGCTCGGTCGGTCAGATCCCGATTTACTACAATCACCTGAACACTGGTCGTCCGTATGATGCGAATAAGCCTAATAAGTACACTTCGCACTACTATGATGCCGCCAACGGTCCGCTGTTCCCGTTCGGCTATGGTCTGAGCTACACCACCTTCAAGATGTCGCCTGTTACCCTGTCATCGAAAACCATGCCGCGTAACGGCACGGTCAATGCCAGCGTGACGGTAACCAACACCGGTAGCCGCGAGGGGGCAACGGTCGTGCAGATGTATCTGCATGACGAAATGGCCAGCATCAGCCGTCCGGTAAAAGAGCTGAAGGGCTTTAAGCGCATTATGCTAAAAGCGGGTGAGACGAAGACGGTAACCTTCCCGATTGATGTTCAGGCGCTGCAATTCTGGAATGCAAGAATGCAGCAGGTGGCTGAGCCGGGTAAATTCAACGTGATGATCGGGCTGGATTCTGCCCGCACCAACAACGCGGAATTTGAGTACCTGTAGCAGGGCTGCACAGGGAAGTCTGACTCCTGAGTCACTTGAGGGACGATATTGTCGTCCCTTATCTTATTTGAAAATAACCAGGTAGCACTATGTTGTCGGTTCGCGACAGAATTCAGCAGCAGATTTTTCGCCTGAACGGTCTGGCAAGCAATGATTTCGACCTTTCCCGACCGGAAGGCGACCCGGGCCTGTATGGTCCGGACAGCGTTATCTGGCGAGTGCACGGTGACTTTTCTTCTATGCTGTGCGGCGGCATCTCGGCCTTGCTGATGCAGATGCTGCACCCGCTCGCGCTGGCTGGGGTGTGGGACCACTCCACCTTTCGGGAAGATATGATGGGCAGGCTGCGGCGGACCAGTCAGTTTATCGCCGTGACCACCTTCGGCAATACCGCTGACGCCAACACGCTGATTGAACGGGTGAAGCGCATCCATCTGCAGGTAACAGGCATTGACGCAATGGGCACGCCCTATGCCGCCAGCGATCCGGCACTCCTGACATGGGTACACGTGGCGGAAACCAGCCGTTTCCTGGCTTCTCACCTGCGTTACAAAAATCCGCAGTTCAGCCTGGCAGAACAGGATCGCTACTACGCCGAAGCTGCCGTTGTGGCGGAAGCGCTGGGTGCAGCAAATGTGCCGAAAACGGTACAGGCGGTGGAGGATTATCTGCAGGCGTTACAGCCACAGTTGCGTTGCGATGAGAGGACGCGGGAAGTGTTAACCCTGTTACTCCAGGCCCCCGCGCCGAGCTGGCAGGCAGGCCCGGCGATGCACGCGATGATGATGGCCGGTATTGAGCTGTTGCCGGAATGGGCGCAGCAGCAGTTCGGATTTCGTTTCTCTCCGCTAAAGCGCACGCTAATCCGCAAGCGCCTTAATTTTCTGGCTGCGCTGCTCCGCTGGTGTATTCGCAACGGCGCATATCACCGTGCGATGAGGCGGGTGGGAAGGGAGGCGTGAAAATCCTGGTTTTATGGATTTAATACGGCGGGAAGAAAAACGTTCTGCTTTTTTTTATTTTCGTAGGTGAATTTTATTTTTAAATTTCTGACGTTATGCTCAGTATTCATTTTGAAGTATCCTTTATCGATATCCAGTCGTCAGGATCTTTCCTGTAGCTTTCCATTGCATATTGTTGTACTAAAAAGTTGCTTACTGGCAGGTTTGTAATTAACTCAGTTTTCGTTTTTTCTTCATCTGTTGTACTGGTGTCGATCCTCATTGTTGTATACATTTGTTCCGTCATCTCTATTCCCTTGCCTGAAATTGGGATTTTATAATTATTTTCCTTAACGACATCGGCCAGCGCGAAGTTTGTCATTGTCATCATCACTAAAATTAAATATTTCATTCTACGATTATCTCCTTGTCATGATTGTCCCAGATTTCTTTTCTGAATTCATAGTCTGAAACAATGCAACTATTAGATGCGGTGCCCGGATCTTTCCTGCTATCACCGTGGATCAAAAATCCGGCACGTCCACATATTTTTATGACGATGGCAGAGGGCAATAAAAACTATCGTGGATCAACTAATGCCGTTATTTAATCTTTCCCGGCAAGGGGGATTTTGAGACTTTTACCCTTGCTCTGACGTGGCAGAACGGGACATCCTGCTCTATTCTCCGGAAAAAGGGATCCCTCCACCCACCGTCGAGGCTTTATGACACAGTCGTATCGGATTGCTGAGGTGACAAATCAGCAACAAACGCTAATCGCCATGGTTGAACAGGATGAGCGTGCCGCTTATTTCTACATCTGGCCCGCAGAGCCTTTTCGCAGCCAGTTTGCCGTGCGCGGCTGCTGGCTGAGAAATCTGCTGCCCGCGCCCGCGCATGAAGATCGTGCTGCGATGGAGCAGGGCATCCCGCCACTGCTCAGCGCGGAATTTTGCCGCACGCTGGAAGCGGAACCAATACTGGATCCTGCGGGACTCCAGGTGATCTGGGAGCCGACCGACGACGGTGCGGCGCTGTGGTATCAGGGCCAGCTGCTGGCGGTGATCCCCGGCTGGAGCCTGTATCAGGATAAACAGGTCAGCTTTTCGGCAGCCTGCATTAAGGAAAACCGCCTGACTGCGCCGCTGGGATCGGCCTCCACTAATGATTACTACGCTCAGGCGGAAAAGCATCGCCTGTTCTGGCGTGACTGGCACGATGGTCACCTGTGGGAAACGATGCAGCACGATATGCTGCAGTGCTATCAGGCGCAGTTTGGTGAATCCTTGAAATATTACTCTGTAGACCAGGGTAACTGGCCGCCGATGGCGATTTCCCAGCATTATCATCAGGGAAGCTGGTACTTCCTGACGCTGGGGATGAGCATCCGGCCGATGCCGGGCGTGGATTTTCTGTATGAAGATCTGGCCCCGCAGTATCGCCGCACCGAGCTGGCAATGGCGATTGATGCGGAAGTGATGACCGAAGAGAACGCGGTGCAGATGGCAAGTGCACTGGCAAGCTTCGCGCATTTCCCCTGGGCGCGTCTCAGCTGGCTGGGGGAAGGACACACGCTGGAGTCAGCTGTGGCACCGGTTGGCTTTGAAGGTTTTCTGCTGTCAGGCGAGCTGGCTGAGGAAGGCGGTCAGTTCACTTTGCCAAAACGTGAAGGGGAAAAGGTTAATCTTCTCTGGGCGACGCCGGTCACCACCGCTGAACGTGAATTCGCAGAAAACGATGATAATGGCGGCAATCGGCTGGTCAGCCGACTGCGCGAGGCCGGTGGAAACCATATTTTCAGACCTCGCCAGCAAGTTGTTGAATCACAGAACTAACTGCTGTCAGCGGATTTATAAGGATTACTTTAGCAAAATAATTCTCTGAATATTGATCCAGATCACCTCAAGTTATTTTTTAACGAGCCGTTAACTCGATCAGGCAATTGTGCCTGATTGAGTTGAGTGGGGCTCACCATGTTGAAAACTACCCAGGGCAGATTTACCCTCCTGATCGTCGGCTTCTTTGCCTTGCTGCTGCTGATCACGGTTGTGGTCATTAAAATCTTTGTTGCGCCCCAGCTTACGACCAGTGAGAGTCGGCTGGTGCGTTATGAAGTGGACAGTATTGGTTCACGTATTACCGAAATGATGAACCGTATCCAGGCTCAGCAGCGCAGCATCACCGAATCCGTGGCGGTGCTGGACAGCACTGGCATTGATACGGTTCTGCCCGCGCTGGTTAACCAGTATCAGGACGTTAACGTCTTTGGCGGCGGCGTCTGGCCGCTGCCTAAAATGCGCGATCCGGCGAAGGATAAATTCAGCACCTTCTTCGCTCGCGACAGCAGCAATACCCTGCAGGTGAATACCTTCTGGAACTCAGCCGAAGCCCCGAATTATTACGAACAGTCCTGGTATAAAGACGGGCTGGCCGCCGCAAAAGGGCAGTGTGCCTGGGCGAAAGCCTATCAGGATGCGGCCAGCCCGCAGCCCCGTACCAACTGCGCAATGGGCATTTACCGCAATGGCGCAGCCTGGGGCGTGGCGACCATCGACGTGACGCTGGGCTTCTTTAACCATCTGGCGAAAGAGATGGGGCAGGCGGTACAGGGGCAGGTACTGATCGTCGAAGCCGACGGCAAAGTCGTGGGCGATGCCAGCCTGGTTGATGCCGCGCCCAAGCTTAGCAATCTGAGTGATCTTTCCATACCGATGGCGGCTCCACTGCGCGCGTTACTGGGAAGTGCCGGGTCTGAGCCCTCACAGAGCAGCTACGAGGGAGAAGACGGTAACCATACGCTATTTGTTCAGCAAATCAGCGGCAGCCCGTGGTATATCGCCAGCGATGTTCCTACCGCGCTGTTGTCGAAACAGACTAACTCCATCCTGACCCGTCTGGGTCTGGTGCAAATCCCGCTGGCCATCGTGCTGCTTCTGGTCCTGCTGGGCTTTATCCGCACGATGATGAAACGTCTCGGCGGTCTGAACGACAATATACTGGCTCTGTCTACTGGCGGCGCTGACCTGACGCAGCGTTTACCTGCCAGCGGCAGCCCTGAGTTCAACGCGGTCGCGCAGAGCTTTAACAACTTTATTGAGTATCTGCAGGGCCTGATGCGTCAGGTTGGTGACAGCGCACTGGCGATCACTTCGGCTTCTAAAGAGATCGCCAGCGGTAACCTCGACCTGTCAGCTCGCACTGAAGAGCAGTCCAGCTCTATTGTGGAAACGGCCGCATCGATGGAAGAACTGACCGGCACCGTGCGACAGAACGCCGATAACGCCACCCATGCTAACCAGCTGGCGGGTGACGCTTCGCGCGTGGCAGAGCGGGGTTCCAATGTGGTGAAACAGGTTGTGACTACCATGGGCGAAATTAACGCTTCTTCCCGCAAGGTGGTCGATATTATCGGCGTCATTGACAGTATCGCCTTCCAGACCAACATTCTTGCTCTTAACGCCGCCGTGGAAGCTGCGCGTGCCGGTGAACAGGGGCGTGGTTTCGCGGTGGTGGCTTCTGAGGTGCGCAACCTCGCCCAGCGTTCAGCCAACTCTGCCCGTGAGATCAAGAAACTGATTGAAGAGTCGGTGGCGAATATCGACCAGGGCAGCCAGCTGGTGCAGGAAGCAGGCAGCACCATGGATGAGCTGATGAATGGCGTCAGCAGCGTGACCACGCTGATGGCCGAAATCATGTCGGCCAGCCGTGAACAGAGTATGGGGATCAATCAGATCAACACCGCCATTAACCAGCTTGACAGCACCACCCAGCAGAATGCCTCGCTGGTGGAGCAGGTCTCTTCTGCCGCTCAGGCGATGGAAGAGCAGACTGTCCAGCTGGAGCTGGTTGTCAGCAGTTTTAAACTGTAAGATAAGGCCCGACGCAGGCGCGTCGGGCTTTTCTCACGGGAACGCCCCTCCAGAACGCGCCATTGATAACATTTGCGGGTTCGCCTGTGCACTCTTCCGTTCTGAAACAGCACCCTGTTTACACCGTTTCTCTTTTGCTACTGGTCTGCCTTGCGCTGGGCCTGTTCAGTTTTTACTGGGCTGATTTTGTTCAGGCCTGTATCGCCTTCCAGATCACCATGCATCGCTACCTGGTGATGTATATGCTGCAGCAGCAAAGCGGGCAGATTAAAGGGGGCGTTATGCTGGTGCTGGGCGGCTTCGTCTACGGTTTTCTGCATGCAGTCGGGCCTGGTCACGGTAAATTTGTGATTACCACCTGGCTGGCTACCAGCACGGAAAAAGTAGCAGCCAGTCGGTTGGTTACCCTGATGGGCAGCCTGATGCAGGGGATCACGGCGATTGTCTTTGTCTGGATCCTGGCGGTTATCTTCAACCTGTCCGCAGGCGACCTGAGCCTCAGCCGTTATTACGTGGAAAAGGGCAGCGCGGTGTTTATAGCCTTGTTTGGCATTGCATTGCTGCTGCGGGCAGTGGGGCTGAAAGTGAGCCTGTTTCAAAGCAACAGCAAGCACAGCGATCGTGCGCATGTGGAGAATTGCTGCTGCGGACATAATCACCTTCCCACAGCACAACAGCTGGAGGGCGACTGGAAAACCCGCCTGTGGGTGATTTTCTCCATCGGTCTGCGGCCTTGTAGCGGGGCGATATTGATTTTGATCTTTGCCAACGCGATAGGCTTTTATCGTTGGGGCGTGCTGGCAACCCTGAGTATGGCCGTGGGCACCAGCCTTTCCATTATGTTGATCGCTACTATGATCACCCATACCCGCAACCACCTGCTGCTGATGAACCAGGGCTGGCTTTCGCGGTTTGCCAGTCGTGCTTACAGTCTGACCGCACTGATCGCCGGATTGTTGCTGATATTTTTCGCTTTTGTGCTGTTCTTCTCGGTGATACCGGTCAGCGCCAACGGCGATTTTATCGCTGCAGGCTGTTAATTCAGAAGGCGTTTAATGTGACTAAATGGAGCTTTTAGCGGCACCTTTTGTCACATAATTGCACGATTTTATGCAGCCATAAGGCCGGAAGATATGCCACAATATCTGCGATTAGTCTTAAGGAGTACGCATGTCTGCAATCGAAGTTATCCTGGTGGATCGCCACGATCGTCCCATCGGCAGAATGGAAAAGCTTGAAGTTCACCAAAAAGGGTTGCTGCATCGCGCGGTCACCGTTTACGTGTTCAATTCACGCCACCAGCTGTTATTGCAACAGCGTGCGAACGACAAATATCACTGTGGCGGCCTGTGGAGCAACACCACCTGCGGTCATCCCTGTCCGCAGGAATCAACCCAGCAAGCGGCAGAGCGTCGGCTGCGCGAAGAGATGGGGTTGCGCCTGACGCTGCATCCGATGTTTGAGCTGAGCTATAACCTGCCGCTGAACAATGGCCTGACCGAACACGAATACGGCCACGTCTATTTCACCTTCAGCGATGAGTTGCCGCAGCCCAATCCGCAAGAGGCTGAGGGCTGGCGGTATGCTTCACTGGCGGAAATACAGCAGGAAATCGATCGGCACCCCGAGCGCTTCACTCCCTGGTTCCTGCATACCTTTGCCCGCATCCCCGTCGAGTTCGAGCGCTTTACCGCCCAGCGCCTGGCTGGCTAGCCAGAAGAGTCATCAATAAAGCTCCCCATCCGGTCTGGCAGGCAAAGAAATTCGGTCAAGACCGGGTCCCAGTGCCGGGTCAGCGGATACTCTGAGGGATCGCTGTGAATGAGTCATTTACTGAGCCGCATTTTGACCAGAGAAGGAAGATCGAGACTGGCTAACGTTATTTCAGCCTGGGTGATTAGCTGACTGTGACGAAATGAAGCCAGAGGCATGCTGGCGATAATTTTTTGATGACATAACCCCTCCTCTGAATATATTGCATACATTGAATATTTAGCAGACAGGGTGGGTTATCTGGTAAATGAGCGTCTGAGGCGAGCGTCAATGATGGCCAGCAGCAGTGCTACCGGCCAGGGAACTGGAATTAGTGATCCTGTATGGCAAAATCCTCAGCGTCTACATCATACCCTGAAGGCTCCCAGCGGATGGCCAGCAGCGCAATCAGTCCTGCCAGCGGAGCCAGGCCAATCACCCAGAACACGTTGGTGCTCAGTGCTGCCGACAGCAGCGGGAACAGGAACAGCGATACGGTTGAGCTGCCTCGCATCAGCGTCTGGTTAAAGCCCACTCCCACGCCGCGCAGTGAAGTTGGATAGCTCAGTGAAGCGAAAGTCATGGTATGTGAACCGGGACCAAAGCCCTGGCCCAGCAGGAACAACGCCAGCATCGCAATCGAAATGGCCGCCTGGCCGCCATCCGCCGGTTTCCCGACCAGCGCCAGTCCAATCAGCGCCACAAACTGGAAGCTGTAGCCAAGCACCGTCATTTTCCATGCGCCGAAGCGCGGAACCAGACGTACGGCCAGGATGCCGCCGACAAAGGCAAACAGCAGGTTGAGGGTCAGTGAGATCAGAATGGTGGTCAGCATTGACTGGGCCAGGAAGCTGGAGATGATCACCGGCAGGCCAAAGGCTACGGCATTGTAGGCAAATGCAGAAGCAATGGCGGTCACTGTCGCCAGGATAGTGCGGCGCAGATACACACCTTTCAGCAGCTCGCCGTAATTGCGCCAGCTGGCTTTTCGGACCGGTGTCGCTGGCGACAGGTCGGCATCCTTTGCCACCTGGGCATTGATGCCGTAGGAGTTTCGCAGAATCGCGGCCGCATCGTGCAGGTTTCCCTGATTCGCTGCCCAGACTGGCGACTCGCTCATATAGCGGTTGCGGATAGCGATAATCAGAATGGCCGGAACCGCCCCGAAGCCGAGGATAATGCGCCACAGCAGGCCGGAGTGCGCTTCAGGCAGTACCGAATAGAAAAACAGCACCAGCAAATAGGAAATGGAGATGGCGGCATACCAGGTGGGGCACCACATCGCAATGCTGGAGGCTTTATTGCCACGCCCCTTAAGCTTCGAAAACTCGGCAAGGAACGCCATTGCCACCGGCAAATCAATCCCCACGCCCAGCCCCATCACAAAGCGGGCACCCGCCAGCACATATTCATTTGGCGCAAAAGCACAGGCCAGAGCGGCAACCACAAAGAAGAACATATCCGCCATAAAGACGCGATAGCGGCCAATTTTGTCCGTAAGGTAGCCACCGATAATTGCGCCGACAATAGCCCCGAAGGCAATCGCCGAAGCCACCATTCCGGCACCGGTGGGTGACAGACCAAATTCGCGGGTGACATCTTTCATGCCGAAGGCCAGCGCCCCCAGATCGTAAGCGTCGAGGAAAACACCGCCCAGCGCGATACCGATCACAATCCGCGCATTGCTGCGGGCCTGGGTGCTGGTGTTCACCAGATGAGAGACGTCGGCAGCCCGACGAATGGTGACGGGCTCGCCCGTCGGTGTGTTCCCTGCCATGGACGTCCGCGCGGAAGAAGTTAAATCAGTCATGATGTTGTGTTCGTTTTATAAGAATAAGCCCAGAGAATACTCTCGCCGGCCACAGACATAAATTCCAGCTGGTTATAACTTAAAACTAAATGGTCATTGAAAAGAATGGCCTTAAATGGGACACCTTTTGAGCACAGGGTGAGTGGATTTTAATCGTCTGGTTTAAGGCGATCAATTATTGGACTACGCTTGATACTAAACTGGTGAAAAGGAAAAGAAAAATGACCAAGATAATGGGACGGAGTGGCACGATCGCGGTGGCTGTTTTGCTGGCGCTGGCAGGGACCGCGCAGGCGGCAGATCCGGTAAAAGTGGGATCTAAAATCGATACTGAGGGGTCACTTCTCGGCAATATCATCCTGCAGGTGCTCGACAAGCATGGGGTGAAGACCATCAACAAAGTTCAGCTTGGCACCACTCAGGTGGTTCGCGGTGCGATCACCTCAGGCGAGCTGGATATCTACCCGGAATACACCGGCAATGGCGCTTTCTTCTTCAATGATGGGCACGATGCGGCGTGGAAAAACGCTCAGGCTGGCTATGAGAAAGTGAAAAAGCTGGATGAAGAGAAAAACAAACTCACCTGGCTGACGCCTTCCCCGGCCAACAACACCTGGACTATTGCCATCCGTGGGGATCTGGCAGAGAAGAACAAACTGACTTCTCTGGACGATCTCAGCGCCTGGCTGAAAAAAGGCGGGGAGTTTAAGCTGGCCGCCTCGGCAGAATTTATCGAACGTCCGGATGCTTTACCGGCCTTCCAGAAAGCCTATGGCTTTAAGCTGAAACAGGATCAGCTGCTGTCGCTGGCCGGGGGAGATACCGCCGTAACCATCAAAGCCGCGGCCCAGCAAACATCCGGCGTGAACGCGGCGATGGCTTATGGGACCGATGGTCCGGTAGCGGCGCTGGGCCTGCAGACACTGACCGATCCAAAAGGCGTACAGCCGATTTACGCACCGACGCCGGTGATCCGCGATGCCGTGCTGAAAGAGTATCCGCAGATTGCTGACTGGCTGAAGCCGGTCTTCGCTTCGCTGGATGAGAAGACCCTGCAGGAGCTGAATGCCAAAATCGCCGTGGAGGGGATGGACGCGAAAAAAGTGGCCGCAGACTATCTGCAGCAGAAAAAACTGCTGTAATTTTTTGCCCGGGTCGGGCGGATATTTTGCGGGGGAATTTTGCGCTTCACTATTCATAACCGCGTCGTGCTGACGCTGGCGATCCTTCTGGTGGCGGCTGCGGCCGCTTTGCCATTTCTGAATTACGCGCCAAACAGGCTGGTTTCCGGTCAGCCGCTGCCTCTGCATCAGCTGTTGCAGGGTGACGGGCTGATGCTGTTGCTGCCTGCGGTTTTGTTGGGGGGGATGGCTTTTCTTCCGCAAACCCGCTCCGGGTTAGCACTGATTGCGATCATCAGCGAAATATTGTTTATTGCGCTGATTGCACTTGGCGGCCATGAAGCCAGCACGCTGGCTGAGAAGGGCAGTTCGCTGGCCCGCACCTCTTACGGCAGTGGCTTCTGGCTCTCAGCCGGGCTTTGCCTGCTGATCGCGGCGGATGCCATCAGCCGGGTGACGCAAAGTGCGCTGTGGCGTCTGTTGCTGAACGGGCAAATCTGGTTACCGGTCATTGTTTTATTACTCAGCGGCCAGCTCGATCAACTGGCGCTACTGAAAGAGTACGCCAACCGTCAGGAGGTTTTCGATGAAGCCCTCTCACGTCATCTGCTATTGCTGCTCGGCACGCTGCTGCCAACGCTGATTATTGGTATTCCGCTGGGCTGGTATTGTTATCGTCATCCGGCGGGGCAGTCGCCGGTGTTTGCCCTGCTGAATGTTATCCAGACCGTCCCTTCCATCGCGCTCTTTGGCCTGCTGATTGCGCCTCTGGCCGGATTGTCACGCGCTTTTCCGGCGCTGGCTGAACTTGGTGTCAGTGGTATTGGTATGGCACCGGCGCTGATTGCTCTGGTGCTCTACGCACTGTTACCGCTGGTGCGTAGCGTGGTCACTGGCCTGCAAAATGTGCCGAAAGAGGTGATTGAAACCGCCGTAGGCATGGGGATGACTCGCGGGCAAATATTCTGGCATGCCGAAGTGCCGCTGGCACTGCCGGTACTGCTGGCCGGGCTGAGGGTGATCACCGTCCAGACCATTGGCATGGCGGTGATAGCCGCGTTGATTGGTGCCGGGGGATTTGGCGCGATCATTTTTCAGGGGCTGCTCAGCAGCGCGCTGGATCTGGTGTTGCTGGGCGTGACCCCGGTGATTGCGCTGGCGGTGATTGCCGACGCCCTGTTCAAATTTTTGATTTCAGTTATTGAGGCGGAGCGCCGATGATCAACTTCAACCAGGTGAGTAAACACTTTGCCGGAAAACCCGCAGTCAGCGACTTGACGCTGAATATTGCCAAAGGGGAGTTCACTGTCCTGATCGGCACGTCTGGTTCCGGAAAGTCGACCACGCTGAAAATGATCAACCGGCTGATCGAACACGACCAGGGCACCATCCAGTTCGCCGGGGAGGAGATCCGCAGTTTCAATCCGCAGGTGCTGCGTCGCAGAATGGGTTATGCCATTCAGTCAATTGGCCTGTTTCCCCACTGGACAGTGGAAAAAAACATCGCCACCGTGCCCGCTCTGCTGAACTGGTCGAAACAGAAAATCGCCGATCGGGTCAGTGAGCTGCTGGCACTGCTAAATCTCGATGAGCAGTTCCGCCATCGCTATCCCCATCAGCTGTCTGGCGGGCAGCAGCAGCGTGTCGGCGTGGCCAGGGCGCTGGCGGCCGATCCCGAAGTGCTGCTGATGGATGAGCCATTTGGCGCGCTCGATCCGGTCACCCGTGCGGCCTTGCAGCAGGAGATTGTACGTATTCACCAGCTCTCCGGGCGCACCATCGTATTGGTAACTCACGACATTGATGAAGCGCTGGCGCTGGCTGACCGGCTGGTGTTGATGGACGGAGGCAGAGTGGTGCAGCAGGGCACCCCGGTTGAATTGCTGACCCGACCAATCAATGATTTTGTGCGTGATTTCTTTGGCCGCAGTGAGCTGGGCGTCAGGTTATTGTCGCTGGGCAATGCGGGGGCAGCTGCGCGCCGTGGCGAGTGGCTGGAAGAGGAAGCGATTCCGGAAACCATGACGTTGCGCGAAGCGCTGTCGCAATTTATCGCGCGGCAAACCGATCGTCTGGCGGTGGTCGACAGCTGTCAGCAACCTCTCGGCGTGCTGCACTTCGCAGACCTGCTGCGGCAGCGGGGGAATTAAAATGTATCGGATACGCGACCCTCTGTTGTGGTTGATCGCGCTGTTTATTGCGCTGCTGGTGCTGATGCCTTACAGCGGGCCGCTGTTTGCCCACTGGTTCCCGCAGCTTGACCGGCCGCTCTATCAGCAGGACAGCTTCCTGCAACTGGCGCTGGCGCACATTGAGCTGGTGGCGCTCTCCAGCCTGTTCGCGGTGGTCATTGGTATGGGCGCTGGCATTCTGGTGACCCGTCCGGCGGGCAGAGAATTCCGCTCGATGGTCGAAACGCTGGTGGCTGCAGGGCAGACGTTTCCCCCCGTTGCGGTGCTGGCGATTGCTGTGCCGGTGATGGGCTTTGGTGAGCAACCGGCCATTATTGCGCTGGTGCTGTACGGACTCTTGCCAGTATTGCAGGGAACCATTGCCGGGATTGGCGCAGTACCGGCCAGTGCGCGGGAAATTGCTGAAGGGGTGGGGATGAGCCCGTGGCAGATCCTGTGGAAAGTGGAGTTGCCGCTGGCGGCTCCGGTGATCCTTGCCGGGGTCCGTACTTCAGTGATTATCAACATCGGCACGGCAGCCATCGCTTCCACGGTGGGAGCTAAAACGCTGGGATCGCCAGTGATAATAGGGCTCAGCGGCTTTAACACCGCCTACGTCATTCAGGGAGCCTGCCTGGTGGCGCTGCTGGCGATTGTGACTGACCGCCTGTTTGAACGCCTGCTGCGACAGTTTAAGAACGGATAAGAATGGTGTAGCCGGTCAGCATTACGCCGCCGATGCCGCCAAGCGCCATCATCAGGAAAATACAGATCACACCAATTTTTTGCCAGTTCATGCCGTTGCCCGTTTGTCTGAAGCTGAAAGAGGGAAAAGTATATCGCCATTCGCCCCCGCGGGTTAAGCCTTTGCTGGCTTTTTATTGCCCGGCTTCGCGCTCTTTGTTAAAGAACAGCGTGACGCGGGCCACTTCGATGCCGAACTTTTTCATTGAAGTGACGTTCATCAGGTGCCGGGTATCCTGCTGGTAAATCCAGTCGTCAAAATTCAGTTTGTAGCTGCTGGAGTCGGTTTTCACCGTCATGGTGTAACGCCAGTTGAAGGCGTTGCCTGCCGCGTGTCCCTGAGCTGTACCAATAATATCCTCCGCCGTTCCCACGTAGCTGCCGTCCGGGAGTTTACGGATATGCCAGACGCGGGTCTGTTTTTCACCGTCGTCATAGATAAATTGTTCGTTCAGCGTCAGCGTATCGCCTGCGACCGTACCGTGAATGGCGACCTCAAAGCGACGGATCTGCTTGCCGCTGTAATCCTGCACCATGCCCCAGGCGCGGGACTCACCGTTAAACCAGTTAAAAATATCGATCCTGGGATGGGCCTGCTGATAGTCATCAATGCTGGCACCGCAGCCGCTCAGCAGCAGGCTCGCGGTCAGTAACAGATATTTCCACATTATTAATCTCCTGTCAGAGCCCGATCGGCAGTCAGTTGAACGGTGCCGATAGTCCCGGCGCGAAAGCCTGCTTCGCAGTAGCAGAGATAAAACAGCCACATCCGGCGAAAATGTTCATCAAAGCGCTCGGTTTTAAGCCCGGGCCAGGCCGTGTCAAAACGGTGCCGCCACTCCTGCAGCGTGCGGGCATAATCCGGCCCGATTTCAAACAGATCGCGAGGGGTGAACCGGTTTTCGGCGAGGTTTTTCTGCAGCAGGCTGACCGCAGGCAGAAAACCGCCGGGGAAAATATAACGCTGAATAAAGTCCACGCTGTTGGCATAGCTTTCAAAGCGATATTCACTGATGGTGATGGTTTGTAATGCCAGACGTCCACCCGGCTTTAACAACTGCTGACAGCGTTCAAAAAACAGCGGGATAAACTGCTTTCCCACCGCTTCGATCATTTCAATCGACACCAGCTTGTCATACTGACCGCTGAGGTTGCGGTAATCTTCCTGCATGACTGTCACGCGGTCGCTCAGGCCAGCTTTGGCGATACGCTGGCAGCTGTAATCATACTGCTCCTGTGAAATGGTGGTGGTGGTCACACGGCAGCCATATTCCCGCGCGGCAAATTCGGCCATCGCCCCCAGCCAGTACCAATTTCCAGCAAATGATCGGCAGGCGACAGCGCCAGCTGCTCACACAGGCGGCGCATTTTGGCCTGCTGGGCATCTTCCAGCGTCATCTCTGGTTGTGCGTACCAGCCGCTGGAATAGAGCATCGAACGGTCAAGGAAGGCGGTATAAAAATCGTTGCCGAGATCGTAATGCGCCGCAATGTTACGTCTCGACTGCCGTACGCTGTTGCGACGCAGCGCATGCCGGAATTTGTTGAGCGGGGTGGATATCCAGCTCAGTCGTGATTCGAGCTTATCCAGCACCGCCTTATTGGTCGCCAGCGTCAGGATCACTGCCGTCAGATCGGGCGTCTCCCAGTCGCCATCCATGTAGGTTTCAGCGGCGGCAATGCTGCCGCCAAACAGCACCCGTCGCCAGGCTCGTGAATGATTCACCACTACTTCAGCCTGCAAATCTGCCTGGGCATCGCCGAAGAAGTCCGTGCCCAGATACGGGTCGTGCAGGTGCAGTCCGGCTCCCTGAATATGCTGCAGCAGGGAGAAGATTAACTGTCTCGAGGCGGACAAACGTTTGCCTGCCTTGCCCCGCCGGGTAATCGTCAGTTCAGATGAGCACATCAATTATTTCTCCGACTTCGGGTGGTCATACACCGGCGCACCCTTGCGCCACAACTTCCACGCCTGCCAGTAGATTGCCAGCGCAGTTTGAACGGTTATCAGCGGAAAGCGCCAGAGGTGGTAGCGCAGCGACTTTCGGGTCAGCGGGTGTTGACGAAGATGCAGGGTGGCATCAAATTCTTTGCCTGTGCGATGGTTCTCAATATGCACCGAGAGGGATCTCCCCGGAGCCGAGAGTCGCCAGTGATAAATCATCTCCAGCGGATTAAATGGCGAAACGTGGAACACCTTTTCGGTTGTTTCGCTGCCGTCGGGTTTAACTGCGTAGGTATGGCGTTCATTCCAGGGCGTGTTACGCACCTCGGCCAGTATCCACCGCAGGCTGTCGCTCTTATCGTACAGGTAGTAAAAATTGACCGGATTAAATGAACAACCCAGATAGCGCAGCTGTGTCAGCAGTATTACCCGGCCGGTCAGCCGTTCGCCGGTTAATTCGGTAATCCGCGACTGCGCCCGCTCTTTGATGTTGCCACCGCCAAGATAGTCGGCAGAGCAGAACGAGGCCGGGGAAAATTTACCCAGACGTATGCCGACGCTCCCGAGCAACGGCAGCTCATCCAGATCGATCAGCGGCATAAAAATCCGGTAGCTGAACCGGTGGTCTACCGGAGTAAAACGCCGGTGACGAACGTGGCCGCTGTAAAGGGTGCTGTTCACAGCAGGCCAGCCTGTTCCATGGCTGCGACCACATCCAGTCCGCTACGGATGCCGTCTTCATGGAAGCCGTTATAGCTCCAGGCTCCGCAATACCAGCTGCGGTTCAAGCCGTTCAGCCGCAGACGCGCGCTCTGCGTCTCCAGACTCTTCAGGCTGAACTGAGGGTGGTGATAAACATACCGGCCCAGGATTTTGTCACGATCGATGGGCTGTGTGGCATTCAGCGTGACGCAAAAGGTCTGGGGTGCCTTGATCCCCTGCAGAATATTCGTGTTGTAGGTCACGCTGGCACCCAGCAACTCGTCCCCGGCCTGAGTGTCATCCAGCCGGTAATTCCAGCTGGCCCAGGCGCGTGGATTTTCCGGCAGCAGGCGGGTGTCGGTATGCAGAATCACTTCATTGGCGCTGTAGGGGACGCCCGCCAGCATCCGCTGCTCTTCGGGGCTGGCATCACTGAGCAGGGCCAGCGTCTGACCGCTGTGGCAGGCAAAAATAACCTGATCGAAAGTTTCACTGCCGCGTGCACTGTGCAGCGTGACGCCATCCACGAGGCGCTCAGCGCGGATCACCGGCGTACTCAGATGCACTGTCAATTTGTCACCAATCAGCGCCATCAGCCGGTGGATATACTCGCGTGAACCGCCGGGGATCACATACCTCTGCGGGCGCTGGGTCAGATCCAGCAGACCGTGATGGTTGAAGAAGTGCAGAAACAGGGAGAGCGGCATCTGACGGATTTCCGCCAGTGAAGTTGATCAGATCGCGGCTCCCATCAGCAGAATGTAGTGCTGGGCAAAGAACTGGCTGAAACCTTCACTTTGCAGGAAGTCGTCGAGGGTGCCCTGGCTCTGCTGGTGTTGCAACCACTGCTTACCGCGTTTATTGAACCGCACAATCTCGGCCAGAAAACGCCAGAAGGAGGGGCGCAACAGGTTACCTCGTTGGGCAAACAGGCTGTTCAACGAGTGGCCGTTGTACTCCAGCCCGCTCTGATTATTTCGCACCGAAAAGCTCATTTCCGTTGGCTTGCTCTCCAGACCCAGCTCGGCCAGCAGCGAGAGAAAGCGCGGATAGGTACGATCGTTAAAGACGATAAAACCGGTGTCGATAGCATAGTGTTTGCCTGCCCCCCCTGATATCTACCGTAGCGGTATGACCGCCCAGCGTATCGCCTGCTTCAAACAGGTGAACTTCCGCACGGGAAGCCAGCTTCCACGCGCAACTCAATCCGGCAATGCCACTGCCAACAATGGCTATTTTCACTCTTACCTCGCTATCTGCTGGGTGAGAAGACGCTGGATAGCATTCGGCAGTCGCGAGGTGATGCGCAGAATAATGGAAAAGAGACGCGGGAAGGCAAATTCGGCCTTGCCCTTCGCCAGCCCATCACGGATATAGCGTGATGCCTGCCCGACATTGATCATCATCGGCATGGCAAAATCATTGCGCCTGGTCAGTGGCGTATCAACAAAGCCGGGCTGCACCAGACTGATGGCGATTTGCTGTCGTTTAAGGTCCTGAGCCAGGCTGCGGGCGAAATAGGCCAGCGCGGCTTTAGAAGCGCCATAGGCTTCGGCGCGGGGCAGGGGAACCAGGCTGGCAGTCGAGCCAACCAGCGCCACACGGCTGCCGGGGGCCAGCTGAGGCAGCAACACATCCAGGCAGTTGACCGGACCACTGAAGTTGGCACTCATCACCCGGTGGACTTTCTCTGCTTCCACCACGCCATGATTAAGGTATTCACAGGTTCCGGCGCAGAGGATCACCAGGTTGGCGCTTTTGCCGTCCAGCGCGCGGCGGGTTTCCGCCAGGTCAGTGATATCAAATTCACACAGCACCATATTGCTGAATTTTTCCCGCAGAGTTCGAGCTTTGCCCGGTTACGTCCGCAGGCGGTAAGTGCCAGCCATCGGCGGCATAATCGAGGGCCAGTTGATAGCCAATTCCGGAGCTTGCGCCAGTAATCAGTACCCGTTTCATGGTGTTAACCTCTTTTTAAGCTGTCTGATTACCGACCCCAGCACGGGGATCTTTTCGTACAGCATGGCGCCCATGTCGTAGTAATCGCGTTGAAAACTGATTTTGTCGTCGCGGAATTGCAGGTAGCTGCTGCCTGACAGCTGTTGTTTAGCCCCGCGTTGCAGGGCTGGATGGGCATAAATCATCTGCCAGATCAGCAGTGCAGCCCCCTCAAGGAGATGGGACTCCGAGACTTCAAACCGGCAGTAGTGCATGTTTTTCAGCAGCGAGGCAAAGTAGTTTTCCACTACTGGCAGGCTGTTATGCTCACCCACCGGGTCGGCAAGGCATACGTCATCGTGATAAATTTCGGCCAGCTGCTGCAGCTGACTGGCGTCGAGCGTCTGATAAAACGCCACCAGTTTTGTCAGCGTTGTCTGCTGCGTCATGAATCACTCCTCAACTGCCCAGATGGGTGATTAAAAATCCCTGCTCCTGCCAGTGTGAAAGTTGTTCCTGCTGACGACGGGTCAGGGGCTTGCCGGTTAAGACAAAAATGTTCTGTCCCGGAAAAAGTTCAGGGCGCGGCAGATCCAGCGGTTCAGCCATCACATCCATACGCCAACCCTGCTGGGACAGCCGCCAGGCTTCCAGCCAGATGCGGGTGCGGTCATCCGTGCCCCAGCCAATGATCAATGCATCCTTGCCGGGGCGCTTTCTGCTGCCGGCTAAACAGAAGGCAACATAATCAATTAAAGCACCGTCAAGCAAACTGCACATGGCTCTGGCCGTATTTTGATCCAAACCCAGGCGCTGCCTGATAGGAATGAATACATGGTCGATCAGCGCGTCAGCCGGGTTTTCACGGCCGATGGTGGCGATTTTAGCTCTGAGTTTGGCGGGTCTGACGTGACGGAGTACCGTCATCATTTCTTCCTGTTGTGTGACCCATCCATCATGAATGCTAACGTTTTCGCCTTCCAGCAGCGCTTTGACTTTTCCGACGGGCACGCCACTATCAATCCAGCGTTTGATCTCCTCAATGCGCTGAATATCTTCATCATCAAACTGACGGTGACCCCCTTCAGTGCGTTGGGGCTTCAGTAATCCGTAACGGCGCTGCCAGGCGCGCAAAGTGACCGGATTAATTCCGCAACGTTCGGCAACGTCACCAATGCTGTACAATGCCATTAAATTCCTCTGTACTGTCCTTTACACTCTTACCGTAGCGAACTCTTCATTGTTGTACAACTAATATTTTCCTGTACAAGTTGGCAGGGGGGGTAATTCGGGAGATATCTCACGACTTTCAGGATGGAAACGAAATGACTCACACCTATTATGAAAACCTGAATGCTGAACAGGCAAAAGCAGAGCTGTCATCGCTGGTTAACGTACTTCTTGGCTGCGTGGCGCAGGATGCCAGCGTAGGGTTTATCAGCCTTGAGCCGCAGCCAATGCGTCATTTCTGGCAGGGCGTGCTCAGCAGCCTTGCCAGCGGTGACAGGCAGCTGCTGGTCGCCCGGCAGAATGGCATCATTGTCGGTACGGTAATCGTGGTGCTGGGGATGATGCCGAACGGTCAGCACCGGGCGGAAATTTCTAAACTTCTGGTCCATCCGGATGCGCGTCGCCAGGGGATTGCCCGTGAGCTGCTGAGTCGTGGTGAGCAGCTTGCCCGCCAGGCAGGCAGAACGCTGCTGGTGCTGGATACCCGAAGTGGGGATGTGGCGGAGCAACTCTATCTGAAGGGAGGATGGCAGGTGAGTGGGCGCATTCCGCATTACGCTTTATCCACCGAAGGGGTGCTGGATGCCACTACAGTGATGTACAAGTTTCTGGATCCCGCCTGACCGGCGGGCCAGTTTGCGCCGGGGTGGGCTGTTGTCTGAAAAATGTTCAAGATTATTGCGCAGTCAAAGCAGACTCTCTAAAGTTGCCGGGCCGCCGGTCAGCCCGACTGGCGGCGTCCCTTGTTTGCAGCAGCAAAGACTGCAGTGGACCTCTGGTTGTCGTGTTCAGCACGAATAGATGGATTGAAGGATAAGGATATTGAACATGTTGAAAACCCTCCCCCGGGCGGCTCTGGCTGCCATTTTTGTGATGGGCGCAGCCCACGCCGAGAGCCATACCCTGTCAGCCGGTTATGCCTATCAGGAAGTGAAGCATTTTAACCAGTTTGCCGGTATCAACCTTAAATACCGCTATGAGTTCAACAACCGTTACGGGTTGATCGGTTCGTTCAGCTTTGTTTCAGGCAGCGATCCTTACGATGGGCTGAGCAGCAATGGTAGCACGGTGAAAAACAACGTCAGAGTAAAAACGACCAGTTTGCTGGTTGGCCCGGCATACCGTATTAACCGGCATGTCAGCCTGTACGGGCTGGTCGGTATGAATAATGGTCAGGTGAGTTACTCTCCGCTGCGGGACAGCTCAGGGAGCCGTCCGTTTGCCGGGGATGACAATCTTTATGGCATGAAGCACGCCACCAGCTTTGCCTGGGGCGGCGGCTTACAGATTAATCCGGTCAGCTACCTGGTGCTGGATCTGGGCTATGAAGGAACCCGGAAAAGCATAGAAGGTAAGGATTATACCATGAGTGGTTTTAACATCGGGGTGGGTTACTCTTTTTGATCTGCCGGAGCTGTTCCGCCTGATGCACTGTTTTAGTGCGGCATCAGGCGATCCCCAGGGACTCCATGAACAGCTTGATGATCTGATTAATCTTGCGCCCTTTTTTAATGATCAGGCAGAAGGGCGTTTCCATTTGTAATTCCGGCGGGCCGAGTGAGCGCAGTTTATTTTCGCTGACGTAGCGACGGGCATAATGCTCGGGCAGATAGCCAATAAAATGGCCGGTCAGGATCAGCATCGCCACCGCCTCTACCTGCACCGCCTGAATGTTGCTTTCGCTAAAGGCAAAAAGCTTATTGCCATGGCGATGTGTGACGTAGGTATGATTAATTATTTTCTGCTGTTTTAATTGTTCAAGTGTAATGCTGTTGTTCTCGTGATGAAATAAAGAGTGATCGCTGCCACAATATAAACAGGAGATTTCAGTGTAAATTTTATAATAGTCGAAATCACTTTTCTCCTCATAAACCGGCGCAATTGCGCAATTAAATCGCCCCTCCGTTAATCCTTTTTCGATATCATCCAGATGGGCGGTCTGTAGGCGAATGTTAACTTTTGGTGCAACCTTATGCAGCTGCTGCACGGCTTTGGTGACCGGCGATTGCGGATCGGAAATAGTGTTATCCACCACGCTCAGGCTTAGGTCGCCGAGCAATTCACTGCGGCTGTGATGCAGCCTTTCACGGAAGGTGCTCAGCGAGGCAAACAGCTCCAGCGTCGCCTGATACACAGTGATACCATATTCTGTCAGCTCAAAGCCTTCGCGCCCCCGGCTGCACAGCGTCATCCCCAGGCGGATCTCCAAATCAGAGACCTGTTTGCTGATTGCCGCCAGACCAATATTCAGTTCGTGACTGGCCGAGGTCAGGCCGCCTGCTTCCACCACGCATTTAAATACCCGCAATAATTTCAGGTCGACATTGTTAATGGTGACTGCGGAATTATCCGTGCGGGGATAATTCATGTTTCCCATATTGGAAACCTTACTTTCCATATTAACTATTCATCCCCGAAAGAAATGCAGTGAAAGTAAGAGTGAACCTGAATTAGCCGCTAATTACCAGACGGCAGCCAAAAATAACTTTTATTTATCGATGATGCCGCAACCAGAAGATTTTCTTATTCCGGCAGCGGAAACCTGTGCTAAGAGAGGAATTATGTCTGACAGTGTCGACCGTTTATGGGGTGCCCGTTTCAAAAGTGCGCCTGCCGCCGCCTTAACCGCGCTGTCGCGCAGTCCGGAATACTATTTCGCTCTGGCCCCCTACGACCTGGCGGGCTGCCGGGCTCATGCCCATGAACTGGAGCGTGCCGGTCTGCTGACTGCGGCGGAGACGGTGGAAATGGTTGCCGCAATCGACCAGCTGGATGCGGATTACCGCGCTGGGAAAGTTGACCCGATCCTCGCCGATGAGGATGTGCATACTTTTATCGAACGAGTGCTGACTGAACGGCTGGGAGCGCTGGGCGGTAAGCTGCGTGCCGGTCGTTCCCGTAACGATCAGACTGTTAACGATCTGCGCCTCTACCTGCGTGACAACGTCCGCAAAATCACTACCGCGCTGCTGGCACTCCAGCAGGCGCTGGTAGGGCAGGCGCAACAGCATACCAATACCATCGCGCCGGGTTTTACCCATCTGCAGCAGGCCCAGCCGATTGTGTTTGGCCATCAGTTGCTGGCACACGCTCAATCTTTCTCGCGGGACATCGATCGCCTGCAGGATTGGGATCGCCGCAGTGCCTTCTCACCATTAGGCTCCGCCGCGATGGCCGGATCTGCTATTGCCCGTCAGCCGGAAATGTCCGCGCAGGAACTGGGTTATCTCGGCGCGTGTGAGAACTCGATTGATGCCGTTGCCAGCCGTGATTACGTGGCGGAATTTCTGTTTATCACCAGCATGATCGGCGTCAACCTTTCGCGCATCAGCGAAGAGGTGTGTCTGTGGACCTCCCGCCAGTTCCGCTGGGTGGAGATCAGCGACAGCTACGCCACCGGCAGTTCGATTATGCCGCAGAAAAAGAATCCGGATATTGCCGAACTGACACGTGGCCGCAGTGGCCGCCTGATCGGCAATCTCACCGCGATGCTCGCCACCATGAAGGCGATGCCGCTCTCTTACAACCGCGATCTGAGTGAAGACAAGCGCAGCGCGATTGATTCCGTCAACACACTGCTACTGGTGCTGCCGGCGATGGCCGGAATGATTGAGACCATGAAGGTGAACGAGGCAGAGCTGCTGGCACAGGCTCCGGATGGCTTTACGCTGGCGACCGAAGTGGCCGACTGGCTGGCGATGCGCGGCGTGCCATTCAAAGAAGCCCATGAAATCACCGGCCAGCTGGTGCAGCTGTGTGAATTCCATCAACAGGGACTCACCGATCTTACCGACGAACAGCTGGCAGAAGTGGACACGCGGCTGACTGCGGAAGTGCGCAGCGCCCTGACGCTGGAAGCGGCAATCCACTCCCGTGACGGTTTTGGCGGCACGTCTCCGGCACGAGTCACCGAACAAATCACCCGTCTGCAGGCGCGTATGCAGCAGCAGACCGACTGGGTTAACGCTTATCAGGGCCCCCGTCTGTAACCCGTCAATTTAACTCCGGAGGCGGAATGAATACTTCGCAAAACCCCGGTGCCGCAGGCATCCGGGCGCAGGGCGAGCCCTCATACGATCTCAAGCAGTATGAGATGGTGCCGAAGCGCTATTACGGGCGGATCACCGCGACGGTGGTGATCATCCTGCTGCTGGCTTCGCTGGTTCACGCTTTCTCGCAGGGCAAAATTGAGTGGTCCTATGTCGGGCAGTTCTTTACCGCCCGCGCCATTCTTGATGGCGTCGTGAACACTCTGGTGATGTCGATTCTGGCGATGGCGCTGGGCATCTTTTTTGGTGTGGTGGCGGCGATTATGTATATGTCGCCTAATCCGGTGCTGCATTACATCTCGGTAGGCTATGCGTGGGTGTTTCGCGGTACGCCGTTGATCCTGCAGTTGCTGCTGTGGTTTAACCTGGCGCTGGTGTTCCCGACCATCTCGATCCCCGGCGTGTTCAGCGTGGAAACGGTCAATGTGATGACGCCGTTTGTCGCCGCGCTGCTGGGGCTGAGTATTAATCAGGGCGCTTACACCTCGGAAGTGGTGCGTGCCGGACTGCTGTCGGTGGATACCGGTCAGTACGAAGCGGCCAAGTCGATTGGCATGCCGCGTCTGCAGGCGCTGCACCGCATCATTCTGCCGCAGGCGATGCGCGTCATTTTGCCCCCGGTGGGCAATGAATTTATCAGCATGATCAAGACCACCAGCCTGGCAAGCATGATCCAGTACTCCGAACTGCTCTACAACACGCAGAACATTTACTACGCCAATGCGCGCGTGATGGAGCTGCTGTTCGTGGCGGGCATCTGGTATCTGATTATCGTGACCGTGCTGTCGTTCGGGCAGAGCCGTCTTGAGCGCTACTTCTCTCGCGGCCAGCGCCGCCGTAACTAAGGAGAATTGCGATGAGGAATATTGTCCGTGCCGTTGAGGTGAACAAATATTTCGACAACTTTCACGCGCTGAAAGACGTCAGTCTGGAGGTAAATTACGGCGAGGTCATGTGCATTCTCGGGCCGTCCGGGTCGGGAAAAAGTACCTTTCTGCGCTGCATCAATCAGCTGGAGAAGGTCGACCAGGGCGGGATCTGGATCGATAACGAACTGGCTGGCTATCGCATCGCCGGGAACAAACTGCACCCGCTGAGCGACAAGCAAATCGCCCGTCAGCGCCTGCAGACCGGCATGGTTTTCCAGCGCTTTAACCTGTTCCCGCACAAGACCGCGCTGGAAAATGTGATTGAAGGCCCCTGCAGTGTGCTGCTGCGACCAAAACGCGAAGCAACGGAAGAGGCGATGGCGCTGCTGGATCGGGTCGGGCTGGCGAACAAAGCCCATGCTTATCCGCAGTCACTGTCCGGAGGACAACAGCAGCGCGTGGCCATTGCCCGTGCGCTGGCGATGAAACCCAAGCTGATGCTGTTTGATGAGCCAACGTCTGCCCTGGATCCGGAAATGGTCGGGGAAGTGCTGGCCGTAATGCGCACGCTGGCAAAGGAGGGAACCACCATGGTGGTTGTGACCCACGAAATGGGCTTCGCCCGCGAAGTGGCCAACCAGGTGGTGTTCATGGATGAGGGGCGCATCATTGAACGCGGTGCGCCTGAAGACATCCTGCTTAATCCGCAAAACCCGCGGATGCAGAACTTTATCTCCGCCATTCTTCTTTAACAACCCAGGGATATTCAGATGAAAAAGATCGTGCTTTCTGCCGTTGCTGCCGCTGTCCTGATGCACTCTGCCGCCTGGTCCGCCGAACTGCCTGCGGCCATTAAATCGAAAGGGGAAATGACGGTAGCGATTATGCCGAACTATCCACCGATGGAGTTTAAAGATCCTGCCACCAACACCCTGAGCGGTGTGGATGTCGATTTGGGCAATGCCATCGGCGCCAGACTGGGCATCAAAATCAACTGGCAGGAAATTGCTTTTGAGCAAATGGTCAACGCCGTGTCCACCAAGCGTGTCGACATGGTGATGTCAGGCATGACCGACACCGAAGAACGTCAGAAAGTGGTCAGTTTTATCGACTACTTCACGACCGGCCCGCAGTTCTACACTCTGGCCGGGCGTAAAGACATCAATACCGCTTCCGACCTCTGCGGTAAAAAAGTGGGCACCAGCCGTCGCACCACTTTCCCGCAGGAAATTGCCAAATGGAGCCAGGCGAACTGCGAAGCCAAAGGCAAGCCAGCCATCGTGGTGGTGGGTGCTGAAGGCACTGCTGATGCCCGTACCCAGCTGCGCCAGCGCCGTCTGGACGGTGCAGTACAGGGCAGCGAAACCCTGCCGTACGTGATGAACCTGGAGAAAAACACCTACAAGCCGCTGGATAAAGCGATTGCTACTCAGTTTACCGGCATGGCGATCGACAAAAACGATCCGGCGCTGATTGCTGCGATTCAGGGCGCGGTCAACGACCTGATAGCTGACGGGACTTACGTGAAGATCCTCAGCAAATGGGGCCTGGCAGATAACGCCGTTAAAACGGCCACCGTGAACGGGAAGTAATCATGACTGCACCTGACGTTCGCACGCGCTGGCCACAAGGCCGCGAAGGTTGTATGGCGCTGGCTTTTGACCTCGACGGGCCGACCGGTGATGCGATGCTCAACGGCACGATCTGGCAGAAGCCTGAGTATTTCACCTTTGGTGGCTACGGCCCGTTCCGGGCGCTGGGCAGACTGCTGGATATGCTGGAACAGTACGACGTTCCGGCAACGTTCTTTATTCCTGCCTGGGTGGTGGAACAGTGGCCGCAGCAGTGTGCGGCGATTGTTGAAAAGGGGCATGAGGTGGCTTATCACGGCTACCGACATGAATCTTTTTATGCGCTCAGCGGTGATGAACAGCGTCAGGTTATGGAAAAATCCCGCGAAATATTCTGGCAGCACCTCGGCATTCGTGCCGGGGGTTTTCGCACGCCGTCGGGCGACTGGCATCAAGAGACGCCGGGTGTGTTGCTGGATGCTGGAGTGACTTACTCCAGCAGCATGCGCGGTGACGATCGCCCGTATGCCATCAGCGTGTCGGGTTATCAGCAGCCGCTGGTTGAAATCCCCGGTAAATGGGAGATGGATGATTACGCCTCGCTGGCCTATACCCGCGAGCCGGATTTCCCGAAAGGGCTGGATCGTATCGCCAGCTATGCGCTGACGCTGGATAACTGGTGCCGTGAGTTTGACGGCGCGATGGATGAAGGGCTGTGTCTGACCACCTTGTTCCACCCAAAAATCAGCGGCAAACCGGGGCGCATCCTGCTGCTTGAGCAGTTTATTGCCCATATGAAGCAGCGTGATGTGTGGTTTGCCCGCTGCCAGGAAATCGCCCACTGGTATCTGCAGGAGCAGCAGCATGACTGAACAGACCCGCTGGCCCGCTGGCCAGCAATCGGCGGTGGTGCTGACCATCGACTTCAACGATATTCACGGCATTCTCACCCAGACACCTGCCGTCGCCGGAAGGGATAAAACCCTGTCTGTCTGGCGCTATGGCACACTGCGCGGGGTGGATCGTTTGCTGGCCTTGCTGGCAGCGAAAAACGTTCGTGCCAGTTGGTGTTTACCGGCGATTGTGGCCGAAGAGAATCCCGAAGTTTTCGCGCGAATTGTGGCTGCAGGGCATGAAATCGCCTGTAGTGGCGACCGTCATCAGAATTTCGACACGCTGACGCTGACAGAGCAGATTGCCAGCGTGACGCAGGGTTGTGCCAGCCTTCAGGCCGCGTCTGGTCAGAACGTGGTGGGCTTCCGCACGCCTGCGGGGCAATGGAAACCCGGGCTGGCAGAGGCGCTGGCAGAGCAGGGTATCCGCTGGTCATCCTCATGGCGCGGCGACGATCTGCCGTATTTTCACCCGGCCACCCGGCTGGTGGAGCTGCCTCTGCACTATGAGCTGGAAGATGAACCCTATTTCGCCTTTAACCTCAGCCCTGCCGTGCCTCCGGGCCAGTCACGTATTGCCTCTTACCAGCAGACGCTGCAGAACATGAAGCTGGATTTTCAGGGCTTCCATCGCTTCGGCCTGTGCTACGTATTGCGTCTGCATCCGGAAATTATCGGTACCGCCGGGCGTATTGGCCTGCTGGGTGAGCTGCTGGATTTTATTGCCGGGCACCAGAAGGTGTGGATGGCAACGGCGGCAGAAGTGGCAGACTGGTGGCAGACGCAGCCGGATAACGTCAGTGAGCATCCGGCAGAAATCTTCCAGCGGCAAATCCAGGAGCAGCAGGCATGAGTCAGAGCATGATCGATCTGGTCCGTTTCGTGGTGCAAACGCGCTTCGACGATCTGCCGGAGTCGCTGGTGGCCCGGGCACAACGGCATATCCTTGACACCTTCGGTGCTACTCTGGCAGGCAGCAACAGTCCGATAGCGCTGGTGGTGCAGCAGACCGTGATGGCCGAAGGCTGTACGCCGCAGTCGGCAATCTGGGGCTCTTCGTTGCAAACCAGTCCGCGTAATGCGGCATGGCTCAACGGCGTGGCGGCTCATATGTATGAGCTGGACGATACCGGTGGCTGCGATCACTCCGGCGCAGTGGTGCTGCCTGCGGTGATGGCGGCTTTGCCTCTTTGTGCCGGGCCGGTTTCAGGGCAGGCTTTTATTACCGCCGTGGTGCTGGGCTATGACGTGGGTCGCCGGGTGCTGGAAGCCTGCGGCAGCTACGCACCGCATAACGAAGCGGGCTGGCACTCTACTTCGACCTGCGGGGTGTTTGGTGCGGCGGCGGCAGTGGCCTCCCTGCTGCAGCTGAGTGAGCAGCAAACGGTGCAGGCGCTGGGCATTGCGGCCAGCAACAGCTGCGGGCTGTGGGGCTTCATTCACGATGGATCACAGAGCAAAAAACTGCATGCAGGACGAGCGGCGGAAGGTGGCCTGCTGGCGGCAATGCTGGCTGAAAAGGGTATCACCGGTGCTTCGCAGACCTTTGAGGATGTCTGGGGGGGGTTCCTGAAAACCTTCGCACCGCTCAGCCGTCAGCCAGAGGCGCTGACCGCCGGGCTGGGGGAAGTCTGGAAGCTCAACCGGTGCTCCATCAAGCCTTACGCCTCCTGCCGGGGGACGCATTCCGCCATTGATGCCATCGGCTTGCTGATGGAAGAACAGCGCTGCACTGCGGAGCAGATTGCGCATATTCACGTCTACCTAAATCCGTTCCTGCTTGAGATGTGTGGTAATACCGACCGTGAAAGCCTGGCGGCGGCACAGATGAGTCTGCCTTATGCGCTGGCGGCGAGGGTACTGTTTGGGCATGCCGGGCTGGATGCTTATGACGATGATAAACGTGCCAGTGCAGAGATCAGCGCGATGTTGCAGCGTATTGTGTTACATATCGATCCGGAGCAGGTCAGCAGCGATGAACCGATTATTGAGCTGGAAACATTAAGCGGTGAACGCTGGCGGAAACAGGTCACCCTACCACTTGGCGCACCGCAAAACCCGCTCAGCGATGAAGCGCTGTTGGCTAAATTTGACCAGCTTGCCGCCAGAGTGATGGCACCGGAACAGCGAGAACGGCTGCGTGAATGCTGTCTGGGCTTAGTCGATATCCCAGATATTTCGATAGTGGCCAGGCTGTTGCAAAAGTAATCGCGGGCCTTCTCGTAAAACAAACTGATACGGCGTTTAAACGACTATTTTTGGTTGTTTGCAGGGATCTTACAAAAAATGGCAAGCCATCCGTAGTGGTAGTGTCGGTTGAAGATTACAACGCGCTGGAAGATCTCAAGCGACAGTCTTTACGAAATTCACTCGCCCGCTCAATCGCGCAGGCGCAAACAGGAAATGTGGCAGAAGGGGATGTCTTTTTTGATGATTTAATGAAGGATCTTTAATGGCCCGCTTCACGCTGACGCAGGAGGCGCAGGAGGACATGCGCGAGATAAAGGGCTACTCGATCCGGGAGTTTGGACAGGGTGTCGCGAAAGAGTATTTGCCTGCAATGCGGACCACCTTCCAGAGTCTGGCTGATAATGCGGAAACGGGTCATGATGAAACCGCCAGTTTCTAGCCGGGTGTGTCTAGTTTTCCCTGCGTGAGCCACACGGTATATTACATCCTGAACCCCGGTGGCATTACGGTCATCGGCGTGACACATCAAAGCCGCTTGCCCGGATTGCTGCTGTCACGTTAATCATAGTTTTGCCCTTTTTTCCTTCACCAGGCCAATAAAGCGATGATCTTTATTAAAGCGATCGTTATCGGGTTTATCTGCGTACTGCTGTTGTCTTTTGCCCAGAGCTATTACAAAGCCACCCACAACGGCGTGGTGCTGAGTGGTCAGAGCTGGTCCACCGCGAGGCGTGATTCTGCCGAAATGGCTCCCGATCCGCGCAAAAACCGCGATGAAGCCATTGTGCAGATTTATGCTGCGCCGACGTTTGGCTGGCGGGGGCTGCTTGCCGTGCATCCGTGGATCATTATCAAAAAAGCAGGTGAGACAGAATTCAGCCGTTATGAGGTGATCAGTTGGGGCAGCACCAATGTGGTTCGCCGGGATTATGCGTTGCCGGATGGCTACTGGTTCGGCGCAAAACCGGTGCTGCTGGTGGATCACCGTGGCGCTTCTGCCGGGACGATGATCCCGCGGATTGAAGCGGCGATCCGCAGCTATCCCTGGCCGCAGACCTACCGGGTCTGGCCGGGGCCGAACAGCAATACATTCCTGGCGCATATTGGCCGGGAAGTGCCTGAGCTGCGACTGGATTTACCCGCCAATGCCATCGGCAAAGATTACCGTTCGCTGAGTAATCCGGTGGGCCTGCCGCCCTCAGGCAGAGGAGTGCAGGTTTCACTATTGGGTGTGCTGGGGGTGACGCTGGGAGCTGAAGAGGGAGTGGAGTTCAATATTTTAGGCTTCAACGTGGGTATGGATGTCCGGACACCGGCTCTGCGCCTGCCGTTTATTGGCCGACTGGGGATGGCTAAGGTTGAAACTGATAGCGGGAGCTAAGAAACCGGCCTCCATAGCCAACAGAAATCCCTGCGACAGCGTTAACAGGCGCTATCCCGGGGAATGATGTCGTGAGGCGTTATAAAATAGAGAGGTGACCTGAATTATCCTTTTGCAGGGAAAAAGATTTTTCCAGGCGGTATCTTGTCGAATCATTGTCTGCAGATATGCCGAGCATTACCGACCATGTTCCCTGATCCCATTTTAATTGAGGATAAGAAATACATTTCTCTGCGACAATGACAGGAAGAGGGGAAGTTGTTGGTGAGCTCCAGACAGTATTCCAGCGTTCTCCCTCTTTACGGGAGATGATGGCTCCGCGATTTCTTACTTCTTCTTTATCACTGATTAACTCTGAAGGGATATGAAAACAGGGAATGTTATTTTCAATGGAAACTTCAAGATTATGTTGATTTGGTTTTTCCAGATGACATCCACTGAGAAACATTACACCAATAGCCAGCACTAATTTTTTCATGGCAAATTTCTTTTATTGGAAGGTTGACTTATAAAACCACGCAAAACCCACTCATATCGTTTTTTGATATTGGGGCCTATGATGCCATCAAGATTGGAAATTGAATCAAATCCAGCGACACCAAACCTGACCAGGTAAAAATAATCAGCAATTAAACTGGCCTGCGCTTCCATTCCGTAATCAGACAGTAGATTTTTGTCAGAAAGCGAATATCGATATGTTGCCGCCCAGCTCAGAGCTCCGCGGAGCCGTACACTCAGGCCTAATTGATATTGCCAGACATGCGTCATCTCATGGATGAACCAGTGTTGATAGCTTGGGGGGGCCAGAGAGAAATCGGTAAAATAATTCTTCGGCATGAAGTAAATCTCGCCATTGGGCGTGACAGCCGTGTTTTCGTTCTGCAGGTTGAAAGGAAAGTAACTTCCTCGATGAATTTTAACCCGGTGAAAATCAACTGAATTTTTGAATATTAATTTTGTAATTTCTATTTCACCGGGAATTAATTCCCGTAAATTAATTTCTTGTGTGCTCATTATGCTCTCCTTGCTGAATTAAGCAGGTAAACTTTATCATTATTGAGCTTTTTAGCAAGGAGTAAAAACAAGCTATACATTCAGTTCGAAAAGAGTTCGTCATTAACGACGGCACTTGCTTAACAGCAGGAGGCTTTTACCTCCTGCATGACGGCATTCAGCTGTGACGATCTTAAACCATCAGACTATTTCCGCCATTTAACCCACTTCAGCCGCAAGGCCTTCAACACGGGCGATAGCCTGGAACAGCGCTTCAACCGTTACCGGCTCTGCCATGTTTTCCATATCCGGTGCGCGAACGGATTCCCGCACGATCACCTCCAGTTCCGCTTCCGTCAAATCGGCAATTTCCGTCAGGCTTAACGGCACGCCGCACTGGCGGGCCAGGCGCATTTCACGCTGCAGCTCTTCATCACTGCGCTGTTCCAGAGCCAGCAGGCACAGGTTGCCATAACCCACCAGCAGGCCGTGACCAAACTCGCGGGTTTTATCGCAGAAGGTAAAGCCTTCGTAGATAGCATGAGCGGCCGCAGCATGGGCACCGTTGCTCATCAGCGAGGTCAGCCCGGCGAAGGTAAAGATCACATCCAGCGACTGGTCCAGGTGATGATCCGGCAGGTTATTGCGCACGGCTTCACAAGCCGCAGGCCCGTGAGCGGCAATCACCTCATAGCAGATCAGGCTGTGCGCCAGTGACGAACGGGCATTGGCGTCCAGCGCCGGGTGACGCTGACTGACGGCCCGGAACTCATACCATTTTGCCAGAGTGTCGCCCAGACCGGCAGCCAGCCAGCGCAGAGGAGCCTTTGCCAGCAGTTCGCTGTCGATAATCACCGCAGCCGGGGCCTGAGGAAGCGGGAAAATATCGAAGAAGTTACCGTTGTCGTCATAGCGAATGCTCAGCGGTGTGACGGCGGAACAGGTGGCGGCGATAGTCGGAATGGTGATCACCGGAATGTTATGTTCTGCGCCCACCGCTTTGCAGGTATCCAGTGATTTTCCCCCTCCGGCAGCGATAATCACCTCTGCTTTCAGGGAGTTCGCCAGCTCGCCCAGGCGGGCAATCTGCTGCAGCGAAGTCTCACCGCCAAACCATTCAGTGCCCAGCAGCTCAACCCCGGCATCTGCCAGCTGCGAGCTGACATGGGGTTCAACCGCTTTCAGCGCCTGATGGCCGCCAATCAGCAGCGCCCGCTGTCCCAGTTCGCGACAGATCTCCCCGAGCTGATGTATCACTCCGGCACCACGCAACACGCGGGCGGGAAAAACCAGATTTTGTTCAGACATGCTGACCCTACTCTCAGTAGCCTGGCGCAGTGCGCCGTTAGTTGTGGTTCACTCCGGGTAACACACAGAGCATTTCATACAGAATATTTGCCGCCAGCTGGGAAGTGGTGCCGCTGATATCGTATGGCGGCGAGACTTCGACCAGGTCGGCACCGATCAGATTCAGGCCCCGGCAGCCACGGACGATTTCCAGCCCCTGAATCGAGGTCAGACCACCCACTTCCGGCGTGCCGGTTCCGGGAGCCCATGCGGGATCAAAACTGTCGATATCATAAGAAAGATAGACCGGTCCGCTGCCCATCCGCTCACGCACTTCGGTCATCAGCGGCGTCATCGACTGATACCAGCACTTTTCAGCCGGGACCAGATGGAAGCCCTGATCGACTCCCCATTTGAAATCACCCGCATCGTAGCCCTGCGCGCGCTGACCAATCTGCACCACACGTCGCAGATCCAACAGGCCTTCTTCGACCGCGCGGCGGAAAGTGGTGCCGTGGGCAATTTTTTCACCAAACATCTCATCGTTGGTATCGGTGTGCGCATCCACGTGGATCAAGCCCACCGGGCCATGCTTTTTCACCAGCGCCCTGAGTATCGGCAGCGTCAGCGTGTGGTCGCCGCCCAGCGTCAGGGGCACCAGGGGAAAGGCATTCAGATGGGTGTAATAGTCTTCAATAATCTGCACTGACTTGTGCAAATTATAGGTGTTGATTGGCACATCGCCGAGATCGGCCACGCGCAATGAATCGAACGGAGCGGCACCCGTCGCCATGTTATACGGGCGGATCATCACTGAATCAGCACGAATGGCCCTTGGCCCGTAGCGGGTTCCTGAACGCTGAGAAGTGCCGATATCCAGCGGAATACCGATAAAAGCCGCATCCAGGTCATCCGGTTGTTCCGCCGCTGGCAGGCGCATCATCGTGCCCCGACCGGCAAAACGGGGCATATCGTTACCGCTCTGCGGCTGGGGGAAATCGCGTTCGTACTCAGAACTCATCAGGACTTTCTCCATTGAGGAATGTGACGGATCACCATCATCTGTCGGATCAGACTGAGAAAAAATCATTGACAACAAATAATCAGTTCAGAGATTACTTAACTATCTTTTTATTCTGCTGAAGGACGTTCCGTGAGTGCCAACCGCCTGCCCAACCTGAAACTGCTGACTATTTTCGCCACGGTGGCCCGTTGTCAGGGGTATTCACGCGCCCAACAGGAGCTGAATATGACCACGCCTGCCATCAGCGGCTATATGAGCGAGCTGGAAGAGCGACTGGGGTTTGTGCTCTGCCAGCGTGGACGCGGTGGTTTCGCACTGACGCCGAAAGGCGAGCAATTTTTACAGTACAGCCTGCAGCTGCTGGGTACATTGTCAGATTTTGATCGCCAGGTAGACAGCCTGAAGACGGAACAGGGCGGTACTTTCTCGCTGGGGGTGGTGGACTCCACTTCCACCGACAGCCAGCTTGGACTCGCGGAAAGCATCAGCCAGTTCAGCGAGCGCTTTCCGGCGGTCTATCTGAATCTTTCCGTCCGTGACCCAAACGAACTGCAGCAGCAGGTGCTGGATAACCGGCTTGACCTGGCTATCGGCCATTTTCCGGTCAACGTCAATAATCTGGTGACCGTGCCGCTGCACCACGAGCAGCACTGGCTTTACTGTAGCGACCGTCATCAGCTGTTCGACGGCGCTGATGACGAAGCGGGAGATTTGCAAAATTATGGCTTTGTTACCCGCAGCTACTGGAATCAGTCGGAGCTGGCCCGGCGAGGGTTCAAAGCCAGCTCGGCATCGGTGGAGAGCATCGAAGCGCAGCTGATCCTGATTTTGTCAGGGCGCTACATAGGCTATTTGCCAGAGCATTGCGCACAGCCCTGGGTGGAGAAGGGGCGTTTACGGATGCTATCTCCGCAGCAGTTCAGCTATCAGGCACCCTTCTCGTTGATATTCCGCCGGGGCCGCAGTCGGGAAACGCTGATCCGCACCTTTCGCGATTTGGTCAAATTGCGAGCTGTCCCTGAGGAATAAACAGAGAGGGCTGACTCTGAGGAAATACTGTGTAAAAATACAGCCTGTTTTAATCAAAAGTGGTTGTCATGGCGCTAAATGCTGCGTTGAAAGCGCAAATTGCCGGTTGGTACAAAGCCCTCCAGCAACAGATCCCGGATTTTATTCCCCGCGCTCCGCAGCGGCAGATGATTGCCGAAGTGGCAAAGACCCTGTCGGGAGACGATGGGCGTCATCTGGCGATTGAGGCTCCGACCGGGGTGGGGAAAACACTATCCTATCTGATCCCTGGCATCGCGGTGAGCCGCGCGGAAGAGAAGCCGTTGGTGGTCAGCACCGCTAACGTGGCGCTGCAGGATCAGATCTACAGCAAAGATCTGCCGCTGCTGAAGAAAATTATTCCCGACCTGCAGTTTACCGCAGCCTTTGGCCGTGGGCGCTATGTCTGCCCGCGCAACCTCTCGGCGCTGGCAACGGATGAGGAAAAGCAGGGAGATTTGCTGCTGTTTCTTGATGATGCGATGACCGCAAGTAAGGATGAGCGCGCCCTCTGTACCCAACTGCAAAAGAATCTTGATCGGCACCAGTGGGACGGTCTGCGCGACCACTGCGAAGAGTCGATTGACGATTCACTCTGGCAGCGCCTGAGTACTGATAAGGCCAACTGCCTGAGCAGCAACTGCCACTGGTTCCGCGAATGCCCGTTCTATGTGGCGCGGCGTGAAATTGAACATGCCGATGTGGTGGTGGCTAACCATGCACTGGTGATGGCGGCGCTGGAAACGGAATCGGTGCTGCCACCGCCGAAAAATCTGCTGCTGGTGCTGGACGAGGGGCATCATCTGCCGGACGTGGCGCGTGATGCGCTGGAGATGAGTGGCGATATCACGCCGGGCTGGAGCAGTATTCAACTGGACCTGTTCTGTAAGCTGGTGGAGCAGTGCATGGCGCAGTTCCGGCCAAAAAGACCGCCGGGGCTGAGCAATCCTGAACGTCTGAAGGCGCATTGTGAAGAGGTGCGCGAACAGTTGCAGCAGCTGTCGCAGATCCTTGCGCAGCTTCTGCCGCCGGGCAATCAGGAAGGTGAGTATCGCTTTGAAATGGGATTGTTGCCGGAAGAGGTGCTGACTCTGTGCGCCCGGTTGTTCAAGCTGAGCGACGGCCTGCGTGGGCTGGCGGAAGCGTTATTGAACGATCTGAGCGAGAAGTCCGGACAGTTCGACGTGGTGCGCCTGCATCGCACGCTGTTGCAGATGAACCGTGCTCTGGGCTGGTTTGAAGCCAGTAGCAAACTGTGGCGGCTGGCAGCGATGGAGCATGCTTCCGGTGCGCCGGTCTCAAAATGGGCCACGAGGGACATTCGTGAAGGCACGGCACACCTGACCTTCCATTGTGCCGGTATCCGCGTCAGCGATCAGCTGGAGAAGCTACTGTGGCGCAAAATTCCCCATGTGGTCCTGACCTCTGCCACTTTGCGCTCGCTGAGCAGTTTCCAGCGCCTGCAGGAGATGTCCGGGCTGAGTGAAAAGGTCGGTGACCGCTTTGTGGCGCTGGACTCGCCGTTTAACCATATTGACCAGGGCAAACTGATTATCCCTCAGATGCGCTATGAGCCGATGCTGGCGAACGAAGTGGAGCACCTGGCAGAGATGGCGCACTTCTTCCGCCAGCAGATCAAAGCCGGAAAGCACCGGGGGATTCTGGTGTTGTTCGCCAGCGGCCGGGCGATGCAGCAGTTTATCTCTTATCTGCCTGAACTGCGGCTGATGATGTTGGTACAGGGAGACAAACCCCGTCCGGCGCTGGTTGCTCTCCATCGCAAGCGGGTTGAACAGGGGGAGACCAGCGTGCTGGTTGGCCTGCAGTCCTTCGCCGAAGGGCTGGATCTCAAGGGCGATTTGCTGTCTCAAGTGCATATTCATAAAATTGCTTTCCCCCCGGTGGACAGTCCGGTTATTTTGACCGAAGGTGAGTGGCTTAAGAGCCTGAAGCGTTACCCGTTTGAAGTGCAGAGCCTGCCGAGTGCCTCCTTCAACCTGATCCAGCAGGTGGGCAGGCTGATCCGCAGCCACGAATGCTTTGGCGAGATCGTGATTTACGATCGCCGTTTACTGAGCAAGAGCTACGGTGCACGGTTGCTGGGCGCCTTGCCGGTATTCCCGATTGAGCAACCGGCAATGCCGGAAGGTGAATTGCCGAAAGCTACTCCGGTGAGCAGCAGCAAGCGGACTCCTGGCCGCCGCCGCCGCTGATAACAAGTATCCGCAGTCGCTGGTACCGTGGGCGGGAGTGGCTATTTGACCGACCGTTGTCGCGAACAACTGAACAGAGCAGAAGCATGGACTACAGCAAAATAATCAAAGAAGTCGGGCGTGGTAAAAATCATGCCCGTGATATCGATTTCGCCACCGCCTGCGAGCTGTATCGAAGCATGCTGGGCGGAGAAGTGCCTGAGCTGGAGATGGGCAGCATCCTGATTGCCCTGCGCATCAAAGGCGAAGGTGAAGAGGAGATGCTCGGCTTCTATCAGGCGATGCAGGAGCGCGTGCTGAAACTCACGCCGCCAGCAAGCCTGCCGATGCCGGTGGTGATCCCCAGCTACAACGGAGCCCGCAAGCAGAGCAACCTGACGCCGTTACTGGCGTTGTTGCTTTCCGCGCTGGGTTTCCCGGTAGTGGTCCACGGCGTCAGTGACGATCCCACCCGGATAACCAGTGAAGAAGTCTTCACGGCGTTGGGCATTCAGCCCGTCACCACGGCGGAAGAGGCGCAAGCCAGGCTGGAGCAGGGCAAACTGGTCTTTATCTCCGTGGCTGTACTCTGCCCGGCGCTGGATCGGCAGCTTTCGCTGCGCTGGCGGATGGGCGTTCGCAACAGTGCCCACACGCTTGCCAAACTGCTCACTCCGTTTGGGGAAGATGCAGCGCTGCGTTTATCCAGCGTGTCGCATCCGGAATATATTCCACGGGTCGCTCAATTCTTCCATACTGTCGGCGGCCGTGCGCTGCTGCTCAACGGTACGGAAGGGGAAGTTTATGCTAATCCGCAGCGTTGCCCGGCCATCAGCCTGATTGCCGGTGAGGAGCCTGAAGTGCTGTTGCCACGGCAGGAGGAGAGCGGTATCAGGCGTGAAGAGTTACCGGAAAATAAAGAGGCCCAGACCACAGCTGACTGGATTGAACGCTGCCTGAACCGTGAAGTGGCGGTACCCCAGTCGCTGCGCCAGCAAATTGCCTGCTGCTACGTGGCAACCGGACGGGCGAAGGATATTGAAAGTGGTCTGGAACAACTGGAAAAAGCGGGTTATTGATCTCTTTCCTGTGGAGCAGTAAGAACGTTAAGTGATTCTCCGGTGGCATAAAATGGCCCACCTTCCACACAGTGCAGACTGCGCAGCGATGGATTGGCCTGATCAAAATGCCAGTGTCCGTCACTGAACACCCAGGTATCGGCCCAGGCTCCGGCCACTTCATCGATATTCTGGCCCGGTGACCGGTAAAAGCCGTTCCGCCAGCGCAGTCCACAGCGCCACGCCAGGGGCGATCAGATCATCGTTAAAATCATAATGAGCATTGTGTAGCGGCCTTGATGGCGTTACGCCATCGGCGCCTGTCCAGAAGTAGGCACCCGGACAGGCTTCCAGCATGCAGGCAAAATCTTCTGAGGCCATCGACGGATTGATCTCCCAGTGCACCTGCTCCTCTGGCAGCAGGGCCAGCGCACAATCCCGCACTTTTTCAGCTTCGGCAGCGTTATTGCAGGTGACCGGATAGTCAGTCAGATACTCAATGCTGCCCTCAATGCCCATCGGCGAAGTAAAGGTGGTCACAAATTCATCAATCATCTTGCGCACTTTAACCCGCACATCGCTTTGCAGGCAACGCAGCGTGCCGCGCAGCACTACATTTTCGGGGATAACGTTAATCGCTTCGCCGCCGTTGATTTGCGTGATGCTGACCACTGCTGAAGCCAGCGGTGAAAGGCGACGGGACGGGATGGTTTGCAGGGCGAGGATCAGCTGAGCGGCTGCCACAATCGGGTCTGCGCCGTTTTCCGGCATCGCCGCGTGGCAACTTTTGCCACGCAGGGTAATTTCGAAGGCATCCAGCGAGGCCATCATTGCGCCGCTGTTGATGGCGATATGCCCGACCGGCAGCCCCGGCCAGTTGTGCATGCCGTAAATGGCATCCATCGGAAACAGTTCAAACAGACCATCGGCCACCATCTTCCGGGCGCCACCAAGATTCTCTTCTGCGGGCTGAAAGACAAAGTGCAGGGTGCCGCTGAAGTGGCGGGTGGTACTGAGATGCTTAGCCGCAGCCAGCAGCATTGCCGTGTGGCCGTCGTGGCCGCAGGCGTGCATCACGCCTGGTTGGGTGGAGCGCCACTCGCTATTGCCCAGTTCAGTGATCGGTAAAGCATCCATATCGGCACGGAAGCCGATAGTCGGGCCAGGGCCATTTTCCAGCGTGCCCACCACGCCGGTCCCGGCAAGGCCGGTATGCACCTGAAGCCCAAATACCCGTAGTTGTTCCGCGACCCTGCGCGAGGTCTGATGTTCCTGATAGCCCAGCTCCGGCTGCGCGTGAAACTGCCTGCGCCACTGTGTGGCTTCTTCAATCAGCGAAACGGGAATGACCATCTCTTCCTCTCCTCTCCAGGCGGGTGATCCTGACATCTGGCTGAATTAAGGTAGCATAAAAAGGCTGGCAGGAGCGCTGACGGCGCACCATATGATGCGAAAACAGACAGGCCGGGCGGGGTGCCCGGCCAGAGAGATTACTTCACCATTGGCAGGTTCAGTTCGTGCTTCGCGGCGCACTGCTGCGCCAGTTCATAACCGGCATCGGCATGGCGCATTACGCCGGTTGCCGGGTCATTCCACAGCACACGGCCCAGGCGTTTATCCGCTTCGGCAGAGCCATCGCAGACAATCACCACACCAGCGTGCTGCGAGAAGCCCATGCCTACGCCCCCGCCGTGATGCAGGCTGACCCAGGTCGCGCCGCCAGCGGTATTGAGCAGGGCATTGAGCAGTGGCCAGTCGGACACGGCATCGGAACCATCTTTCATTGCTTCAGTTTCACGGTTTGGCGAGGCCACCGAGCCGCAGTCCAGATGGTCACGACCAATCACCACCGGCGCTTTCAGTTCCCCGTTGCGGACCATTTCGTTGAAAGCCAGGCCGGCAATATGGCGCTCACCCAGCCCCAGCCAGCAGATGCGGGCTGGCAGGCCCTGGAAGGCGATGCGTTCCTGCGCCATATCCAGCCAGCGGTGCAGGTTGTGGTGATCCGGGAACAGCTCTTTCAGTTTGGCATCGGTCTTGTAGATATCCTCCGGATCGCCGGACAGGGCGACCCAGCGGAACGGGCCTTTGCCTTCACAGAACAGCGGGCGGATATAGGCAGGAACGAATCCCGGGAAATCAAAGGCATTTTTCACCCCTTCATCCAGCGCCACCTGACGAATATTGTTACCGTAATCGACGGTCGGCACGCCCATATGGCAGAAGTCCAGCATCGCCTGCACGTGAACGGCCATTGAGGCACGGGCCGCTTTTTCTACCGCTTTCGGATCGCTCTTGCGAGAGGTTTCCCATTGGGCAACGCTCCAGCCCGCAGGCAGATAGCCATTGATCGGATCATGGGCCGAAGTCTGATCGGTAACGATATCCGGTTTCATGCCGCCCGCTTTGGCGCGTTTCACCAGCTCGGGCAGAACCTCAGCCGCATTTCCCAACAGGCCCACGGAGATAGCGCGTTTTTCTTTATTCGCTTTGTCGATCATCGCCAGCGCTTCATCCAGGCTGGTGGCTTTATAATCGACGTAACGGGTACGCAGACGGAAGTCGATACGTGACTCCTGGCACTCCACGGCCAGTACCGAAGCGCCAGCCAGCACGCCAGCCAGAGTCTGGGCACCGCCCATGCCCCCCAGACCGGCAGTCAGGATCCATTTGCCACTCAGGTCGCTGTTATAGTGCTGGCGACCCGCTTCGGCGAAGGTCTCAAATGTGCCCTGCACGATGCCCTGCGCACCGATATAGATCCAGGAACCGGCAGTCATCTGCCCGTACATCATCAGCCCGGCTTTATCGAGCTCATGGAAATGATCCCAGTTGGCCCAGTGTGGGACCAGGTTGGAGTTGGCAATCAGCACGCGCGGGGCATCGGCATGAGTGCGAAATACCCCGACAGGTTTGCCTGACTGCACCAGCAGCGTCTCTTCCGGCTGCAGGGCTTTCAGCGAGCGCAGAATTTGCTCAAAACAGTCCCAGTTACGGGCGGCTTTACCGATGCCGCCGTAAACAACCAGATCTTCCGGGCGCTCTGCCACATCCGGGTCGAGGTTGTTCTGGATCATGCGGTAAGCGGCCTCAATCAGCCAGTTCGCACAGTTCAGTTCGCTGCCGTGGGGAGCGCGGATTTCACGTGCTACTGCTTTGCTTACGGAATCACTCATCATTTAATCCTTAACTTTTCGGGGAGCTTAGGGCATGGCTTGGGAGAAGAGCTGCGACGGGCGCTGGCCAGCTGTCGTTGCTTGCCCATAACCGCATCTGTTCAATATCGGGTGCCATCAGGCGATCTTTGTCGAGGAAGGCCACGCGCTGACGCAGGGCTGCCAGCTCGCTCTCCATCAGGTCCGAGCTTTGCAGCGGGCGGTGAAACTCAATGCCCTGGGCTGCGGCCATCGCTTCAATGCCGACCACTACGGCGGTGTTAAAGCACATCGCTCCAAGGCGACGGGCCGCATAGGTCGCCATCGACACGTGATCTTCCTGATTGGCAGAGGTGGGCAGGCTGTCCACGCTGCCAGGATGGGCCAGCGATTTGTTCTCGGACGCCAGTGCGGCCGCGGTGACCTGGGCGATCATAAAGCCGGAGTTCACGCCGCCATCGTTTACCAGAAACGGCGGCAGGCCGGAAAGGCCCGTATCGAGCAGCAATGCCATCCGGCGTTCTGAGATCGCACCAATTTCGGCCACGGCCAGCGCGATAATGTCGGCCGCGAAGGCGACCGGCTCGGCATGGAAGTTACCGCCGGAAATCACATCGCCGGTCTCGCTGAACACCAGCGGGTTATCAGACGCGGCGTTTGCCTCAATTTGTAACACGCGCGCGGCATGGGTGAGATTATCCAGGCAGGCTCCCATCACTTGCGGCACGCAGCGGATGGAGTAAGGATCCTGCACGCGCCCGCAATTGGCATGGGAGTGCAGAATGTCGCTGCCGTCAAGCAAAGCGGTGACGGCTGCCGCAACGGCAATCTGTCCGTGCTGGCCGCGCGCTTGATGAATACGGCTGTCGAACGGTTTGATTGAACCTTTGATCGCTTCCAGTGACAGCGCTCCGGCAACCAGCCCGGCGGCAAACACTTTTTCACCTTCAAACAGGCCGCGCAGTGCCAACGCCGTGGATACCTGGGTGCCATTCAGCAGCGCCAGACCTTCTTTTGGTCCGAGAACAAAAGGTTGCAGACCGGCCAGCTTCAGCCCGTCAACCGCAGGGATCAGTTCTCCTTCCACGCGCACTTTGCCTTCGCCAAGAAGCATCAGGGAGAGATGGGCGAGCGGAGCCAGGTCGCCCGATGCGCCAACCGATCCTTTCTCCGGAATACAGGGCATGACGCCCGCATTGAACAACGCGAGCAGACCGTCGATCAGTTCAATACGTACGCCAGAGTGGCCGCGAGCCAGGCTGATGATCTTGGTCGCCATGATCATCCTTACCACATTATCTGGCAGCAGGTCGCCAATCCCCACGCTGTGCGACAGCACCAGGTTGCGCTGCAATTCCGCCAGGCGCTGAGCGGGGATAGACGTCTGCGCCAGCTTGCCAAATCCGGTGTTGATGCCATAGGTGACCTTGCCTTCGCTGACGATGGCCTCCACCGTTTCACGTGCCTTGAGCACGCTGGCACGGGCCCTCGGATCCAGCGAAAGCTGAAGGCCGCCGTGATAAATGCGTTTCAGCGTTGCCAGCTCAACCTTTCCGGGGGTCAGCTGACAGGAATGCGGGGTGACTGACATGGTATACTCCTGTATAGACAAGTTCGTATGCTGTGATCCCTTTTTCAGGGTAGCCCGGGCAGATTGTCACGGGCACTTAACAGGTCACGTTCTGCAGTGAAGCAGATGTGTATAGTCTTGTCTATACAATTAGCAATGCTTGTGCCAGTTCGATCACAAAACTTTTGCCATCGTGCCAGGCAGCGCGACAGGCCCGCTGTGCTGATTTTTCTGGCGGTAAGTGCTTTACAGGAGGTGGCTGGCGTTCAGGCAAAATGCGCCATTATGAGGCGGTTTGCCCCGATCCTGTGCAATGAGTGCCCCGCAGATGTATATACATTTAGCAAGGTAGTCAGTAAACTGGCGCAATTATTTTAAGGAAGGAAACAGTTATGGCCGGGCAGACTGCCATTTCACAACTTTCAGCCGCCATGAGCGACCAGCCTGCGCCGATTTATCAGCGCGTGAAGCAGGCGATTGTCAGCCAGATAGCTGAAGGGGTGTGGAAGCCAAATCAACGTGTCCCCTCAGAGAGCGAGCTGGTCAACGAGCTGGGCGTAAGCCGCATGACCATTAACCGCGCGCTGCGGGAGCTGACCAGCGAAGGCTACCTGATCCGCATGCAGGGGGTCGGGACTTTTGTGGCAGAGTCGAAAGGCTACACCGCCATGCTGGAAGTGCATAACATCGCGGAAGAGATTGCCCAGCGTGGGCATCGTCACAGCTGCAAAGTGATTGAACTGCGCGAGATTAAAGCCGATCCGGAGCAGGCTTCTCTGCTGGGAATAACCAGTGGCGGCCCGGCGTTTCACTCGGTGATTGTGCATTATGAAAACGAACTTCCGGTGCAGCTGGAAGATCGTCTTGTCAATCCGCAGGTTGCGCCTGACTATCTGCAGCAGGATTACCACAGCCAGACGCCGTATACCTATCTGATGCGCGTGGCACCGCTGACGGCGGGCGAGCATATTGTGGAAGCTGTGCTGCCGGATCGCCAGCAGTGCAAATTGCTCTCTCTTGAGTCTGACGAGCCGTGCCTGCTGATCCGCCGTCAGACCTGGAGCGAGGCGAAGATCGTCACCTGCGCGCGCCTGTTGTATCCGGGTTCAAGATACAAGCTGTTAGGCAAGTTTAAAGGCCACGGCTGAGCAGCGGGGCGAATGGATTCGGCCCTGGGGATGCTCCTTTATCCCGCACGGGCCTCCGCCACAAGACAGGTTTACTCAGCCCGCGGAGCGATCTCAGCGACGAGGAGCAGGGCCTCCGCGCTGGTGGGATCAAGCGATTTCCCCTGGCTTTCCCACCACACCCCCTGGCCTGGCCCGATCGCAAGATCGCCAGTCACCCACTCTCCGGCCAGCACGTAAACGACCCCGGCAGCAGCGGGGGCGGGCGAAAATGCTTCGCTGGTCACGCGGACATCTGCCTGATGGGTGGCACGGCGCGTCATTACGTTGAAGTCGCTGCTGGCGCCGCCAGTCAGTCTGCAGTGAATCTGATCTTCACCGGCGAAGGCGAACGGCTGATTTGGCTGCAGAAGCTGGCTGTAGCTTTCCGCAGCGTTCAGCTGCACGCCATTCCCTGAAAGCAGGGTGATTACCCGATCCACACCCGGAAAAAGGGAGAAGGCACCGTCGGTGGCAATAGTGGCGATGCTGATCCGCCAGCTGAACGTCTGCTCACCAGGCGGAAAACTGATGATTTCCCGGGTTTCGCCGCCACCGTTACGCCAGCGGCTGACTGGCAATGTCTGGCTGTCGTAAAACTGGATCATTGCAGTGCCTCAATTACTTCACGCAGCGCTGCATCGATCTCCTGCTGCTGCGCATGTTTGCCCTGACGGATAACCTGTTTACCTGCCACGAACACATCCTGAATTTGCCCGCGATGACCGGCAAACAGCCAGCGGTTGAGCAGGGCGTTGTCGGCGGTGCTGCCGAGCAAAGCATCATCTGCCAGCACCAGCCAGTCAGCACGATAGCCCACCGCCAGGCGGCCCATCTTCACGCCGCAGGCCTGCGCGCCACCTTCCAGCGCCTGGCGGTAAAGCAGGTCGCCCACCGAGTTCTGTTCGCCGCTGACAATGCGGTTACGGCGACGATCGCGCAGTCGCTGTCCGTATTCCAGCCAGCGCAGCTCCTCCACCACGTCCAGCGACACATGACTGTCCGAGCCAATGCCCCAGCGCCCGCCCCAGGCGATATACTCTGTTGCCGGGAAGATGCCGTCGCCCAGATTCGCTTCGGTGGTCGGGCAAAGTCCGGCCACGGCCTGGCTGGTTGCGAGGCGGGATATTTCACTGTCATCAAGATGGGTGGCATGGATCAGACACCAGCGGGCGTCGACCTCAAAGCGGTTAAGCAACCAGCTCACCGGCCGTTCACCGCTCCAGGTCAGGCTGTCGTTGACCTCTTTCTGCTGCTCGGCAACGTGGATGTGTATCGGCAGATCGCTTGCGCTGGCGGCCAGCACTTCGCGCATCTGTTCTTCGCTGACTGCACGCAACGAGTGGAAGCATAATCCGCGATTATGCAGCGGCTTATCCGAAATCAGTTCCTGCAGACGCTGGTGTTGCTGCAGATAGCTTTTGGTGTCCTGAATAAATCGCTTCTGGCCTGCCTGCGGGGGTTGAGCACCAAACCCGGCGTAGCTGTACAGCACCGGTAACAGAGTCTGACCAATACCGGCTTGTTCAGCCGCAGCAACCAGATGGCCCAGCATTACGTCGTCGGCATAAGGCTGGCCGTCGGTGTCATGATGCAGGTAGTGGAACTCCGCCACCTGGGTATAGCCACCTTTCAGCATCTCCACATAAAGCTGGCGGGCAATGGTTCCGACCTGTTCCGGAGAGAGCCGCTGCACCATGCGGTACATCAGATCGCGCCACGTCCAGAAGCTGTCCTGCGGATCCCCCGCCACTTCGGTCAGCCCGGCCATCACGCGCTGGAAGGCATGCGAGTGAAGATTCGCCATCCCCGGCAGCACCGCGCCATTCAGGCGTTGCGCATCACCGGCGATGGCATCAGGGGTCAGGCTGCTGATATTTCCAGCGGCATCAACTTCAATCAGTACATCGTGTTGCCAGCGGTCCCCGAGCAGGACGCGCGGCGCAAAATAGCGAGCCATCATGGTTGCTTCCCGGGCAATGTAGTTGTATATACATATACATACTTATGAATCAACAGTAAAGCCGGGAGAAAAGATGAGCGGAGAACTACGCTGTGACCACCTGTGGTACGGGGCTGACATTGTCACCATGCAGGAGGGAAAGTATAGCATCATCAAAAACGGCGCGATCGCAGTGAATCAGGACAAGATCGTGTGGATAGGGCCCTGGCAGGAAGCGAAGCAGATCAAGGCCGATATCCACACCAAATTCGAAGGCGGTATCATCACGCCCGGGCTGGTCGACTGCCATACGCACCTGGTGTTTGGCGGCGACCGCAGCCATGAGTTTGAACAACGTCTGAACGGTGTCAGCTACAGCGAGATTGCGGCGCAGGGCGGTGGCATCATTTCCACCGTCAGCGCTACCCGCAAAGCCACGCTGGAGCAACTGGTGGCAAGTGCGGGCTGGCGGCTGGAAAGATTGCTGGCAGAAGGTGTTACTACCGTTGAAATCAAGTCCGGTTATGGTCTGGATAAGGCCAGTGAGTTGCGCATGTTGCAGGCCATCCGCCAACTGGCGAAGCAGGTTCCGGCGCAGGTGCTCTCTACCTGCCTGGCCGCGCACGCCACGCCGCCGGAGTATAAAGACGATCCGGATGGCTGGATCACACTGATCTGTGAAGAGCTGTTGCCGCAGGTGGCGAAAGAGAAGCTGGCCGACGCGGTGGATGCTTTCTGTGAACATCTGGCGTTCTCACCGGCCCAGGTCTCGCGGGTGTTTGAAGCGGCTCAGCGTCTGGGACTGCCGGTTAAACTGCATGCGGAGCAGCTCTCTTCACTGGGCGGCGGCGCGCTGGCGGCGAAATTCAAAGCGCTCTCTGCCGACCACCTTGAATACGCTACCGAAAGTGATGTGGCAGCGATGGCCGAAAGCGGCACCGTCGCGGTATTACTGCCGGGAGCGTTTTATCTGCTGCGTGAAAAACAGGTGCCACCGGTTGAACTGTTCCGTAAATACAAGGTACCGATGGCGCTGGCCAGCGACGCTAATCCTGGCACTTCTCCCGCGCTTTCCCTGCGTCTGATGCTGAATATGGGCTGTACGTTGTTTGGCATGACGCCGGAAGAAGCGCTGGCAGGCGTCACGATCCATGGCGCGCAGGCATTAGGTCTGGGTGAGAGCCAGGGATCGCTGGAAGCCGGCAAATTTGCTGACTTTGTTCACTGGCCGCTACAGCGACCGGCGGAACTGGTCTACTGGCTTGGCGGGCAGCTGCCCTGCCAGGTAATATTCAGAGGAGAGGCAATTCGATGAAACCGTTTGAGTTTACCCAGGGGACGCTGCCGCTGCTGTTCAGCGCCCCGCATGCCGGAACCGCACTGACGCCAGAAGTGGAAAAGGGGCTGAGCGGGGAAGCGAAAGGCCTGCCGGATACCGACTGGCATATTCCACAGCTGTATGATTTTGTCCGTGAGATGGGTGCCAGCGTGCTGGTGGCAAACTATTCCCGCTTTGTGATTGACCTGAACCGTCCACCGGATAACGAAGCGCTCTACACCACGGCGACCACTGGGCTCTATCCCGAAACGCTGTTTGACGGCACGCCGACCTTTAAGCCAGGCATGACGCCAACAGACGCTCAGCGTCAGGGCTACCTGGAGACCATCTGGACGCCGTATCACGATAAAATTCAGCAGGAGCTGGCGAGAATTAAACAGCAGTTTGGCTACGCGCTGCTGTTTGATGCTCATTCGATTGCTTCGGTGATCCCACGCCTGTTTGACGGCAAGCTTCCTGACCTGAATCTGGGTACCAATGGCGGACTGAGTTGCACTCCTTCAATCACTGAAAAACTGACCGATCTCTGTGCCGCGCAGTCAGACTTCAGCTGGGTGATGAACGGGCGCTTTAAGGGTGGCTATATCACCCGCGCCTATGGCAAACCGCAGGAAGATCAGCATGCGGTGCAGCTGGAGCTGGCACAGGTGAATTATATGGATGAAACGCCGCCGTTTAACTGGCGGGGAGACAGGGCGGCCAGCCTGCAGCCGCTGTTGAAAAAAATTATCGAAACCATTCTGCAGCGCTGATCGCAATCCTCAGGTGAAGAGGCCTGGCTGAACAGGCATCAGGCCTCATTTCTTACCGCTTTGACTCCGCGCTGCCTTTCAGTGAAACGGCCTGTCTATAGCAGTAACATCTCAATTTCCAGCCAGTTTTTCACCCGTCGATAACCGGTCACATTCATGTTATGTGGTGCGCTGTAAAGAATGCCTTCCCCACGAAAATGCGCAAAGTTGATGGCATTGTCGTCAATCATGTAGTCAGCGTTGATGATCCCTTTATTGCCGCAGAACACGATATTGCTGGGTTTAATCGCCGGGAAGTGGGCCTTCAGCCAGCTGAATTTCGCGTTAAATGAGGTCGGAACTTCCATTGCCGCCGTGGTGATAAACACCTCATATTTCTTGCTCAGTTCTTCAATAACCCGCTGACTGTCGGCGATCACTGCCAGATCGCCAAAGAAATCCGGATCGCTGACCAGCGTCATGATCTGCTGCAGCATTTCTGGCTTTTCGTGACGCAGGCTGAACAGGTTCAGATCGTCGTTGCCCAGATCCAGTGCAAAGTGGCGGTTAAAGGTCTCGACCATTTTCGGGTGGAAGTCCGCGATGACTTCATCCATATCGATGGCAATTCTTTTCATTTATCGCTCCATGATTGAGGGGAAAGGAGGGACATGATAACAAATAAAAGGCTGAGCTTTGTGGAATCAGGCTCAGGATGAACTCTGAAAGCGGCCAAACATTTTGTAGCGGGCGCCGGGGTAGAGCAGGCGGGCGCAGGTGACAACCGACTGCTGATGCCAGGTACGGCGCTGGATCTGCAGGCACGGTTCGCCAGCGCTAATTTGCAGCAGCTGGCGCTCTTCTTCGCTGGTGCTGACCGCTTCCACTACATGCTCACCCGCCGTCAGTGGGGCCACTCTGGTCAGCCAGGCGTGCGGGGTCAGTTTGGTGAAATCCTGTTGCAGATAGTCAGGCGCAATCAGCGGATTAACCTGGCGATCTTCCAGCTGTACCGGCACCTGATTATCAAAATGGATAATACGCGAGTGGAATAACGTCGCACCCGGCGGCAGCCCCAGCGCTCTGGCATCGTTTACTCCGGCCCGCTCAGCACGCAGGAACAGCACTTCGCTGGCATGACGGTGGCCACGACTGGCAATCTCGTCCGCGATATTATGGACTTCCAGCATCGGCGTGAAGGCTTTCATCTCCGCCACGAAGGTGCCCACGCCCTGCAGACGCAACAAAAATCCTTCGCTGGTCAGTTCCCGCAGTGCGCGGTTAATGGTCATTCTGCTGACGCCGAGTTCGCTGACCAGCTCGCTTTCGGACGGTACTCGCTGAAGGGGCTGCCACTGTCCGGAGCGGATCAGAGTCACGATCCCCTGTTTGACCTGTTGATAGAGCGGGGCAGGTTCATGACTGAGCGAAGCGATGGTTTCCGTAAGCGTTTTATAGTCTGACACTGCTGTCACCTTTTGCAGGGATTAAGAGGGGAGTACCGTGATTCAGGGGGCTGTATCTGTTTATACAATAACGGTATTTTCGGGAGTTTTGGTGCATTTTTTCTGACCTGTTTTAGTGCGCAACGCCTCTTCATGGTGCAACTTAACGCAAATTCTCTGACGGCTTGCTGACGAAAACGGGCTGAAAACGTCCTCTCTGTCCGCTTATTCATTCCCCTGAAAACAGTGGCACAACATTTGCTCTGGTTGTATGTACAAGACATAACAACCTGGCGCTACAATCCATTAACATAGAGTGCGTCACAGTTTTGTCTTGCGCTGCGGGAATTGTCAGATATTTAGTTGTATATACATGACATAACTACTCAGCTCTTGCCGTCCCTGACGGTCCGTCATTCATTCGGTCTGCTGCCATCGGGCAACCGGCCTTCACCCCTCCAGGAGCGTTAGATGAAACATCTGTTATTTCGCCGGGTTCTGGCTACCACCCTTGTGACTTCCGCACTGCTCTGCGCGCTGCCTTCCCAGGCGAAAGAGTGGAAATCCATCACCATCGCCACCGAGGGGAGCTACGAGCCGTGGAACATAACGCTGCCGGGCGGCAAACTCAGCGGGTTTGAGCCGGAGCTGATGACCAACCTTTGTGAACGCATGAAAATCAGCTGCAAGCTGGTGGTGCAGAACTGGGACGGGATGATCGCCGGGATGCAGGCCGGTAAATACGATGTGATCATGGACGCCATTGTGATCACGCCGGAGCGCCGCCAGGTGATCGACTTCACCGTGCCTTATGCAGCCACGCCTGCCAGCTTTATCACCACGAAGGACGGGAATGTCCTGCCGAAAGGGACCGGAGCAGATAACATCGTCAGGCTGCATGACGACCCGAAAGAGATTGAGCCGGCAATTGCCAGCCTGAAGGCGGCGCTGAAAGGCAAAACCATCGGTATTGCTTCCGGTACGGTCTACACGCCATTTATCGACAAATACTTTAAAGACGTGGCGACAGTGCGCGAATACAACGCTTCTGCCGATGCAATCCTTGATCTCCAGGCCGAGCGTATTGACGCAGTATTTGATGACGTGACTTTTGCCAATTCCATTCTCAGTAAACCGGAAAACAAAGATCTGCAACTGTCCGGTCCGCAACTGGGCGGCCCGATCTGGGGTGAGGGCGAAGCGCTGGGGATCCGCAAGTCTGATGGCGATCTGAAAGCGAAGCTGGATGAAGCGATCAAAGCCGCGCTGGCCGATGGCACGGTGAAAAAACTAAGCGAGAAATGGTTTAAAACTAACGTAACACCGTAAGCGGGGAACAGTGAAAATGGCCATTCCTGGGTTTGGTGAAAATGGCTGGGGATTTCTGATCCTCAGCGCCGCAATGACCACGCTGCTGCTGTCGCTGGCGGCGATGGCGGTCGGGGCCGTGGTGGGAAGCGGCGTGGCCGCAGCCAAGCTGTCGCCACGCAGACCAGTTCGCTGGCTGGGTGATGGCTACTCGGTGATTTTCCGCGGTATTCCGGAGCTGCTGATCATCTATCTGTTTTATTTCGGCGGCTCAGGTCTGATTACCCAGATTGGTCAGTTGTTCGGTGCGGACGGCTTTATCGAAGTACCGCCTTTCCTGATTGGCGCGCTGGCGATTGGGCTGATCTCCGGCTCCTATCAGGCTGAAGTGTTTCGCGCTGGCAGGCTGGCACTGAACAGCGGAGAGATCGAGGCCGCCCAGGCGATCGGTATGCCGAAGTGGCGTATTCTGCAGCGCATTATTCTGCCGCAGGTGGTGCGCTACGCGCTCCCTGGTCTGGCAAATGTCTGGCAGATGAGCCTGAAAGACTCGGCGCTTATTTCGGTCACCGGCATTGTTGAACTGATGCGCGCCAGTCAGGTGGCGGCTGGTTCAACCCGGCAATATTTCACCTTCTACCTGATTGGCGGCACCTGCTATCTGGTGCTGACGGTGCTCTCTAATACCGCGTTTAAACGGGCTGAAAAACGCCTCGGACGCGCGCATCAAAGCCGCACTGCGGCGCACAGCTAAAGGAGCAGCCGATGATTGATTTTCCGTTTCTGAGCGAAACCTTCCTCAGGCTTGCCGCCGCGCTGCCGGTGACGCTGGGATTGTTCTTTGCTTCCTTTGTGCTGGGCGGCGTGCTGGCGATGGGGATCCTTGCCCTGCGTATGAGCCGTAACCGGATCCTTAGCGGCTTTGCCCACTTCTATATCCTGGTGTTTCGCGGCTCGCCGCTGATGATCCAGCTGTTCCTGATCTACTACGGGTTGGGGCAGTTTGAAGTGATCCGCCACAGTTTTGTCTGGCCGGTGCTGCGTGAGCCGTTCTTCTGTGCGGTGGTGGCTCTGGCACTTTGTACCGCATCCTATACGGCGGAGATTTTTCGTGGTGGCCTGCTGGCCATCCCTGGCGGACAAATAGAAGCGGGGATGGCTTGTGGCATGTCGCGCTGGTTGCTGCTGCGCCGGATTATTGTGCCAGTAATGCTGCGTTACGCCTTACCGGCCTATTCCACCGAGGCGATCCTGCTGGTGAAATCCACCGCGCTGGCAAGCCTGGTGACGGTGTGGGATGTGACCGGGGTCGCCCAGCAGATTATTCAGCGTACCTACCGCACGATGGAAGTGTTCGTCTGCGCCGCGCTGATTTACCTGATCCTGAATTTTATTATCGTGCAGATTTATGCCTGGGTTGAGCGCCGCCTTTCGCCGCAGCTGCGGCCGGTTGAGACCGCGCCGTCCCTGCCTGTTCCCCCTGTGATTGCCGGAGAGAAAAATGAGTGATTCCGCCCCTGTAACGCTCTCGATGAGTGACATTCGCAAGTCTTTTGGCTCGCTGGAGGTGCTAAAGGGCATTTCGCTGGAGGCCTGTAAAGGTGACGTGATCTCCATTCTGGGGGCCAGTGGTTCGGGTAAGAGTACCTTTCTGCGCTGCATTAACCTGCTGGAGACACCGGATTCAGGCATGGTAAGCGTTGCCGGTGAAACTATCGAGATGAAACGCCATGCGCGGGGGCACCAGTTGGCAGCCAATCACAAACAGGTGGAGACGCTGCGCTCGCGGCTGGGAATGGTATTCCAGAGCTTCAACCTGTGGTCGCATATGACCGTCTTGCAGAACGTGATTGAGGGGCCGCTTTACGTGCTGAAGCGCAACCGGAAAGAGTGCATTGAGCAGGCTGAACAGATCCTGAACCGGGTGGGATTACTGAACCGCAAAGATTTCTTTCCTTCGCAGCTTTCCGGCGGCCAGCAGCAGCGAGTGGCGATTGCCCGTGCACTGGCGATGGAGCCGGAAGTGATGCTGTTTGATGAGCCGACTTCCGCGCTGGACCCGGAGCTGGTGGGGGATGTACTCAAGGTGATGCGCAGCCTGGCGGAAGAGGGAAGAACCATGCTGGTGGTGACACATGAGATGGGTTTTGCCCGAACGGTATCGAACCGCGTGGTGTTTATGCACCAGGGGATGATTGACTGTGAAGGTGCGCCGGAGGAGATGTTTGGTGACAGCGGCTCGCCACGCTTCCAGCAGTTCATTTCCAGCCACCGGGCCAGCTGAGATGACAGATAAAGAACAGATAGTCTGGGGCGATGCTCGTCTGCGCTGGCAGGATGTGGTGCGGGTGGCAAAAACGGGCACTCAGTTGCAGCTCAGTGAGGGTGCCTGGCAGCGCATTCATGCCGCGCGGGAGATCGTCAGGCTTATTGTGGCGGAAGGGCAGATTGCCTACGGCATCAATACCGGGCTGGGCGCGTTGTGCAATATCACTCTGGCAGAAGATCAGCTCAGCCAGCTGTCGCGCAATACGTTAATGAGCCATGCCTGCGGCGTTGGGCCTGCGCTGGATAATGTCCAGGCTCGCGCCATTATCTGCGCGGCAGTGGCAAATTACAGCCACGGCAAGTCTGGCATATCTCCGCAGGTGGTGAAAAGTTTGCTGGCGCTGCTGAATCACGGCATCACGCCGCAAATCCCTGCGCAGGGATCGGTAGGATATCTGACTCATATGGCCCATGTCGGGCTGGCGCTGATTGGTATCGGCAACGTCAGCTATCGCGGAGAGCGTGTTCCGGCTGCCGTGGCGCTGGAGTCTGAAGGGTTGCAGCCCTGTCCGTTAGGTGCAAAGGACGGTCTGAGCCTGGTGAACGGCACGCCCTGTATGACCGGGCTCTCCTGCCTGGCGCTGGGTGAAGCCAGCCAGCTGCTGGCGTGGGCAGACGTAACCGGCGCGATGAGTTTTGAAGCGTTGCGCGGCCAGATGGATGCCTTCGATGCAGAGATCCTCGCCCTGAAGGGCAGCGCGAGCGTGCAGACAGTGGGTGAAAGGCTGCGGCATTTGCTGAACGGCAGCGAGATTATTGCGCAGAGTAAAGGCGTGCGAACGCAGGATGCGCTGAGTTTGCGTTCAATGCCACAGATCCATGGAGCCTGCCGCGATCAGTTCGGGCACGCCGAGAAGCTGATCGAAACCGAGCTCAACGCCGCAACGGATAATCCGCTGGTGCTGGGCACGGTGGATAACTGGCGGGTGGTTTCGCAGGCGAATCCGCATGGTGAATCAGTGGCGATGGCGGCTGACGTGCTGGCCATTGCGCTGGCTGAGATCGGCAGCGTGGCGGAGCGCCGTCTCGACAGGCTTATCAACCCACTGGTCAGCGGGCTTCCGGCGTTTCTGGTGGCGCAGCCGGGGGTGAACTCCGGCATGATGATCGCCCAGTACGTGGCGGCTTCGCTCTGCGGTGAAAACCGGCAGCTGGCCCAGCCCGCGGTACTGGACAACTACGTGACCTCCGGGCTGCAGGAAGATCATCTGAGTATGGGAACCAGTGCGGCGCTGAAGTTGCTGAAGCTGGCGGAAAATACTTATCAGATCCTCGCGATTGAGTATTTACTCGCGGCTCAGGCGCTGGACTTCCATGACGCAGATAAGGCGGGAAGCGGAACACGTGAAGCCTGGGCATTGCTGCGTGCGCAGGTGGCAACCTGGCAGGAAGATCGCTGGCTGGCCCCGGAGATTGAGAAAGCCGCAGGGATAATCAAGACGCAACACCTGCACCCGGAGCCACTACTGACTAAATCTTCCGTGCATCCGGCCGGATCAAATCAAACCGCAACTCATCGCTGATAGCATAATAAGCGCTTGGGCCGCCCGCGCGCAAAATCGGGTTGGCTCTGGCCGTCTGGTAAATGCCCTCTTCCAGCAGTGCCTGGTCGATATGGATCGCTACTGCTTCGCCCAGCACCAGCCACTGGTCGATCTTGCCGCCATCTGCTCCCTGCAACTGAATTAACTGAGTCAGCTTGCATTCGAAGTTTACCGGGCTTTCCGCCACCATACTGACGTTAACCTGCGTGCCGGGCAGGGCGGTCAGCCCCGTCAGGGTAAATTCATCTTCACCGTGCGGTACCGAAGCAGAACTCTCATTCATTGCTACTGCCAGCTCGCGCGTGGCCAGATTCCAGACGAATTCTCCGGTCTCAGCAATATTGGCCACGCTGTCTTTCCAGCCCTGACTGGAAAAACCAATGATCGGAGGCTGATAATTGAAGCAGTTAAAGAAGCTGTACGGTGCCAGATTGCGCTCGCCTCTGGCACTCTGCGAGCTAATCCAGCCTATCGGCCGGGGACCAACGATCGCATTCAGTGGGTCATGTGGCAGACCGTGGCCCAGACGGGGTTGATAAGAGTGGCGGGAACGTGTCATCAGAACTCCTTAAAATTCGCAGAATTACCCTATAGTAGCTGGTCTGCAAGGGGAAAAAAGGCGGCAATTGTTTACGATCTTTACCACAGAAGGTATCTTACGCGCCTCAGACAAGAGAGCCGAATATGAAAAATACCGCCGAAAAAACTCAGCTTCATCCCCGCAACCGCCATCGTGGCCGTTATGACTTTCCCGCGCTTATTGCCAGCCATCCGCCTCTGGCGGAGTTTGTGGCTGTGAATCAGTACGGCGATGAGTCGGTCGACTTTGCCGATCCTGCGGCGGTCAGAATGCTGAACCAGGCGCTGCTGCACCATTTTTACCAGATTGAACACTGGACTATTCCGGATGGCTTTCTCTGCCCGCCTGTGCCCGGCCGCGCCGACTATGTTCACCATCTGGCGGATTTGCTGGCGGAAGATAATAAGTCCGTGGTGCCGCGCAATATCAACGTGCTGGACATCGGATGTGGCGCAAACTGCATCTATCCGCTGATCGGCAATCGCGAATACGACTGGCGCTTTACCGGCAGCGAAATCAATGAAGAGGCTATGCGTTCTGCCAACGCTATCATTGCGGCTAACCCCAGCCTGAACCGTGGCGTTCGTTTGCGCAGGCAGAAAGATCATCAGGCGATTTTCAGCGGCATCATCCATAAAAACGAACAGTATCATGCAGTAATCTGTAACCCACCGTTCCATGCCTCAGCCAGTGAGGCGCAGCAGGGCAGCCAGCGAAAAGTGCGCAACCTCGGGCTGGCAAAAAGCTCGCCGCTTAACTTTGGCGGTCAGCGGGATGAGCTGTGGTGCGAAGGCGGTGAAAAAGCCTTTATCGCCCGGATCATCGACGAAAGCGTGATGTTTTCCCGCCAGTGCATCTGGTTCACTTCGCTGGTCTCCCGCAAGGAAAACCTGCCGGACATCTGGCGCGCGCTGGAGCAGGCCGGAGCCGTTGCCGTACGCACTGTTGAAATGGCCCAGGGTCAGAAGCAGAGTCGCTTTATCGCCTGGACCTTTATGGAAAAACCGGTGCGTGAACGCCAGATGTCCCGCGTTTAATCGGGCGCAGGCAGCGACTGGAAGCTGGCAGCACCGTCGATTTCGGTGCCGGTCTGCATCACCTGAACCGTCTGATGCGGGGCCTTGATCCCTGCAGCATCAAAGTGCTTCTTCACCATATTGTCCAGGGCGAAACGCACGGTCCACTGCTTCAGTGGCTGGGTGGTGAAGGAGACCCGCACGGTAAAGCCCTGGTTAGTCAAGCCGACCAGCCCGGCAAAAGATGGCTCGCCAATCACCATTCCACGAATATCCTTATCCTGCATCAGCTCCTCAACGGCCGCCTGCAGAGTGGCATTTACCCGCTCGCTGTCCTCACGCCTGTCAACATCATAGTTGGCGACAAACGAACCGATACCTCGCACGAAGTTGGCGAAGGTGGTAATCGATGACCATGGAATAATATGGTAAGCGCCGGTGTCCTGGCGGACGCCAACCGAACGGATCGACATCCGCTCCACCGTGCCGGTAATGGTGCCAATTGTGACCAGGTCGCCGGTATTCATACCGTTCTCAAACTGGATGAAGATACCGGTGATAATATCTTTCACCAGGGTCTGTGAACCGAATGACACAGCCAGACCCAGTGCCCCGGCACCGGCCAGCAGCGGCGCGATATTCACCCCAATTTCCGACAGCAAAATCATGATGGTGATGGTGCTGATCACCACCGCCAGCGCGTTACGGAACAGTGTCAGCAGCGTGCGGGTTCTGGCGCTGGGCATTGGCCTGCCGTGCGAGTCGGAAGCCAGGCGGCTTTCAATCAGGCTGGCAAGCAGCGTCCAGCCCACTGCCGAGAAGAACAGGATCATCACGATACGGATAATCACATCGACCATCTTCACGCCTGCGCCCACCGTCAGCCAGTGCCACAGGTCAAACAGGTTCCACGCATTGAGCAGCAGCAGGCTGACGGCAAACACGGTCAGCGTTCTTGCCAGTTTCAGCATCACCGAAATCCAGCCATTAACCCGCTGCTGCAGCTCAGGATAGTTACGGCGCAGGTCGGGGGACAGGATGATGGTCTTGGAAATCCAGCGGGTCAGAATGCCGGAGATCAGCGCACCAATGCCGATAATTGCCAGCGTGCGAACAGAGGCGGACATCATAAACTTAAGGCTGTCGCCGGGGTTGAACATTGAGAACAGGAACAGCGCGATAAAATAGGCGCTGGCCAGCCAGTGCCAAATCAAGGCAAAAGCGCGGATAAACAGCGAAAAGAAGGTCATTGAACGATCGGCGACACGGTTCAGTTCGATCTGAATGTTGTGGCGATTGTGGAAGATCAGATACAGCGCCCAGAGGGTGATCAGCCCCATCAGCACCACGTTGACCAGCGCAGCCACCTGCACATTCACCTGGTTGGAGACAATCGGCACAATCACCAGCAGCCCGTAGCCAATCACGCCGCTCAGCCAGCTCAGACGGGTATTCCAGTAGGCGGCGCGATCGTCCGGCAAATGGAAAAAGCGCAGCTGTGGAAAACGCGGGCTGAACATCAGCCGCAGGATGGCTTTGAAAAATTCGATCAGCGCAAAAGCATTCAGGAACAACCCCTGCTGATAGGCGATGGTGCGGCTGCCGGCATTCAGGGAATCACTCAGGATCTGCCCGACGAACAGCGCCAGACCGAGCAGCAGCAGGTCGATAATAAACGCGCCGAGGATCACCGAAGGCAGGTGCAGCCAGTTAGTCCGGTCGCTGTTTTTCTGCCGTCCCCACTGACCCATCCGGCGATAAATTGGACTCATTGCCCAACTGATCAGCCAGTAGAAGGCAAACAGCGCGATAGCGAGCATCGCGAAGTGGCTGAGTGCGTTGAAAAAGGTATTTTGATTGAAAGGTTTATGCGGGGCATCAGCGATGTTGCGCTGAAGTTTCTCCACCCGGGTGAGAAACTCCCCGCCAAAATGACGGCTGACATCGGTCACGCTTTCCAGCACCGTTTTATCTTCATCCTCACCGGGTGGCGTCAGCACTGGCGCTTTGGTGGTTGAGGGGCTTTCGGAGGCGGAGCGTAGCTGATCGATTAACTCCTGGCGAGACTGATCGTTTTGCAGAATATTCGCCAGTGCGGCGTAGGCGGCTTTTTTCTCTTCAACGCTGGGTTCACCACTCTGGGTGGAGGTTGCGGCAGACTGTGACTGCGAAGCGGCCACTGCAGCGGCAGGAAGCGATACTGCCTGGCTTTGTTCGGCAAAAATCAAAAAAAACGTAAACATTAGCCACCGTAAGGCGAAACGCCAGGGTGGAAGGGTTCCCAACATCATATTCTCCCATTGCGGCGCAAAGTCAGCGTCGACCAGAAAGTATAGTCTGCTAAGTGTAAGTGGAAGGTAAAGAGGGCTTTTTTTAGACCAGGAATATATAAAACTGAAAGAGATAACGCAGGATTTATTGTTGCAGATATCTTTCAAAGTATCAGACATTTCAGATGTATTTAGCATTGCGACTCATTAACTTATCAATAATTACTCAGGAGAGGCTATTTTTTGAGAGTGCATTTGAACAGGATGAAGATATGCTGTGAAATATAGGATTAATAATGATTTTAATAGGAAGAGTAATTGATAGTGTAAAGCCTTTAAAAGGGATATTTACTTTCTGATAAAGTACTGTCCGGTGACGAGGTTTTTATATGGGAGCGAATTGGCAAAGTATAAAATTAACATTTCCAGGTGAAAAAAATGGGTAAAAAAAGAGTAGTAATAACCGGAATGGGCGCCATCAATGCAGGTGGCGAAACTGTGGATGCATGCTGGGAAAGTATAACGAAAAAAAAATTGTTTTTTTCTCCTGTTGAATTTGAAAACAAAAATATAACGGCCCGTTTTTTTTCATTCCTGGAAAAAAATGAAAATCGGTACAGACTGCTACCAAAGGTGCTGACACACTATTTACCTGAATGTGGAAAATTAGCTCTGGAAAGCTGCAGGCAAGCAGTTGCTCAGGCTTTTGGTACTGAAGGTAAGCCGACAGATTATTACGATAATTTTGAATGCGGTGTCATTCTGGGGAGTGGATGGGGTGGTTTAGATTCAGCAAATGATTTTTCCGCTCAATTTGCTAAAACAGGTATGACCCATCCCAAAAGTAATTTGATCACGATGGCTGGTTCAATGACGGCGGCCTGCGCCATGATGTATGAGCTGAAAGGTTATCAGAATACTATCATGGCTGCCTGTGCTACCGGGTCGATGGCTATTGGGGATGCCTTTGAAATTATCCGATCAGGACGTGCAACGTGCATGCTTGCGGGAGGTGCCGAGTCATTAAGAACGGCATTCAGTATATGGAGTATTGATATACTGAAAGCCTTATCTAAAGAAACGATGAATCATGATAAAGCATCCTGCCCATTCAGTCTGGATCGTTCCGGCTTTGTGCTGGCTGAAGGCAGCGCCGTGGTTTGCCTGGAAGAGTATGACTCGGCCGTTGCCCGCGGTGCTACAATTTTGGCTGAAGTGAAAAGTTATGCGCAGTATGGCGATGGCATGAATATTACGCGCCCTGCCGAAGATATGGCCTCTCTTATTAATACGATAAAAATGGCTGTTGATCGTTCCGGTTTTTCTGTCATGGACGTGGATTATATTAATGCACATGGTACATCTACCCAGTTGAATGATTTATATGAAACCAGAGCGATCAAAAGTGTATTTGGAAAGCAGGCTTTTGAAGTCCCTGTCTCCAGCACAAAATCTTACACGGGACATCTGGTTGGCGCGGCCGGAAGTTTTGAAACGATAGTCTGTGTAAAAGCTATTAATGATAATATGCTGCCTGCTACCCTCAATCTACATCGGTCAGATCCTGAGTGTGATCTTAATTATCTACCGAATGAACATCTTACAGGTATATCACCCAGTGTTGCATTGAATATTAGCGCAGGATTTGGTGGGCAAAATGCTGCGCTCGTTATTGCTAAGGTGGGGTGATTTATGCTCAGGTTTAATCAGAAAGATATTGTCAACTGGTCATCTTTTTCCGGAGACAATAATCCCATGCATTACAGTAATATCGAATATGAAAATCCCGTTCAGGGAATGCTTATTTTTGTTGTTATTATGAGGGGGTTGTTAGCCACTGAATCTCACAATGTGAAGACAGTTACGGGGATTGAAATGCAGTTCCGCAAACATGTTTATACCGAAAAGGAACACTTTCTTACATTTGATGCTGGAAAGGGGAAGCTAAAGATGAGTGATCTCCAGGGACTGGATATTGTCACGGGATGTCTTAGCTTTGGTGAAGGAGCTTTACTTTCGCAATACCAAAGGAAGGAGCAGGTTGCTGAAAAACTGATTATTACCCGTGCTGAAATAAATAGCTATTATACGAAGTTCCACTCGATGATTAATAAAGAACATGACTGTCGTACTTTTATCTGTGCGTTAGCATTTCGAAAAATTATTCACTGCAGCACTTTTCTTAATTTTTTAAACTTCCATTTTCCCAGCCTGGATGATTATCTGAGAGAAACTCATACACTGCAAGTCAGTCAGTCTGCATCCTGGTTAACTGAGCCTTCTGTATGGTACAGGGTGATGAATGATCCAGGAAACGTTACGGTTTTTTTATCGGTATGCCAGCCTGTTAATGGAGAAGGCCGAAAATATGTCAGGTTATTTAATTATAATTGTTATTTGGATGAGGTGTTAATTCTGCAATGTAGAACAACAGTGATTACTAAATATTTAAAAGAGGAGTGGGGTGATGATCGGTCAGGAGATTTTTGAATCGATAAAAATGAGAATATTATCCATGAAAGATATTGATTCTGAGAGTGTATCGATGGATTCTTCATTTTCATTTTTGAGTTTTGATAGTCTGGATTATGTAGAAATACAGGTTTTTATTCTCGATTCTTATCGTGTCAGTATCAGCGATGAACTTTTCGCTCATCATGAAATTGCCACCTTAGAACAGCTGGTAAAATATGTAACATCTAATATCAACCAATAAGTTAACGACAACTCAAACACCAAGAGGTTAATATGAATATATTAGACCAGGGGCATGCCTGTGCCCTTTATAAAGATTCCCATGGTTCGGGATGGATTGGACGACTCAGTTATTTTCTAAGAGGAAAGGAATTTCTTCCTTTTATCGTGGGTGAGGAAAGGCTCATTCTTGAGTTTGTTATGCCAGAGCATCTCTTGAATAGTGAAAAGACACCAAAATATTATTTTATTGATGATGGTAATCATTTTCTTATGAGAAGAGATTATCGTGAAATTAATATTTATAAATTGAGTAAAAATAATTATATGGGAATGATGCGAGGGGATGAATTGGCATTTCCGTCTTCGGAAGCTGGGCCTCTGTTTATCTCAACGATTAGGAACGCACTTTGCCATTATGTTTCCAAAAATCCATCCACAACGCAATTCATTTTCCAGGCTGAAGGAATGTACGGTAATTTTATATCCAGTGCACTGACGAATCGTGAAGATGAAATTGGAAGTAAGTATCGAATTAACACTATTCCTGAACTGATAGCACCTTATTATGGTTTTGAACTGGATATTCTTTCTTTAACAAATGATTATGGTAAGGAGGCGATATGATTAGCAATGCGAGTGGTATCTCTAATGTACGGGTAGTTTCTTTTACTATTGAAGAAATAAACGATCGTTTTTATGCGAACGACAGACATCAATGTCAAATTCGTATCTCTGTACTTAAGCAGGGAAGAGACAGCAGTGGTCAGATGGTCAAAGTTCCATTGAGTACCCGTGAGAAATTTTCACTCCGGCCGGTTGCTTTTTCATCATCTCTGGATGTTAATAATCTTTGGTTACCTGGTGGCTGGACTTATACCAATACTCGTAATATTTACGATCTTGGAACGATTACTTCTTCGCTGTTGCAGCCAGCAGCACGCTGGATGCCAGCCGATCCCGTTTCTGAATTAGAAGGGGAGCACAGCGGAGTAACTGAAAATCAGCATGAAGAGCTCCAGGGGCTTTGCATGGAATGTCTGGTGAGCGAAAAATCATCATCTGAAATTCAGATAACCGGGATGGCAGAACCCTATAACACCAATATCGTGCCGGATACCTTTGACTTTTATATCAGCAGTTCAGCGACAGGTACGCAGCAATTGATGGCGACTATGCAATTTGATGTTATGAACGATCTGGGTCTGCTGATAAATACAATGACGCTGACAACGAACATGTCAGATAGTAACAACAATATTTTTAACAGTTCAATTCGTCTGACCGCGATTCAACCAGTCATTATTAATAGTATTTCACCGGTACTAAGAACAATACAGAATCGTCAGGAAGATATGAACAAGTGGGATGTACATCATCAAACGATAACGCTGTATACTTGGCAGTTACCTTATAATCTTCGATCAGTATCTCGAACTTTAGGTAACACTACGCGGCGATTTTATAATCTTGGCAATACTCATGAGAGCAATAGGTTTCTGACAAGAGGAAGGTTTTATGCTCAGGGAAGATCTAATGTGAATGCCCGGGATAATATGGGGGGCGGTTGCGTCTGGGATTTCGGCTATAGCGTAGATGTTTCGGATCGGCAAATTTGTGCTGATGTTCTACAGGTTACTGGATGTTCATGGTCGACTTCGATGCACAGTGGTACGCATGATATGACAATGATTGATAACTTTGGAACGGAACATCGCTTCAGAGTTTCGCCGATGGATACGGGTAAAACGTTAACTTTACATCGTATAGGTAATTAAAAATCTCAATATGAACATGGAAGCCATTGTCACCAATGGTGATAATGATTTTCAATATTAGAATTTTTTAAGGTTAATGAATATGAATGAATTATATTCTAATGCTTTTAATTTTGGTTCCTCTCTTTCTACCGGAGTGGATCCAAGAACCGGACAATATTCAGCTTCGCTGGAGCTGATTTCTCTGAGTCCTTTCAATATGGAAGGGGCTACCTATCCACTTACCTTATCCTTCTCAATGTTTAACAGTCTGAATAATGGATTTGGTACCGGCTGGACTCTGTCTTCTACACGCTATGATTTGCAAAATCGTCTGTTCACAACGCACGGTGGGGAAAGTTTCAAAAGTGAGCCTGTTGTTGCAGGCAGAGAAGTGGTTTTGCGGGACGGAAAATTAAAAAACGTCAGGCTGGTTTCGCAAAATACTAATCTTTATTATGTCTATAATAAAGATGGCACGGTCGAGACTTTACAAAGAACGAACTTGAGCAGCCAGCTGGCACTCACCACGTCAGTCACATTTGAAAATGGTGAAATATATGATTTCACCTATGGCCCGATCATAGGGGGAAATCACTGCCTGACGGAGGTCCGGCATCGTCAGACAAATACTGTCATACTGCGGTTATCCTATTTTGGTGTGACCTGTAGTCAGATTGAATATCCCGATGACCTTGGTGTTATGCAGAGGATTGTGCTGGATTATAGTAATAACCGACTCACAGGTATCAGCATTCCCTTCTCTTCATCTGTTCGCCCTTCGGCTGGTTATGTTTTTAACTATCTGACGTTACAAAATTCATTCCTTGCAATTGAACGGTACCGGAAGCCTTCTGGTTATATTGAACAGATTCAGTATAATGCCACAGGTATGAGGACCACCAATACCAGCACCATTCCGTGTGTAGTGGCATTAAATGCATTTCCGGGCAATGGGCAGCCAGCCATCCTGAAAAATTATCAATATAGCGCGACCAATAATTTTACAGGTTTTTTTTCTGGGAAAAACCAGATCGATCGCGATCAGGATAATCTATATCTGGTCAGTGGCACGTACAATTACTCATCAACTGAGCGGTTGGTGGAAAATGGTAATGTTATTTCCAGTACAGAACGAACTTTTAATCGTTTTCACCTGTTAATTAAGGAAGAGAAAACCGAGGGGGGTAAACGGCTCACACGAAATTTAACTTATAACGAAATAGCTGGCGTTAATTATTATCAGCAGCCTGCCAACTTGCAGTTGCTGGCTCGGATAGAGACTATTTATACTGATTTAAGTTCAGGGGCTTCCCGGCAGGAGCAGGAGATCTACCAGACCGATCAGTGGGGGAATACATTACGTACCACTCATGTTGATGGCACCCAAGAGATCAATGAGTATTATCCTGCCACGGGCGAGGGAAATAATTGTCCTGCCGATCCGCTCGGCTTCTCACGTTTTTTAAAATCCACAGTCAGGAAAGCGGCTTATGGAACCGCAGCAGATAAAGTCACCCGCTACAGCTGGCAGAATCTGCCTGCATTCAGTGGGGCGTCGTTGCTGAGTGGATACGTTTGCCTGGCCCAGGAAGAGGTTTCCGGACTCCTGACTAAAAGATACGGCTATACGAACTCCCCCACACAGCGTCAACATAGTCTGCTGGCCCGTATTGATTCTTCGATGAATAATCTGGCCACCACATCGACCTTCGGCTACCAGTTTACAACGGCAAGCGTCACACGCACCGAAACCGTAACTGGTCATGATAACGCGCGGAAGCAAACCTCAGAAATTACAGCGTTACTTTCCGGACGGCAACTGCGCACGGTGGATGAAAATGGCACGACTGTTGATTACCGTTATACGCCGGAAGGGCAGTTGAGTGAGGAGATTATTTCCGCCGGAACATCGCAGGAAGTTAAGCGTCACTATTCTTATCAGTACCCCGCGGCCGGGCAAGGCAATTACTGGCCTGTTATGACCGAAACCACACCGGATGGTGTCAACCGACAAATTTACTATGACGGGATGGGCAGGGTTGTTTCAATTGCTGAACAGGATGACGATGCAGTCCTCTCTTCCGGCAGTTACACCGGCACCTATCGGGAAACGTTTTCCCGACAGTTTAATGTTCAGGGTCTGGTCGTGACTGAAACGGACACTGACTGGTTATGGGATCTCTCTTCTGCTTCTTCGCGGCGTCTGGCGCAGCCGTATCGCCAGACGAAGCATCATCTGTATGACGGATGGGGAGGATTGATCACTACATCATATAATGATGGCCGGGTGGAGAAAGACAGTTATGATCCCGTTACCATGGTTTCCCGGCAGGGTTTACAGGGGTTGGGGAATGTCACCAGTCAAAAGAATCTGTTTGGTAAGCCTGAAACTATTCGCATCCTTAAGCAAAATGAGACGGTCTATGCGCGAACAGTGGTTGAGTATGACGGATTTGGTCGTAAAATTTCAGAAACTGACAATAATGGCGCCGTCATTCGCTATGAGTGGGACATCTTTGACCGGTTGATTCGTAAAATTCTGCCTGATGGTACCCAGCTGGATTCTGCTTACGCTCCTTTTTCTGCTGCTGAGTATATTGCCTCTGTTTCAGTGAATAACAGGCAGTTTGGAGAAGCCTCCTATGATGGCCTGGGACGGGTGGTGCGCGACACGATCGGCGGTCGGTTAACGCAATATGGTTATAACCAGGGAGAGTCTTTACCGGAAAGAATCACGACTCCTTCCATGAGTAACCAGTCCCGGGGCTATCAGTTTCAGTTGGGCGGTGTACTAAACCGTATTCAGACACCACAACTTAATCAAAATTTCTCTTATTTCTCTAAAACGGCAAAGTTGCAAAATGCCTCAGAGGGCAATGTCAACAATCAGTATGAATACTATCCTTCGGGGGCAGTTAAAAAAGAAGAATTGACTGAGAACCATCAGGTTATTTCATCCAGCGATTATCGTTACTCCATGTCCGGCGCTTTGCAATATTATCGTGATGCATTGGGAAATGAGCATTTCTATGATTATGATACTTACGGGAGATTACAGCGATCCCGGCAGGGAGAACAGTCAGCGACTTATGGCTATGATGGGTTTGGCCGCCTGATCAGAACGGAAGTGCAGGGCGGGCACTCCAGACTGACGACAACCATCGATTATGATGAGTTCAGCCGTGAAATACGTCGGGTATACAGCACCCATACCTCAACCGAAATTCTGACACAATCATATACGCCAGAAGGCAGACTCAGTCAGCGACTGTTGCTCAGGGACAGCCTTGTTCTGAACAATGAACGATTTGACTATGACAGTCATGGCCGTCTGCACAATTATCATTGTGCCGGTATCGAGGCACCGGCTGACAGCACAGGTCGAATACTTTCAGGTCAACTTTATCATTATGATCAGTGGGGGAATATCGTACGGCTGGACAGCTCCTATGGCTCAATGACCGAATCGGTTTTCTATGAATATAGCCAGACCGATCCCACACAATTGCGATTTTTGAGCAGTAACACTCTGATTGCTGAACTCCGTTATGATGATAATGGAAACCTGGTCAGGGATGAAAAAAAGCAAACGCTGGTTTATGACAGCAAAAACAGACTGACAGAGGTCTGGAGTCAGCGTAATGAACTGGTTTGTCGCTATCAGTATGATGCGCAGGATAAGCTGATTGCTCAGATACTTCCTGACGGTAAAACTAATCGCTCTCATTATGCTAATCAACGTATTTCCAATGCCGAAATCGGTGATGAAAAACTGACATGGCTGGATGACAACACGCATCAGCGTCTTGGGCATACCAGTGTTACTGGCCAGCAGAAAAAGGATTATCAATACGGTTTGCTGACTAACGGCACTCCCTATCTTGCTCAGTCTGGCAATGACGTTCTCCATCTCAGCCATACGCCTTATGGTTTCCGCAGCTTACTTTCAGCGTCTCCTGGCATGGCTGGTGCACAGATTGATCCGGTTACCGGCTGGTATTTCCTGGGTAATGGTTACCGCGTATTCAATCCTGTCTTGATGCGCTTTCACAGTCCGGATAGCTGGAGTCCCTTTGGTGAAGGCGGCATTAACCCTTATATTTATTCTCTGGGCGATCCTGTTAATCGCATGGATCTGAATGGGCATCTCAGCACTGCAAGTATTATTGGTATCACACTCGCCTCTGTTAGTTTATTGTTGGCGATACTGTCATTTGGTGCAGCTATTCCGGCTGTTGCGGCAAGCTCCTCGTTACTCGCTTCTATTGCTGTGAGTTCAAAGGTCGCGGCCATTTCGGTTGCGCTGGGAGCAGTCAGTGATGTTTTGACAATAGCATCATTAGCATTGTCGGAAAAAAATTCGGAGGCATCATCAATCCTTGGCTGGATCAGTACAGGGTTTGGCGCGGCAAGCATAATTTCAGGGTTGACTTCAACGATATCTTCGTTTGTATCAAAAAGTCAGACAGTGCAGGGCGCGGCCACTGTGGCTAGAAACACTAATGCTAATCTTAATGGATTCACCAGCTTAACAGGGGATCTTACTAAGCTTGACATTATTCTGGCCGGGACTGGAGTCGCAACCGGCGTTCTCGGAATTGGCAGTAGTATCGCTTCAGAATTTGTTGATGAAAGAACGGCAGAAATTCTGGGGTGGTTCTCATTAGGGACTAGTACTGTTGGCCTGACAGCAAGTTCTGTTTCTATCTGGAAGGGATGGCAATATCAGAAACAGAATTACGATTTTTCGACGCCACAAATCACTGACAACATTCGATTGGAACGACGTTTGTCATTGTTGTCCCTGGAAGATATTAATGCTGTTTTAGAAACGCGAGTCTGATTTTGTTTTAAACAGGCTTCCTCTTTATCGTGAGGAAGCCTGAAACAAGTGCGGGTACCGAAAATTCACGGTCTTACGACACGTGCTGTAAAAATTCCTGCAGGCGAGCGCTTGGCGGGTTATCGATCAGCTCGTCAGGGTTGCCATCTTCGGCAATGCGTCCCTTGTCGATAAAGATCAGCCGCGAGGCCACTTTCTTGGCGAAGCCCACTTCGTGAGTCACGATCACCATAGTCATGCCTTCTTCTGCCAGATCCTGCATCACCTTGAGCACTTCATGACGCAGCTCCGGGTCCAGCGCGGAAGTTGGTTCATCAAACAGCATCATTTTCGGCTTCACCGCCAGCGCACGTGCTATCGCCACGCGCTGCTGTTGTCCACCTGACAGCTCGGAAGGGAAGTGGTGGGCGCGCTCGGCGAGGCCCACTTTGCCCAACAGCTCTTTTGCCAGACGATGAGCTTCTTCCTTCTTCGCGCCACGTACGCGGATGGGGCCAAAGGCGACGTTGTCCAGCGCAGTCATCTGCGGGAACAGGTGGAACTGCTGGAATACCATGCCCGCTTCCTGTCGAATCAGACGGTCGTCAACCTTTGGATCGTTCACTTTCAGCCCGTCAACAATCAGTTCGCCGGTGGTGATCTCTTCCAGCTTGTTGATGCAGCGTAACAGGGTGGATTTACCGGAACCGGAAGGGCCGATAATCACCACCACTTCTCCCTGTGTGATGGTCAGATTGATGTCGTGCAGAACCTGAGTCTGGCCAAAATGCTTGCAGACGTTTTTAAATTCAATCACAGGATTTTCATCCTTTTTTCAATGCGACGCAGAACAAAGCTCAGCACCAGCGTAATAATCAGATAGATAACGGCCACGGCGCTCCAGATTTCCAGCGCGCGGAAGTTTCCGGCAATAATTTCCTGGCCCTGACGGGTCAGCTCGGCCACGCCGATCACGATAAACAGCGAGGTATCCTTGATGCTGACGATCCACTGGTTGCCCAGCGGTGGCAGCATACGGCGCAGCGCCAGCGGCATGATCACGTAGCGCAGCGTTTCACGGCTCGAAAGGCCAAGCGCCAGACCGGCTTCACGAAAGCCTTTGTTAATTGACAGTACGGCACCACGGGTGATTTCCGCGATGTAAGCACCGGAGTTAATCATAATGGTGACGACCGCAGCGCTGAATGGATCGATGCGTAGGTCGTTAAAGGCCATCGGCAGGGCGAAATAGATAAACATAACCTGCACGACAATCGGTGTGCCGCGGATCAATTCGATAAATACCAGGGCGATGTTGCGTGACAGCCAGCCGCCATAAGCGCGGGCAAAACCGGCCACCAGGCCGATAATCAGGCCGCCGACCAGCCCGAGGACCGAAATCCACAGGGTCAGCCTGGCACCTTCAAGCAGGGCCGGAATTGATGGCCAGATGGCGCTCCAGTCAAACTGCATTATCTCTTCTCCGGTTCAAAACCATTTTTATCTGGGTCGTGGAAAACGCAGGCGAGTGCGCCTGCGAAAAGTAAATCAAAATGTCTTATTTAGGTTCGGTACCGAACCATTTTTTATACAGCGTGTTGTAAGTCCCGTTTTCACGCAGTGTTTTCAGGGCACCGTTCACTTTCTCACGCAGCTCGTCGCTGCCTTTCGGGAAGGCGATGCCGTACTGCTGAGCTTCGAGAGAGTCGCCTACCGCTTTGAACTGGCCTTTGCCAGCGGTATGGATGAAGTACAGGATGTTTGGCGTGTCGTGCAGCACTGCATCAGCACGGCCGGTGCCAAGCTCCATATAGGCGTTGTCGATATTCGGGAACTGACGCAGGTCTTTGGCCTTGATGTGCTGTTTAGCGTAGTCCACCGAACCGGTGCCGCTCTTCACTGCCACCACTTTGCCGTTCAGATCGTCGATACCTTTGATCGAATCATTATTGGCTTTGACCATTACCTGTAGGCCGCTTTTGTAGTAGCCGTCGGAGAACTCAATGGCTTTCTTACGTTCATCGGTAATGGTGATACCGGCCAGCGCCAGGTCGATGTTACGGGTCTGCAGGGCAGGGATGATGCCGCTGAAGTCCATTGGCTTCAGGGTATAATCAATGTTCAGCTGTCTGGCGATAGCGGCCCACAGGTCCACATCGAAGCCCACATATTTGTCACCCTGTTTAAACTCGAAAGGAACGAAGGCGGTGTCAGTAGCGACAACCAGTTTTTTTTCTGCGGCAGTTGAAGAGACGGCAAACGCCAGCGTCAGCGCAGCCAGGGAAAACTTAACAATCGACTTCATTTTTTTATCCTTATGCAGTCAGGCAAGGTCTATGCCCGATTGAATGCCAGCATCCATATGAAAAAATTATGCCACTTTTTCGGAATATATGAAAAACAGCACTTTAAGTCAATTTTTCCGGACCTGAGCAGTCATTGATGGTGGGGTGCACCAAAAGTGCGCACCAAAACAGGGCGTGATGTTCATTGTGGTGCAGATCAGTTGTAGCAAAAAAGGGCATAAAAACAACCTGCAAGGAGCAGGGAGGAGGAGAATTGTTAAGAGAGTCTGAATTTTCCTGAAATGGCTGAAACTGGCGAGGCTTAAAAAAAGAGCAGATGAAATTCATCTGCTCTTTACCGTTCAGTAAATGGCAGGCTGTGGGGAAGCCTGCCGTCGTGTTACTCGATGTTAGACTCGATGAACCACAGGAATTTATCCAGGTCACGCGAGGCAGCGGTGAAAATATCCGCCGTATCTTCATCTTCCACTTCGGTGATCGCTTTACGGGTGTCATTTGCGACGACAGCATAGCGTTCAGCCAGTGCTTTAAGGTGATCCTGAACGCTGTGGATATTCAGCGGGTAGCTTTTTAACGGTGTTTTATCGTTAACGATCTGAGTTGTCCCCAGTGCCACGCCGCCTAGCTGAACAACACGCTCAGCGATAGTATCCTGATGCTCGGTGATAACGGTACGGAAACCGTCCAGCATCTCATGCACGCCAATAAAGTTAGCGCCACGCATATTCCAGTGCGCCTGCTTGGTTATCAGGGACAAATCAATGAATTCCGTTACCAGACGATTCAGCACCTCAATGGTGGCTTTTTTCTCGTCGTCAGCCACGTTGTTACGGGTGTAAATCAGATCAGAAGATTTCGTTTTTACCAGTTTAGCGGTACTCATCATTAATATCCTCTTAATGGGGTTGTCCTGAAAGTTACGAGATTAAGTATAGCACCGCTTTTTAACTCTGCCGGAAAGTTACTGCCTGTCAGTCTAATAGCCGGAACCTTAAGGTTGAAGTTGCCGGTTAATTGAGCATATTCAGCGAGTTAAATGAGATTAATAAATATTATCAGTCAGCTTTAATTAGTTAACTTACTGATATAATTCTTATTTTTTTATTGAAAGAGAAGGGTTTAAATGAGGGTGTTATTTTTAATGATTATCTGTTGTCGGATATTTCTGAGCGGAAATTTCACATTGATGTCACCAAAATATAACAGGTGTAATGGCGCAAAAGTTAAAATAACTTCGCCCCATCGGTTGGGGCGAATATAGACTGGGGAATCGCGGGCAATCAACTGTCAGTTTGCCCCGACATCCGGGAGCGGGGCAGGGTGGCAATCATTCCCGCAGCTCGCTTACCGGATCGATTTTCTTCTTTCTGGGTCGCATGGTCAGCGTCGACCCTGCTGAGGCCAAGATAATTGCCAGCAGTCCCAGCCACTGCACCAGCGTCAGCTCCTCGCTCAGGAACAACATTCCGGAGAGTGCTGCCATTGCCGGTTCAAGGCTCATCAGCGTGCCGAAAGTTTTCGCTGGCAGACGGGTCAGTGCCACCATCTCCAGCGAGTAGGGCAACGCACTGGAAAGCACCGCAATGGCCAGTGCGACGGGGATTAGCGACAGGCTCCAGATGTCGCTGCTGGCATAAGCCAGACCTATCGGCACAAAAATCAGCGAAGCAATCAGGGACCCCATCGCCACGGTGGCCGGGCCATGCTCAGCGCCGGCACATTGGCCGCTGAGGATATAGACTGCCCAGAAGGCACCGGCCAGCACTGCCAGCAGGGCACCTTTAGGATCCACACCGGAAATACTCTGCCCGATGGGTAACAGGAGCCACAGGCCCAACAGTGCCAGCAGCACCCAGACGAAGTCCAGCGGGCGGCGTGAACCGGCCAGTGCCAGTGCCAGTGGGCCGGTGAACTCCAGCGCCACCGCAATACCCAACGGGACGGTGCGTAACGCCAGATAGAAGGAGTAGTTCATGCCGCCCAGAGCAATGCCATACAGCACCAGTGGCAGGAGCTGCTGACGGCTGAAGCGTAAACGCCAGGGTTTAAAGATAATGCAGAGGATCACCGTTCCCAGCGAAAGACGCAGAGCGGTAATACCCGGCGCACCAACTACCGGGAACAGGGTTTTTGCCAGCGCCGCCCCGCCCTGAATAGAGATCATGGCAATCAGCAGAACCAGAACGGGTAGCCAGATGGGAGTGTGTGAAGATGATGCAGCAGAGGAAGAGGACATCCTGTAGACCAGCCTTATTTGTCCATCAAAGTGAGAAAAAGTTCCCCACAGTGTAATGGAACGCCCAATCAAACGGGTAGAAAGGCTGAAAAAAATGTCAGCGAAACGCTAAAAACAGGGCTAGAACGGTAAAGAAACGTCAGGATTAATTAAGAATAGCCTTAATGAACATTTTTTTACATTCTGATGACGGAGGTGAGGGAACTCCTAAATTATAAGGAAAAAGAATGACATGCAAAACTTCATTAACGTCCTGTTACACCAAAATTTGTGTTGGACAACAATTTCGGGGCAGAGTTTCTTCCTGAGTTTTGTTATATTTTCAGCGTTGTCAGGAGATAAGTATTTTCACATTTGAGGTGGTTATGAAAAAAATTGCATGTCTTTCAGCACTGGCTTGCGTACTGGCAGTATCTGCTGGTTCAGCAATGGCACAAAGCACTGTTTCCGGCGGTTACGCACAAAGCGATATGCAGGGCGTAATGAACAAAGCTAACGGCTTCAACCTGAAGTACCGTTACGAAGATGGCAGTAACCCACTGGGGTGGATCGGTTCTTTGACTTATACCGCTAAAAATGACTCCGAAGCGGGCGTTTACAACAAAGGCCAGTACTACGGCCTGACCGGTGGTCCTGCTTACCGTCTGAACGACTGGGCAAGCATCTACGGTGTTGTAGGTATCGGTTACGGTAAATTCCAGCACAACGGCGTGGATCGTAACAAAACTGATTCAAGCGATGTAGGCTTTTCTTACGGTGCAGGTATGCAGTTCAACCCAGGCATCGAAAACGTTGCACTGGACGTGGGCTACGAGCAGAGCCGTATCCGCAGCGTTGACGTTGGCACCTGGATTGCTGGCGTAGGTTACAGCTTCTAAGTTGTCACCGCCTTGCCGGTTCCGGCTGGCAATAAAAAATCCGCCCTCAGTGGCGGATTTTTTTATGCTCAGAGCTCGGTTCTGCTGGCTTACTGGTCAGCATTTCCAGCAGCTGAAGCCGCAACGTAAACGGTGAGCGACAGAGTAGCTGCAATAAAAGTGGCTTGTTCATCCGACGTTCCTCCCGTTCGTTTTATCATCAGGTATAGCACAAGCTATCTTTTGTAGCCAGTGCTATTGCGCGAAATTTTGAGCTGTCGAGAGCTTCGTTTACAATGTGGCACCAACAGGCTGATGCGGCCGTTATCGGGCATCAGTGATAATAATGAGGAAGCTGAATGAGTCGTCGCGCAAAAACAGCAGTGCCCACGCCACTGAAAGATATCGAAGAGCATGTCGAAGGCTTCCGTCAGGTGCGGGAAGCCCATCGCCGTGAGCTTATTGATGACTATGTTGAGCTGATTTCCGATCTGATCCGTGAGTTTGGCGAAGCGCGTCAGGTGGATATGGCGGCACGTCTGGGCGTGTCTCAACCCACCGTCGCCAAGATGCTGAAAAGGCTGGCTGGCGGGGGGCTTGTAGAGCAGGTTCCTTACCGGGGCGTTTTCCTGACTGCAGAGGGTGAAGCGCTGGCTGAAGAGAGCCGTAAGCGGCACCATATTGTGGAAACATTCCTGCTGGCGCTGGGGATCAGTCCTGATACCGCACGCCGCGATGCAGAAGGGCTGGAGCACCACGTCAGTGATGAAACGCTGGCCATTTTCCAGAAATTTTACGAAAGCCGTCAATAACCCATTCTGTGAGTCCGCATGGCAACGCTGCTCAGGCCTTTTCTGCACGATCGCTTCTTGCATCTGTTAGTTGTTCTGGGCCTGCTGCTGGCCTGCTTTGTTCCCTTCAGCCTGCGGCAGCTGCCTGCCGCGGTTGACAGGCCCACGCTGACCACGCTCTGTGGTCTGCTGATGCTGACCAAAGGTATTGAAGCCAGCGGCTACTTTGACGTACTGGGACGGCGGCTGGTGCGGCGTTTTCACCATCAGCGGGCGCTGGCGCTGTTCTTTGTCGCCGCTTCCGCACTGTTGTCCACCTTTCTGACCAACGATGTGGCGCTGTTTATTCTGGTGCCGTTGACGTTGTCGCTACGCCAGTATTCTGCACTGCCCATTGCCCGGTTGATCATCTTTGAAGCGCTGGCGGTTAACGCCGGTTCGCTGTTGACTCCCATCGGGAACCCGCAAAATATTCTGCTGTGGCGTCACGGGGAGGCAGGCTTTGGCGGTTTTGTCTGGCAGATGTTGCCGCTGGCTGCCGTGCTGGTAGCCAGTTTGCTGATCCTGACGGCAATCTGTTTCCCCCGTCGCCGGATTGAGCACTCTTCCCATCAGCAGGAGAAAAGCTGGCAGCGTCCATTACTGATTGCCAGCGCCGTGCTTTATCTGTTGTTTATCGTTGCGCTGGAGCTGGACTTTGCCGTCTGGGGTCTGCTGGTGGTGTTTTTGGTGCTGCTGGTGATGGCCCGCCGCATTCTGCTGAGCATTGACTGGAGTCTGCTGGCCGTATTTATCGCCATGTTTATTGATGTTTTCCTGCTGACACAGTTGCCCGCTCTGCAGCACGTTCTTCATCAGATGACACAATTGCCGGGTGGAGGGCAGTTCCTGGTGGCGATTGGTTTATCTCAGGCGATCAGTAATGTGCCTGCCACTATTCTGCTGCTCAGCAGCCTGCCCGCGAGCACGCTGCTTGCCTGGGCGGTAAATATTGGCGGCTTTGGGCTACTGCCGGGCTCGCTGGCTAACCTGATTGCCCTGCGCATGGCGAAAGATCGCCGTATCTGGTGGCATTTTCATCTCTATTCTGTGCCGATGCTGGCGTGGGCTGTAGCGGTTGGCTGGGGGCTTTATTTAGTAATAAATGCGGCCTGACCTCAGTCTAATCTGACTTGGTAAAGAAACGCTGGTATTTGTCAGTTTACGTTCTATTGTTATAGCAGCGTACTCTTGCGGACCTGGTTTGGGTCCGCTGTAAACTGATGAGAACTATGGCTAATCAATCAACTTCTCCGTCAGATGATGACCAGCGTCATCAGGATGACACCCAGCAGCAGGACAACAACGACCAGTCTGAACACAAGCGTCCCGGCAAGAAACCGCTGATTATCCTCGGGATAGTGGTGGTAATTGCGCTGATTGTGGCGCTGTGGTTCTGGTTGAGCACCCGCAATATCGAAACCACCGATGATGCCTTTACCGAATCGGATGCGGTCACCATCGCGCCGAAAGCTTCTGGTTATGTCACCAAACTTCTGGTGCGTGATAACCAGCGCGTGAAGAAGGGCGATCTGCTGGTGCTGATCGATCCCCGTGACAATACAGCCCAGCGCGATCAGGCGCAGGCTCAGCTTGGCCTGGCTGTCGCTCAGCTGCATCAGGCTCAGGCCTCGCTGGCGCTGTCTAAAGTTCAGTATCCGGCGCAGAAAGATCAGGCTCTGGCCCAGCAGGCGAAAGCGGAAGCCAACTTGCTCAACGCCCAGGAAGATTACAAACGCCAGCGCGGCGTCGATCCCCGAGCCACCTCTCAGCGGAATATCGACGCGGCCAGCGCGCAGTTAAGAAGCGCCAAAGCCGAGCTGGAAAGTGCCAAAGCGCAGGTTGAAGTGGCTTCACAAATCCAGCTGCAGATTCGACAGCAGGAAACCAATGTGGAAGCCCGTCAGTCGCAGGTGCAGCAGGCTCAGGCCCAGCTGAATACCGCCAATCTGAATCTCTCCTATACCGAAGTGCGTGCGCCTTACGATGGCTTTGTCACCAAGCGTAATGTGCAGGTCGGCACACTGGTGCAGGCAGGCAGCTCGCTGTTCTCACTGGTTTCGCCGGACGTGTGGATCACCGCTAACTTCAAAGAGTCGCAGCTGAACCGGATGAAGCCGGGTGATAAAGTGGATATCTCCGTTGATGCATGGCCGGACCTGAAGCTGCAGGGACATGTGGACAGCGTGCAGATGGGGTCTGGTTCGCGCTTCTCCACCTTCCCGTCCGAGAATGCTACCGGCAACTACGTGAAGATTGTGCAGCGTGTCCCGGTGAAAATCGTTATCGACAAAGGGCTGGATCCGGACAAACCTCTGCCGCTGGGGCTGTCGGTCGAGCCTAAGGTGACGGTTGAATGAGTCACAGCGAGAACTGGAAACCGGCCAGCAATCCCTGGCTGGTCGCCATGACGGTTACGCTGGCGGTGTTTATGGAGATCCTGGACACCACCATTGTTAACGTGGCGCTGCCGCACGTCGCCGGTTCGCTCTCTTCCAGCTATGACGAATCCACCTGGGTGCTGACCTCCTACCTGGTGGCAAACGGCATCGTTCTGCCCATTTCGGCGTTTCTCAGCCGCCTGTTTGGCCGCAAACAATTCTTCCTGATTTGTATTGTGATGTTCACGATCTGCTCTTTCCTCTGCGGTATCGCCACCGAGCTGTGGCAAATCATCCTGTTCAGGGTTCTGCAGGGTTTCTTTGGGGGGGGCTTGCAGCCGGTGCAGCAGTCTGTTCTGCTTGACTACTTCAAGCCAGCCGATCGTGGCAAAGCGTTTGGCCTCTCTTCGATTGCCATCATCGTGGCACCGGTGCTGGGTCCGACCCTCGGTGGCTGGATCACCGATAACTACAGCTGGCGCTGGGTGTTCTTTATCAATATCCCGGTGGGGATTTTCAGCGTGCTGGCGATCTATCAGTTGCTGGAAGATCCGCCGTGGGAGCGCAAGTGGGCGAAGGGTAAACTCAAGATCGATTACATTGGCATCAGTCTGATCACCCTGGGTCTGGGTTGTCTGCAGGTGATGCTGGACAGGGGAGAGGACGATGACTGGTTCAGCTCCAGCTTTATAGTCACCTTTGCCATCCTTACTGTGATTGGGCTGGTCGGAGCCGTTTACTGGCTGCTGTACGCGAGGAAGCCAGTGGTCGATCTGCATGTGCTTAAGGATCGAAATTTCTGGGTCGCCAGCATTTTGATGGCCGGGATGGCGGCGATCCTCTACGGCAGCTCGGTGGTTATCCCTCAACTGGCGCAGCAGGACCTGGGTTATACCGCCACCTGGTCGGGACTGGTGCTGTCGCCGGGCGCGGTGCTGATTGTGTTGTCGATCCCGCTGGTGTTGAAGCTGATGCCGATTGTACAGACGCGCTGGCTGATCGCCTTTGGCTTCACCTGCCTGTTTGTGTCGTTCATTTATTCAGCGACGCTGACGCCAAATGTCGATTTCACCACGCTGGTGCTGATGCGCAGCGCACAAACTATCGGACTGGGTTTCCTGTTTGTGCCGCTGACCACCATCGCGTTCGTCACCATTCCGCAGCGGCTGAACGCCGATGCCTCGGCGCTGTTCACCATGTGCCGTAACGTGGCCGGGTCGATAGGGATTTCGCTTTCCACCGCGATGATCACCGAGCGAGAGCAGGTTCGCAGTGCGAATATGGTGCACAACATGACCCCGCTGAATGAACCGTTCAACCTGACGGTAGAGCGCTGGGCGCAGGGGGTGAGGGACTTCACCTCGGCGGTGGGCGATCCGGTGACCATCGCCACCGGCCAGCTGTATAAAGAGATGATTGCTCAGGCCCGCATTCTGGCCTATATCGACGTCTTTATGGGCCTCAGTATTGTTGCCCTGGTCCTTATTCCCTTATGTTTACTGCTCGCGCCGATTAAGAGCGAGGGCAGTGCAGGAGCACACTGACATGAACGTTTTCCCCTATTTCGCACGTTCGCGATTCAGCGTGCTGCTGGTCGCCACCCTGGCGCTGTCGGCCTGTTCGGTCGGCCCTGATTACCAGTCGCCGAAGCCGTCCACCCCGGCGACCTTTAACTCGCTGCAGTCGGAAGCAGGTTCCCGGCCACAGGCGGCGGTGACCAATCCCGGCTGGTGGAAGTCGTTTAATGACCCTCAGCTGGACAGCCTGATTGAACGTGCCATTGCCGGGAACCTGAGCCTGCAACAAGCGGTTCTGCGTATTGCCGGTTCGCGTCAGCAGCTGAATCAGGCGCGCGGGGCCTGGTTCCCTTCAGTAAACGGCAAGCTCTCCGCCCAGCGTCAGCAGTTGGGGGTGAAAGGCGAGCTGGAGTCTAACGGTGTTTACGATCAGATCGATCAAACCGATCCGGATCTGAAGTCTGCACTCAGCGGGTTAACCAGGCCGGTTGCCCTGTATCAGGGCAGTTTTGATGCTTCCTGGGAGCTGGATCTGTGGGGCAAGGTGCGCCGTCAGGTTGAAGCCGCCGATGCCCGGCAGCAGGAGTCGCTGGAAAGCCGCAACGATGCGCTGGTCTCGCTGGAAGCGGAAGTGGCGCGGACCTATCTGCAGTTGCGCGGAGCGCAGTCGATCAGCCAGACGCTGCAAACCCAGATTGATGTGGCGCAGCAGACGCTGGAGCTGACGCAGAGCCAGCAGCGTAACGGCCTGGCTCCGCAGATGGACGTCGAAAATGCCCGCGCCCAGCTTAATTCCCTGCGCGCTCAGCTGCCGCAGTATCAGTCCCAGGTCCATCAGGCGATGAATGGCCTGGCGGTGCTGACTGGCAAACCTCCGGGTGCGCTGGATGGTGAACTGATGGCCACTAAGCCATTGCCTGCGTTACCGAAAGAGGTGCCGGTCGGTCTGCCATCCACGCTGGCGCGTCGTCGCCCGGATGTGCGCCAGGCCGAAGCGAAACTCCATGAAGCTACAGCGAATATTGGCGTCTCCGTCGCTCAACTGTTCCCGGACATCTCGCTGACCGGTCAGTTTGGCATGCGTAACACCGATATCAGTTATCTGGACAACTGGAGCAGCCATTTCTACAGCTTCGGGCCGTCAATCTCGATTCCTCTCTTCCAGGGTGGGCAGCTGGTTTCCAGCGTCAAACTGGCCAGGGCCGAGCAGGCCAGCGCAGCGCTGGGTTACCGCCAGACAGTATTGACCGCCCTGCAGGACGTGGAGAATGCGCTGGTCAGCTACCGCACCGATCAGCAGCAGGTGGATGGCCTGAACGAGACGGTTGATGCGCTGCAAAACGCATTCAACCTGGCTAATGACAGCTATACCAAAGGTCTGTCATCGTTTATTGATGCGCTGGATGCACAGCGCCAGCTGGCTCAGGCCGTGCAGCAGGCCGCTTCGGCAAAAGTGCAGAGCAGTCTTGACCTTGTGGCGTTGTATAAAGCGCTGGGCGGCGGCTGGGAGCTTTATCAGGACGTTAAGCTTCCCGATTATTCAGTCTTTGGTCCCGCAGAGACCCCCTGAATAGAACCAGTGTCTCTCAACGGGGGGGCGGTGTATTCGCCGCCCCTTTTTTTTGGCATAATGCGCGCTGGTTCACATTCTCACATCGCAAACGAAAGGCAATCCTGTGCTAGTTTCCAGCAACGTCACCATGCAGTTTGGCAGTAAGCCACTGTTCGAAAACATCTCTGTCAAATTTGGCGGCGGTAACCGCTATGGCCTGATCGGTGCCAACGGTAGCGGCAAGTCCACCTTTATGAAAATTCTGGGCGGCGACCTGGTCCCGTCAGGCGGGAACGTGTCGATCGATCCTAACGAGCGCATTGGTAAACTGCGCCAGGATCAGTTTGCCTTCGAGCAGTTCACCGTGCTGGATACGGTGATCATGGGCCACGGCGAGCTGTGGGAAGTGAAAGAAGAGCGCGACCGCATCTATGCGCTGCCGGAGATGAGTGAAGAAGACGGCTATAAAGTCGCCGATCTCGAAGTGAAATACGGTGAAATGGACGGCTACACCGCAGAAGCGCGTGCGGGCGAGCTGCTGTTGGGCGTGGGCATCCCGCTGGAGCAGCATTACGGCCCGATGAGCGAAGTGGCACCAGGCTGGAAGCTGCGTGTGCTGCTGGCGCAGGCGCTGTTCTCTAATCCGGAAATTCTGCTGCTCGATGAACCGACGAACAACCTGGACATCGATACCATTCGCTGGCTGGAGCAGGTGCTGAACGAGCGTAACAGCACCATGATCATCATTTCGCACGACCGTCACTTCCTGAACATGGTCTGCACCCACATGGCGGATCTGGATTACGGCGAACTGCGCGTTTATCCGGGCAACTACGACGAGTATATGACTGCGGCCACTCAGGCCCGTGAGCGTCTGCTGTCTGATAACGCCAAGAAAAAGGCGCAAATCAACGAACTGCAGTCTTTTGTCAGCCGTTTCAGTGCTAACGCCTCTAAGTCCCGTCAGGCGACTTCCCGTGCCAAACAGATTGATAAAATCAAGCTGGAAGAGGTTAAAGCGTCAAGCCGTCAGAACCCGTTTATTCGTTTTGATCAGGACAAGAAGCTGTTCCGTAACGCGCTTGAGCTGGAGTCCGTGACTAAGGGCTTCGACCAGGGGCCGCTGTTTAAGAACGTTAATCTGCTGCTGGAAGTGGGCGAAAAGCTGGCAATCCTCGGCCCGAACGGGATCGGTAAAACCACCTTTCTGAAAACGCTGGTGGCCGATTTGCAGCCGGATAACGGCACGGTGAAATGGTCTGAGAACGCCCGTATTGGTTACTATGCTCAGGATCACGCGCATGACTTTGCCAACGATCTGACCGTCTTTGACTGGATGAGCCAGTGGAAGCAGGAAAATGATGACGAGCAGGCGGTGCGCAGCATTCTGGGGCGTCTGCTGTTCAGTCAGGACGACATCAAGAAGCCAGCCAAAGTGCTGTCCGGTGGTGAGAAAGGGCGCATGCTGTTCGGCAAGCTGATGATGGAAAAACCGAACGTGCTGATTATGGATGAGCCGACCAACCACCTGGATATGGAGTCCATCGAGGCGCTGAACATGGCGCTGGAGATGTACGAAGGTACGCTGATTTTCGTTTCTCACGACCGTGAATTCGTCAGCTCGCTGGCGACTCGCGTGATTGAGATGACGCCTGGCAAGCTGAACGACTTTACCGGCAACTACGAAGATTATCTGCGTAGCCAGGGTATCGTCTGAGAATAAGTTTTAGCTCAGAAGATTGAAAGAGCACAAAGACAGTGCTTGCGCAGCGCGTACAGAGGCTGTGCCTGGATGATGCTCTTAAAGACAGCGCCTGCGCAGGGAACACAGGCCGCTCATAAAGACGTAAAAAGCGCCCTCCCTGGCAGCTCGACCCGCACCGTCCATGGTGCGGGACGCTTTATTCCGGCCTGTGTTCCCCGCGCATTTCAGTTTTCAGCGTTGTTTGTGGGGAAAGTCTCATTTCTCGCGCTTCAGATATCTGCGTTGTTAAACTCCCAGACGATCGCGCAGGCTGTAATATGCAGCGCCCATTGCCGTCAGCGGGATGCGCATGTTGCGGCCCCCCGGGAACGGGTAGTGCGGCAGGGTCGCGAAGGCATCAAACCGTTCTGCATCTCCCCGCAACACTTCTGAAATCAAGCGGCCTGCCAGATGGGTACAGGTCACGCCATGGCCGCTGTCGCCCTGCATGTAGTAAATGTTGTTTTCCAGCCGGCCGAACTGCGGCATCCTCGACAGCGTCAGCAGGAAGTTGCCCGTCCAGCGATAGCCGATTTTCACGCCCTTAAGTTGCGGGAAGGTTTTCAGCAGCTTCGGCATCAGCAGCCGCTCAATATCATCCGGATCGCGTGCGCCATAGACCACGCCGCCGCCGTACAGCAGACGATGATCGGCGGTCAGGCGGAAGTAGTCCAGCAGGTAGTTACAGTCCTCAACACAGTAATCCGAAGGCAGCAATGATGCCGCAAGCTCCGGGCTGAGCGGTTCAGTGGTCAGTACCTGGGTGCCGCAGGGCATGCTGCGTTTCGAAAGTGCCGGTTCCAGCTTGTTGCCCAGGTAGGCATTGCCCGCGACAATTACATAGCGTGCTTCAACCTGTCCTGTGGCCGTTTTCACGATCGCCGGGTTGCCATGTTTAATCTCAATAACCGGCGATTGCTCGAAGATTTGGCCACCGTTCAGCTCCACTGCCTTTGCTTCGCCAATGGCAAGATTCAGCGGGTGAAGGTGACCGCCGCGCTTATCCAGCAGCGCACCGACGTAACGGTCGCTGTCGACTTCCTTGCGGATCTGCCGGGCATCCAGCAGCTCAAGCTGGTCATTGCCGTAGCGCTCCCAGTTCTGTTTCTGCTCCTCCAGCGTACTGAACTGCTTAGAATTAAGTGCCACAAACAGGCCGCCCGGTCGGTAGTCGCAGTCGATTCCGTAGCGTTTGATGCGCTCACGGATAATATCGCCGCCTTCAAACATCATGCTGCCCAGCATGCGGGCGGCATCCGCGCCGTAAGTTCTTTCAATCACGTCCACATCGCGGCTGTAAGAGTTCACCACCTGGCCGCCATTGCGCCCGCTGGCACCAAACCCCACGCGGGCCGCTTCCAGTACCACCACCTTATAGCCATTTTCAGCCAGGTGCAGGGCCGAGGAGAGGCCGGTATACCCGGCACCAATAATACAAACGTCACAGGAGAGTGACCCTTCCAGCGTCGGAAAAGGGGCGTATTTATTGGCGCTTGCGGCGTAATAACTTTGCGTATGTTCTGTCATTATCAGGACTCCAGAGCGATCCAGATGGTTTTCAGTTCGGTGAATTTTTCGAGTGCATGCAGTGATTTGTCCCGCCCGTTGCCGCTTTGCTTAAAGCCGCCAAACGGCACGGTCATGTCACCGTCGTTGTAGTTATTGACGAACACCGAGCCTGCTTTCAGGCGTCGGCTGACGCGGTGTGCACGGGAGAGGTTGTCGGTCCATACTGCAGCACCCAGGCCGTATTCGCTGTCATTGGCCAGTGCCAGCGCTTCTGACTCATCGCTGAAGCGGGTGACCACCAGAACCGGTCCAAAAATCTCCTCGCGGGAAAGACGATCCTGCGGATTAACGTGTCCTGCCGGAGCCGGGGCATCCTTCTCTGCCGGAGTTTTCCGGCTATTACCCGGCAGCCGCTGGAGGAGAAAACAGCGGTGACGGGGCTGTCACACCTTTACCTGGTGTGCAGAAAGGGGACTGTTAATGGCAATAGCTACAGAAGAAACAACGGAAAAACCGGGATTAAAGAAATCGCTCAGACTCTGGCAGGTCGTGGTTATGGGTCTGGCGTATCTCACGCCGATGACGGTTTTTGATACCTTCGGCATCGTCTCCGGGATCAGTCATGGCCACGTGCCGGCTTCCTACCTTCTGGCGCTCGCTGGGGTGCTGTTTACCGCTATCAGCTATGGCAAGCTGGTGCGCAAATTCCCGCAGGCGGGGTCGGCTTATACTTATGCCCAAAAGGCGATAAATACTCATGTGGGTTTTCTGGTGGGTTGGTCGTCGCTGCTGGACTACCTGTTCCTGCCGATGATCAACGTCCTGCTGGCGAAGATCTATCTGTCGGTGCTGTTCCCTGAAGTCCCTCCGTGGGTCTGGGTGGTCGGTTTTGTGGCGGTGATGACTGCGGCCAACCTGAAAAGCGTCAGCCTGGTGGCGAACTTTAATACCCTGTTTGTGTTGATCCAGATCTCCATCATCGTGGTGTTTATTTATCTGGTGATCCACGGTCTGCATAAGGGCGAAGGGCTGGGGACCGTCTGGTCGCTGCAGCCGTTTGTCAGCCAGAATGCTCACCTGATCCCGATCATCACCGGCGCGACCATCGTCTGTTTCTCGTTCCTGGGTTTTGATGCGGTGACCACGTTGTCGGAAGAAACCCCCGATGCTGCAAAAACTATCCCAAGGGCAATCTTTCTTACGGCGTTGTATGGTGGAGTGATCTTTATTTCCGCCTCCTTCTTTATGCAGCTGTTTTTTCCGGATATCAGCCGGTTTAAAAACCCCGATGCGGCGCTGCCGGAAATTGCACTGTATGTTGGCGGCAAGCTGTTCCAGTCGATTTTTCTTTGCACCACTTTTATTAATACCCTGGCTTCCGGGCTGGCTTCTCATGCCAGCGTCTCACGCCTGCTGTACGTGATGGGGCGAGATAACGTGTTTCCGGAAAAGGTTTTCGGTTACGTCCACCCTAAATGGCGGACACCGGCACTGAATGTGATGATGGTTGGCATCGTGGCGCTGTCTGCCCTGTACTTTGACCTGGTGAAGGCAACGGCACTGATTAATTTTGGTGCGCTGGTTGCTTTCACGTTTGTGAATCTCTCGGTGATTAACCACTTCTACCGTCGTGAAGGGCTGAATAAGTCCTGGCGGGAAAAACTGAACTATCTGGTGATGCCGCTGCTGGGTGCGGCCACGGTCGCCGTGCTGTGGTTCAATCTGGAGGCAACGTCGCTGACGATGGGGCTCTCCTGGGCGGCGATTGGCATTGTTTATCTGGCGTGGCTGACCCGCAGTTTTCGCCAGCCACCGCCACAGTTCGATAAGCTGGATGTCGGGCTGCGTGGTGAATAGCTGAAGGGTCGAAAGGTGGGGAATTTACCTGCCTGATTTCAGCTAAAAAAATCCCCGGAAGAGAGTCTCTTTCCCGGGGATTGTTGCTTAATAACATTATCCTTTAAGGATATTAGTCAGGATAGTCAGGGATTGTTTGAACTGCGCATCCGGAATGGTTAACGGATAGAGGAAACGAATAACGTTACCGTGTACGCCGCAGGTCAGCAGGATCAGGCCCTGTTCCATGGCGCGTTTCTGGATGCTGCGGGCAATTTCACCGCAAGGTGCGCCGGTCGCCGGATCTTTAAACTCCGCAGCGATCATCGAGCCACGGCCGCGAACCTGGGCGATGGCCGGGTTGCCTGAACTGTTAAGTGTTTCGCTGAGGTCAGCGCCCAGCGTGTTAGCACGTTTGCACAGTTGCTCTTCATCAATAACGTCGAGCACGGCATGAGCGGCGGCTACAGCAATCGGGTTACCGGCGTAGGTTCCGCCCAGCCCGCCTGGTGCCGGGGCATCCATCAGCTCTGCACGGCCAGAGACGCCAGAGATAGGGAAGCCGCCGCCAAGGCTTTTTGCCATGGTGATCAGGTCTGGTTTTGCATCCGGGTAGTATTCGCTGGCAAACACTTTGCCGGTACGGGCAAAACCGGTCTGAATTTCATCGGCCACCAGCAGAATACCGTGCCGATCGCAGAGATGACGCAGCGCGGTAACGAATTCAGGAGGCGCGACGTTAAAGCCGCCTTCGCCCTGTACCGGTTCGAAGATGATGGCTGCGACCTGCTGCGGGGCGATATCGCAGTGGAAAATATCATCCAGGCTTTTCAGCGAGTCTTCGGTGCTGACGCCGTGCAGAGCATTGGGATAGCGGGCATGGAACACTGAGCCGGGGAAGGGGCCGAAGCCAGTCTTGTAGGGAGCGACTTTGCCGGTCAGCGCCATGGTCATCATGGTGCGGCCATGGAACGAGCCGGTGAAGGTAATCACGCCCGGACGGCTGGTAGCAGCGCGAGCTATTTTCACCGCATTTTCGACCGCTTCAGCTCCGGTGGTGAAAAATGTGGTTTTCACTTTGCCTTCAATTGGCACCAGCTTGTTCAGGCGTTCGGCCAGGGAAAGGTAATTTTCATAAGGGATCACCTGGAAAGCGGTATGGGTGAAGCAGTCCAGCTGCTGTTTTACGGCAGAGATCACTTTTGGGTGGCGGTGGCCGGTATTCACTACGGCGATCCCCGCAGCAAAGTCGATATAGTCACGGCCTTCGGTATCGGTGATGGTCGCATTTTCGGCTTTGCTGACCAGGAAATCACACATTACGCCGACCCCGCGAGGGGTAGCGTCAAGGCGGCGCTGCTGAACATTATTATTTTGCATGGTGTGCTCCATTTATCGGGTAACAGAGAGTCGGACAGAATGGTAATGACTGACTTATAATGATTTTTAGCGTTTCTGGGGGGCGGTTAGCCAGATCCAGTTTCAACTATTTTAGGGAGCCACTTTGCGCACACTCGTTGGTGACCTGGTTGCTTACCGCCTCGGGCAGGTGATGTCGGGCACACTGGGCAAGCGTCTGTACGATGCGTTACAGCAATCTATTCAGGAAGGCACTCTCGCGCCGGGCACCCGGCTGCCCGCGTCCAGAGATCTGGCGGCAGAGCTGGAGGTGTCGCGCAATACGGTGATTGCTGCCTATGAGCAGTTGCAGTCCGAGGGTTACCTGAAGACCCGCAAGGGGAGCGGGACCTTTATCAGCGATCGCCTGCTGGAACCTGATATGCCGGTGGGTGAGGAGCGCCTTGATGGTGCGCAGAACACTTCCGGCCAGCTCACGCTCTCACGGCGTGGCGAGCAGTTGCTGAGCCGTTCCGGAGCCAGTCAGCGCCAGTGGGGAGCCTTTATGCCCGGCGTGCCTGACGTGCGGCATTTCCCGCACAAGACCTGGCAAAAGATCGTGCGGCGGCTGAACGCCAGGCTGCCAGTGGAGCTGCTGAGCTATTCCCAGCATGGGGGCTATGCTCCTTTGCAGCACGCACTGGCGGACTATTTGCGGGTGGCGCGTTCAGTCAGATGCACGACCGATCAGATCCTGATTACTTCCGGTACTCATCAGTCACTGGATCTGCTGGCGAAGATGCTCTGTAATCCGGGCGACCGGGTCTGGGTGGAGGAACCTGGTTACTGGGGGCATCGTAGCGTACTGGAGATCAACGGTCTGCAGACTGTCCCGGTAACGGTGGATGATGATGGGATGCAGCTGCCGTCCACCGGGGAGGTGACTGTGCCGCCGGGGCTGATTTGTGTGACGCCTTCGCATCAGTATCCGACGGGGGCAGTGATGGGACTGGCGCGGCGTAAGGCACTGCTTTTGCAGGCGAAAGCCTGGGGAAGTCTGATCGTCGAAGATGATTACGATAGCGAGTTTCGCTACGGTGAGAATCCGATCTCGTCCCTGCAGGGGCTGGATGCCTCGGACAGCGTTATCTATCTGGGCACCTTCAGCAAGACGCTTTATCCGGGATTGCGCACCAGTTATATGGTGGTGCCGAAGCCGCTGGCGGAAAGGCTGAAAATAGCCCATTCCGAGCTGTACCGTGGGGGCTATGGCATTACCCAGTTGACTCTGGCGGAGTTTATCCGCGAGGGGCATTATGCAGCGCATGTCAGGCAGATGCGGCAGTTGTACAGCCGGAGGCGCGAGGCGCTGGTAGAGGTGATTTGCCGTGAGCTGGGGCCGGAGTTTATCGGGCAGAACAGCAATGCCGGGCTGCATCTGATTCTGGCGCTGCCGGAGACGGTGGATGATGTGGCGCTGAGCAGCCAGCTGGAGCAGCAGGAGGTGTGGACGCGGCCGCTGTCAGTGTATTACCAGGCAGAGGCGAAGCGGCGGGGCCTTATTCTGGGCTATGCCTGTGTGGATGAAGCGGCGATGGCGGAGACTTTTATGCCGATAGTCCGGTGTCTGAAATCTCAAAACAGTGCCTGCGCGGGGAAATTCTGACAAGGTTAAAATCTCACTGCTGCCTGTGTTCCCCACGCTTTAAGTTGAGCGGAAATCATCATTTAACCCAGTCCATCGATATTAACGTATTTACCAATGGCTACGGTATCGCCGGTGACGGCGTTGATCACCCCGGTAGGGACGCCAGCCTGTTCTGCCAGCACGATCAGCGCAAAGGCGGAAAGCGGCGTTTCATTGGCCGGTTTGATCACGGCGGTGCAGCCTGCGACCAGCGCCCGCCAGGCAGGTAAGGCCGCGCTGGCAGAGGCGATGGCCTGCCGGGTTTCCTGTTCTCCGGCGAAAGCGATCTGGACTATTTCGCTGTTGTCGGCCGGATTGGTCACCACATAAGTGCTGGCTGCATTTTGCCACTCGCCCTGGCAGTACCAGCCGGTGGACAGCAAGCTGATTGAAACCTGGTTCAACAACCTGAACGGGGGGCCGGATAAGGTTGCCGCCGGGCGTGAGCAGATCGACAAGTATCATAATCCGCTGAACAAGATCATCGTGGAAGAGACGAGCAAACTGGGCGGCTCGATGGTTCACCATCACGGTATCGGTAAACACCGCGTGCACTGGTCCAGGGATGAGCACGGCTCAGCGTGGTATATCATGCAGGCGCTGAAAAAGGCTTACGATCCGAAAGGTATTATGAACTGCGGTACGATTTTCCCGCTGGAGAAGTAACGGCGGAAGGAGTTGCGTCATGATGACCGACGCATTGATACCGGCGTAATGGATCCTGCCATTATTGCAGGGGCGGAATAAATTCCGCCCTTTTAATTTGCATACTTTTAAGACAGGTAGCTAATTTATTCACTTAACCAGATAACAACGCCTCAGGACATTTCCAGCCGGTTTCGCCCTGACGCCTTAGCCTGGTACAGCGCTTTATCCGCCAGCCCAATCATCGCCTGACGACTCTCTTCACTCAGCCCGCCCTGCATCACATGCACCCCAACACTGATGGTCACCACGCTGACATCGCTGTCACTGTTTTCGTGCGGGATCTGCATTGCCGCGACGGCTTCTATCGCGGACTGAGCGAAGCGCAAAGCCCCCTCTTTATTACTGCCGGAAAGAATGACCGCAAACTCTTCACCGCCGTAGCGGGCGATCAAATCGTCGCTACGATGAGGGACTTGCTGCAGCGCCTCGCCGACACGTCGCAGGCAGTCATCTCCGGCCAGATGGCCGTAGGTATTGTTGAAGCGCTTAAAGTAGTCCACGTCGATCATCAGCAGTGCCAGCGGCGTGCGCAGCTTGCGGGATCGCTCAAGGCTGCGGTCGAGATAGAGATCAAACTGGCGGCGGTTTGCCAGCCCGGTCAGGCTGTCCACCAGCGCCAGGGTTTGCAGCGTGCGTTTCATCGTCGTCAACTGGTCGAGTACAAGGGCTAACTCCCGCTGGTCGCGGATATTCTGGCCGATATTGCGCAGCAGCAGATAGCCCAGCGCGACCAGCGCCAGCAGCAGCATCAGGCACAGCACCACATACACCATCAGATCGGCAAACCAGGCATGCAGCAGCTGCTGCCTGTCAAAACCGACCGTCACCACCGGCGGATAGCGTTTCAGGCTGGCATAGCCGAACACCCGTTCCACGCCATCCAGCGCGGCTTTATAGATGGCCGTGCCGCTGGGCGACGTTTTCAGCAGGCTGCTGAATAGTGGGCTTCGGGAGATGTTCTGATTAATGGTGCTGTCCGGAAAGGGGCGGGCATAAAGGATACTGCCGTTGCTGCTCATCAGCGCCATCAGGCCACGATCGCCGAGGTTGTAGTAACCGAACATCTGCCGGAAATAGTCAATGCGCAGCGTTGCCAGCAGCACGCCACGAAAGGAGCCGTCGCTGTTATTCAACCGCATTGAGACCGGGATGATCAGATCGCCGGTTGAGCGGCTGCGGATCGCCTCACTGATATGAACGCCAGGATCGGTATTTTGGAGGTGATAGCGGAAATAAGCGCGATCGCTGTTATTACTGTGCTGCTGCAACATGTCTTCAGAGGTCACCAGCCAGCTGCCTTTGCTGTCGTAAATAAACAGCCCGTGCAGCTGGGGCAGAGAACCTTTGCGTTCGGCGAGCAGTCTGCGCAGGTAACCCTGACGCTCCGGGTCCAGCCCGACCAGCCTGATACGGTCACGCAAACCCTGCAGCGTCAGCTCAACCTGCAGAAAGGAGTCTTCCGACTGGCGTGAAACCGACTGTGACAGGTTGCGCGCATCGTTTTCACTCTCGGTTACCATCCGTTGCCATGTGTTGATTGTCAACCAGCCGTTGACCAGAATCACTGCACTGCCGATCACCAGCAGAAACACGATCAGCATCCTGCGCAGGCTAAGTATACTGACATCTGGCTCCGGCCGAGGCTCCCTTATCATCAGAAAAACACCCCATTTTGCAGAGGGGTTTTAAAGATAACTATAGTGCCCGGGGCAAGAAATCATTGTTTTTAAATCTTAAAATAAACAGAAGTGAGCGCGCCGAGGCAAAAATGGCGCGCGGAATATGAAATCAGGCTGATGAGTTTTGCAGACGATGGTACAGAAACCTTAAGGACAGGCAAAACGGATTATCCGCCGCCGCAGACTTCACAGGCCGGATCTTTAGCCAGCTTCATCTCGCGGAACTGCAGCGTCATGGCGTCGTACATCAGCAGCCTGCCTGCCACGCTGCCGCCATAATCAGCCAGCAGACGAATCGCTTCCATCGCCTGCAAAGAACCGATCACCCCGACCAAGGGTGCCATGACACCGGCTTCCACGCAGCTCAGTGTACTGTCACCAAACAGCCGGCTGATGCAGTGATAGCAGGGTTCATGTTCCTGCCAGCGAAAGACGCTGATTTGCCCCTCCATGCGAATGGCCGCGCCGGAAACCAGCGGCGTTTTGCTGGCAAAACAGAGGCGGTTAAGCTGCTCGCGGGTGGCGACATTATCGGTGCAGTCCAGCACCACATCCTGTGCAGCAATCAGCTCAGCCAGCTGTGGATCATCCAGCTGTGCATCAATCGCCTGCACGGCAATATGCGGGTTGATCGCCTGCAGCTGCTTACGGGCGGATTCCACTTTAGGCTGACCAATCACGGCGTCACGATGCAGGATCTGGCGCTGCAGGTTAGAGAGGGAAACACGGTCATAATCCAGCAGGGTAAGCTGCCCGGTGCCCGCAGACGCCAGATAAGGGCTGGCGGCACAGCCCAGCCCGCCCAGCCCGACAATCAGCGCTTTCGACGCTTTCAGCTTCTCCTGGCCTTCGAAGTCGAAGCCGCGCAGAACGATCTGGCGGTTATACCGCAGGGCCTCTTCATCGCTGAGTTCGGACAGCATTTACCCCTCCAGCAGGCTGTTGAACGGTTCAACCTCGACCCACTCACCGGCCGCAACGTTACCGCGTTCGCGCTCCAGCACGATAAAGCAATTTGCCAGGCTGAAGGAGCTGAAGACGTGCGAACCCTGATGGCCGGTACCGTGCACTTCCAGCTCACCCTGCTCATTACGCGCCAGCCATCCGCGCTGGAAGTCCAGTCGCCCCGGCGTCTTCTTCAGTTCGCAGGCTGCTCTCACACGCTGACGTGGTGGCAGTGCCGGAGCCTGCTGGCCGGTCAGCTTTGCCAGCAGCGGCTGTACCAGCTGATAGAAGGTCAGCGCCGCGGAAACCGGGTTACCCGGCAGGCCGCAGAACCAGCTGTTATGCAGGCGGCCAAAGGCAAACGGTTTACCGGGTTTGATCGCCAGCTTCCAGAAGGTGATTTCACCCAGCTCCTCCAGCATGGTTTTGGTGTAATCCGCTTCGCCCACGGAAACGCCGCCGCTGCTGATCACCACGTCTGCCTCGCTGTCTGTCTTAATAAAGGCCGCACGCAGCGCCTCGCGATCGTCACGGATAATCCCGAAGTCGATCACTTCGCAACCGAGCTTATCCAGCATCAGCTTCACGGCAAAGCGGTTGGTATCGTAGATCTGTCCGGCGGCCAGCGGCTGCCCGACCGGTTGCAGCTCATCTCCAGTGGAGAAGATTGCCACCCGCAGTTTGCGTAGCACCTTAACCTGCGGGATACCCAGTGACGCCAGCAGCGGCAGCGTGGCCGCGCCCAGACGAATACCGGCGTTCAGCACGCTGGCACCCTGTACAATATCATCACCGGCCAGGCGCATATTCTGGTGTGGCGTGACCTCAGCAGCGATCTCCACCGCATCGCCAACCTGACGGGTCTGTTCCTGCATCACTACCGCTTCGGTACCTGCCGGGACCGGCGCTCCGGTCATAATGCGAATGCAACTGCCCGCAGGCCATTCACCGCTGAAGGGTGCACCGGCAAAGGCTTTACCGGCAACCGGCATCGGCTTACCAGCCAGCACGTCCGCCAGGCGCACGGCATAACCGTCCATTGCGGAATTATCGAATGGCGGCACATTAATCGGGGAGATAACTGATTCCGCAGTAATTCGTCCCGGGGCTGAAGTCAGCGGCACCGTTTCCGTTTCGCTGATGGGGGAGATGCGCGAGAGCATCGTCGAGAGGGCATCATCAAGGGAGATCAGTCCCGTAGTAAAGGCTTCCATAGTGTCTCCGGCGTGCCCGAAATGCCGGGCAGGCAAATAGTCAGTTAGCGGTATTATGGCGCGATTTGCCGACAGGGTCACGAAATCCACCGCAACGTTATGGCATAGAATATTTCGGTATTATCAGTCAGCGAACATTCTGCTTTACATCACTTTACAGCCTGCCTATAGTCAAAAACGGGTTGAATTCGAACAAAATCATTCTAAGCCAGTGTTTTTCATGCTGATTTGTCACGCAGGGTAATCGGTTATGGTCAGAGCAGTGATCGCCATTCACGGCGGTGCAGGGGCGATTGCCCGTGCCAGTATGAGCGCAGAAAAAGAGCAGCAGTACATTCAGGCTTTATCCTCCATTGTCTCCAGTGGACAGGCGGTACTGGCCGCAGGCGGCAGTGCGCTGGATGCCGTGACCGAAGCGGTCCGGCTGCTGGAAGAGTGTCCGCTGTTTAATGCAGGTTTTGGGGCGGTGTTTACCCATCAGGGTACCCACGAACTGGACGCCAGCGTCATGGATGGCCGTTCACTTGAAGCGGGCGCCATTGCCGGCGTATCGCGTATCCGCAATCCTGTTCTTGCAGCCCGTGCAGTGCTGGAAGTGAGTCCTCATGTGATGTTTATTGGCGAAGGAGCAGAAAAATTTGCTGCTGTTCAGGGCCTGGAGCTGGTCGAACCTGATTACTTCTCTACTCAGGAGCGCTGGGACCAACTGCAGCGTGCTCTGTCCGCCGACCAGATGATACTGGATCATGATGGGGCCGCACAGGCCAGTGGCGATCCGCTCGATCCCGATCGCAAATTTGGCACCGTCGGCGCAGTGGCACTGGATCTGAACGGCAATCTGGCAGCAGCCACCTCAACGGGCGGCATGACCAACAAACAGGCTGGTCGGGTCGGGGATTCTCCTGTTATTGGTGCGGGTTGCTATGCCAATAATGCCAACGTGGCGGTCTCCTGTACCGGCACGGGTGAGATCTTTATGCGCACGCTGGCCGCTTACGATATTGCCGCGCTGATGGAATATGGCGGACTTTCGCTGAAAGAAGCCAGCGAGCGGGTGGTGATGGAAAAAATTGTGGTGCTGGGAGGCAGCGGCGGAGTCATCGCGGTAGATCGTGAAGGCAATGTGGCGCTGCCATTCAACAGTGAAGGCATGTACCGCGGCTACGGTTATGTCGGCGATGCGCCAAACGTGGGTATCTACCGCGAAGAATAGTGGAGGCAGGATGGCAGTGACCAACGGGTCCAACTTGCCTGCCGGGCAGGTATTAGCGATAAAAGATCTCAGCGTCAGCTTCAGCCACCAGGGAGAAGTGGTGCGGGCAGTGAAAAACCTCTCGCTGGCAGTAAATCGTGGGGAAACCCTGGCGATTGTCGGCGAATCCGGATCGGGGAAATCAGTCACCTCGCTGGCCTTAATGAGGTTGGTGGAGCAGGGCGGTGGCCTTATCGACAGCGGTGAAATGCTGCTGCGGCGGCGCAACAATCAGATTGTCGACCTGGCACAGGCCAGACAGTCGCAGCTGCGGGGTATCCGTGGTGCCGATATGGCGATGATTTTTCAGGAGCCGATGACCTCGCTTAACCCGGTCTTTCCCGTCGGTGAGCAGATTGCGGAATCTATCCGGCTGCACCAGGGAAAGAGCCACCGTGAAGCGCTGAAAGAGGCGGAACGGATGCTGGATCTGGTGCGTATTCCGGAAGCCAAAAATGTGCTGTCACGTTTTCCACATCAGCTTTCTGGCGGCATGCGTCAGCGCGTGATGATTGCGATGGCGCTCTCCTGCCGTCCGGCGCTGCTGATCGCCGATGAACCCACCACCGCGCTGGACGTGACTATTCAGGCACAAATCCTGCAGCTGATCCGCGTCCTGCAAAAAGAGATGGATATGGGGGTGATTTTTATCACCCACGATATGGGCGTGGTGGCGGAAATGGCCGACCGCGTGCAGGTTATGTATCGCGGGGATGTGGTGGAAACCGGCCCGGTTGAAGCTATTTTCAGCAACCCGCAACAGGAATACACGAAAGCGCTGCTGGCGGCGGTGCCAAGGCTGGGGGCGATGACCGGCAAGCCTTATCCGGCCCGTTTCCCGTTGCTGAACACCTGCGCAGAAGAGATATCGCTGCCTCAGGATACCGTCTTTGCGGATGCTGAACCGGTGCTGAAGGTACGCGATCTGGTCACCAGATTTGATATCCGCAGTGGGATCTTCAACCGCGTTACCCGTCGTGTTCATGCGGTAGAGAAGGTCAGTTTTGATCTGTGGCCGGGTGAAACGCTGGCGCTGGTTGGCGAGTCCGGCTGTGGAAAATCCACCACCGGTCGGTCACTGCTGCGGTTGGTGGAAAGTCAGGGCGGCACCATCACTTTTAACGGCCAGCGTATCGACAACCTGACCGGCGCAGCGCTTTCTCACCTGCGGCGCGATATTCAGTTTATCTTCCAGGACCCTTATGCGTCCCTCGATCCGAGGCTGACGGTAGGGTTCTCAATCATGGAGCCGCTGCTGGTGCACGGTATTGCCAAAGGCCAGGAAGCGGAAGAACGGGTGGCCTGGCTGCTGGAGAAAGTCGGCCTGCTGCCGGAACATGCACGGCGTTATCCGCATGAATTTTCCGGTGGCCAGCGTCAGCGTATCTGCATTGCCAGAGCGCTGGCCCTCAACCCGAAGGTGGTGATCGCTGATGAATCGGTTTCCGCGCTGGATGTCTCTATCCAGGCGCAGATCGTTAATCTGATGCTGGATCTGCAGCGGGAATTGGGTATTGCCTTCCTGTTTATTTCCCATGATATGGCAGTAGTGGAGCGTATCAGCCACCGCGTGGCGGTGATGTATCTCGGCCAGATCGTGGAGATTGGCCCACGCCAGTCGGTATTTGAAAATCCCCAACATCCCTACACGCGCAAGCTGATGTCTGCCGTGCCGGTGGCCGATCCGCGCCATCGCCGTCGGGAGAGAGCGCTGTTGGTGGATGAGATCCCCAGCCCGATCCGGGCGCTTGATGACGAGCCGGAAGTGGCACAGCTGGTGGAAGTCAGCACCGGACACTACGTTGCCCGTCATGCGATTGGCGGTGCCTGAATTGCTGTTAAACAACAACAAGGAACGACAGGAGAAACACGCAAAATGATGAATCAAAGCAAGCGCATACTGTTCACTGCCGGCTTACTGAGCAGTTTTGCTGCCCTACCGGCCTGGGCAGCGAAAGACGCGGTGATCGCCGTCGGCTCCAATTTCACTACGCTCGATCCTTACGACGCAAATGATACGCTGTCGCAGGCAGTCGCCAAGTCCTTCTATCAGGGGCTGTTTGGTTTCGACAAGGACATGAAGCTGGTCAACGTGCTGGCGGACAGTTATGACGCCAGCAAAGACGGGCTGACCTACACCATTAAGCTTAAGAGCGGCGTGAAGTTCCAGGACGGCACGGATTTCAACGCTGAGGCGGTGAAGGTCAACCTCGATCGTGCCAGCAATCCGGACAACCACCTGAAGCGCTATAACCTGTTCAAGTCCGTTGCCACCACCGAAGTGGTCGATCCGACCACGGTGAAAATCACGCTGAAACAGCCGTTCTCCGCGTTTATCAACACCCTGGCCAGCCCGGCGGCGGCGATGATCTCCCCGACCGCGCTGAAAAAGTACGGTAAGGAAATCGGCTTCCATCCTGTGGGGACAGGACCGTTCGTGCTGGATAACTGGAACCAGACCGATTACGTCAAGGTGAAGAAATTCGACGGCTACTGGAAGAAGGGGTACCCGAAGCTCGATACCATTACCTGGCGTCCGGTGATCGACAACAACACTCGTGCGGCCATGTTGCAGACCGGTGAAGCGAATTTTGCGTTCCCGATCCCTTACGAGCAGGCCAAACTGCTGGAGAAAAACAGCAAGCTGGCGCTGGTGACTTCGCCTTCGATCATGCAGCGTTACCTCAGCTTTAACGTCACGCAGAAGCCGTTTGATAACGCCAAAGTGCGTGAGGCGATCAACTACGCCATCAACCGCCAGGCGCTGGTGAAAGTGGCCTTTGCCGGTTACGCCACTCCGGCGACGGGAATTGTGCCGCCTTCCATTCAGTATTCGCAAAGCTACCCGGTGCCGGAATATAACCCGGCGAAGGCGAAAGAGCTGCTGAAGGAAGCAGGCTTCCCGAACGGTTTCAGCACCACACTGTGGTCTTCACATAACAACAGTACCGCGCAGAAAGTGCTGCAGTTTACCCAGCAGCAGCTGGCGCAGGTGGGGATCAAAGTGAAGATCACCGCGATGGATGCCGGACAGCGTGCGGCAGAAGTGGAAGACAAAGGGCAGAAAGAGAGCGGCGTCCGGATGTTCTACACCGGCTGGTCAGCCTCTACCGGCGAAGCCAACTGGGCGCTGACGCCGCTGTTTGCCACCGGATCCTGGCCGCCAGCCATCTTTAACACCGCGTTCTACAGTAATACCCAGGTGGATAAAGATCTGGACGACGCGCTGAAAACGACCGATGGCACCAAAAAAGCTGCGTTGTATAAAGATGCTCAGGACCTCATCTGGAAAGATCAGCCGTGGGCACCGCTGGTGGTGGAGAAACTGGTTTCAGCCAACACCAAAAACCTGACCGGTTTCTACGTCATGCCTGATACCTCATTCAGTTTTGATGACGCCGATCTGGAGTAAACCCCCGCTGAAAACCAACCGCGCCTCTCCCTGTGAGAGGCGCGGCTGTGATAAGCGCAGGATAACTTATGCTCAACTATTTTATTAAACGCTTGCTGGGACTGATCCCCACGCTGCTGATTGTGGCAGTGCTGGTGTTCCTGTTTGTTCATATGCTGCCGGGCGATCCGGCAAGGCTGGTGGCCGGGCCGGAAGCGGACAGCACGGTAGTGGCACTGGTGCGTCAGCAGCTCGGGCTGGATCAGCCATTAATCCATCAGTTCTGGCACTTTATCAGTGACGCTGTACAGGGCGATTTTGGTCAGTCGATGGTCTCCAAACGGCCGGTTTCCTCGGAGATCGCGCAGCGTTTTTTACCCACTCTGTGGCTTACGCTAAGCAGCATGGTGTGGTCGGTGATTTTTGGCATGGCTATCGGTATCGTTTCTGCTGTCTGGCGCAACCGATGGCCCGATCGCCTCGGCATGACGCTGGCGGTGTCAGGGATCTCTTTTCCTGCCTTCGCGCTGGGAATGCTGCTGATGCAGGTCTTCTCCGTTGAGCTGGGCTGGCTGCCGACCGTCGGGGCTGATGGCTGGCAGCACTACATTTTACCGTCCATCACCCTCGGGGCTGCCGTAGCCGCAGTGATGGCCCGTTTTACCCGAGCCTCCTTCGTTGAAGTGATGCAGGAAGATTACATGCGCACCGCGCGGGCCAAAGGAGTGCGCGAGTCGCTGGTGGTGGTGAAGCACGGCCTGCGCAACGCGATGATCCCGGTCATCACCATGATGGGGCTGCAGTTTGGTTTCCTGCTGGGTGGCTCGATCGTGGTGGAAGTGGTCTTCAACTGGCCCGGATTGGGTCGCCTGCTGGTGGACTCGGTGGAAATGCGCGATTACCCGGTGGTGCAGGCTGAAGTGCTGCTGTTTTCGCTGGAGTTTATTCTGATCAATCTGATTGTCGATATGCTGTATGCCGCCATTAACCCGGCGCTACGCTACAAATAAGGACCCGCGATGAAAAACTGGCGACGTAAAGCGGCTTTGTCCGCCATGCCAACCATTAATCAGCATCGCGTGCGCACGCCCTGGCGGGAGTTCTGGCGGCGTTTTCGTCGTCAGCCGGTGGCAATGGCGGCTGGTGTGTTTGTGGTGCTGTTAATTGTGGTGGCGATCTTTGCGCCCTGGCTCGCCCCGTTCGATGCTGAAAACTATTTTGACTATGACCGCCTGACCGAAGGGCCTTCGGCAATGCACTGGTTCGGCGTGGATTCGCTGGGCCGCGATATCTTCAGCCGCGTGCTGCTGGGAACCCGGCTTTCGTTGATCTCCGGCTTCTTCTCGGTGGCGCTGGGCGCGGCGACTGGCACCTTTCTTGGCCTGCTGGCAGGTTATTATGAAGGCTGGTGGGATCGCATCATTATGCGTATCAGTGACGTGCTGTTTGCTTTCCCGGGCATTCTGCTGGCGATTGCCGTGGTGGCGATTATGGGCAGCGGCATGTCCAACGTGATTATTGCGGTGGCGATTTTCAGCATCCCGGCCTTCGCCCGCCTGGTGCGTGGCAACACGCTGGTGCTGAAGCATCTGACCTATATCGAGTCGGCCCGCAGTATCGGCGCCTCTGATTTCACTATCATCATGCGCCATATTCTTCCGGGAACCATCTCTTCGATTGTGGTCTATTTCACCATGCGTATCGGCACCTCGATTATCACCGCAGCCAGCCTCTCCTTTCTGGGGCTGGGGGCACAGCCGCCCACGCCGGAATGGGGCGCGATGCTGAATGAGGCCAGGGCCGATATGGTGATGGCTCCGCACGTAGCCATTTTCCCCAGTCTGGCGATTTTTCTGACCGTGCTGGCATTTAATCTGCTGGGAGATGGCCTGCGCGACGCGCTCGATCCTAAACTGAAGACCTGACTGACAACGAGTAGCCGCCTGGCCGTTTCCGGGCCAGGTTTTAAGGAGGAGCGGGATGAAGGCGTTTGATTACCAGCAGGACTTCAAAAATACTGACTTTCGCCAGCATCCGGATCGCTACCAGGTAGGGCGGGGCGAGCAGGGCGTGCTGATGGTTGAACCTTATAAGAGCGAAATCCTGCCGCACTGGCGCTTCAAAACACCGGCAATGGCCGAAGCTTCAGCGCAGGAGATTATGCGGTTGTTTGAACAGTATCGCGTAGCGGATGACTTTGTCGGCATGGATATGGCGCGCAAATTTATCCAGATGGGTTATACCCGTGCGCGCCGCTACGCCAATCATAAAGGCGGAAAAAAGTATAGGCCGGACGGCGAGCTGCTGCCGTTTAGCGTGAATGAGGAGAAAGCGGCTTCCGCCGCTATCTTCAAAGGCTGGTGGGACAAAATCCGCGCGGATAAAGATTATCTTGCCCGTAAGAAAAAGCATCAGGCGCAATACGGCTGAAAACGGCTTCCGACTGGCTGAAGAGTGTTTCGTTATGGGGTATTTTTCAGACTCCGTTCACAAATATTATTTATGCTCATGTATGCTAGTAGACTTGATTTTTTTTGGCGTATAAGTTGATCCAGATAATTTCGTTGTCAGGGATATATTAATTATTCTCCAGGAAGGATGAAATCATGTCTGGTGTCACACGCAAGATCACAATTCCCGTCAGTATTGATTATGGACTCACGGATATAATGGGGGGCGGAGCCTTTACTGTTATTGGTGCCTGGTTATTATTTTATTACACGACTTTTGTCGGGCTTTCGCCGATGGAGGCCGCTTCGATTGTCGCTATCGCCCGTATTGTCGATGCCATCGTCAGTCTTTTTATGGGCACTTTTACCGACCATTTCTATAAAAAAAGATTAGGCATAAAATTTGGTCGCCGCCGTTTTTTTCTGTTGATTGGTTCCCCTCTGATGCTGGTTTATTCACTGCTTTGGCTTAACGGCATGGATTACTGGTTTTACCTGACGGTCTATCTGGCTTTTGAAATAGTCGCTGCGATGGTACTGTTCCCTGGGAAACACTACCTTCCGAAATGACCAAAGATTTTAACTCCCGCACCAAGCTGTCAACATGCCGCATGTTCCTCTCGGCTGGCGGAACCTTTCTGGCAACGTTTATCCCCGGCGTGTTGATTGGCGTGCATGGGGAAAATAATCCCGATGCTTATCTGCTGAACGGACTGTTCTTTTCCGTGCTTTTTATGATGTGTATTTTTATTTCATGGAAAGTGACATGGGAGAGAGAGTTAACGCCAGCTATGCTGGCTGAGCTGGAAAAAAGGCCGGTTTCCGTTAATTTTAAACAATGTATTTTACAGGCTGTAAATCTTTCTAGCGATTATTTATCAACGCTGAAAGTCAGAGCGTTCCGCAAGCATCTGGCTATTTACCTTTACTCATTCATCGCAAAAGATATTTATAATACCTTGTTTGTCTTCTTTTGTGTTTACTGCCTGAATATTTCATCAAGCTTTGCGGGAAGCCTGCTTTCAATGAGTATTATCGGCCTGCCGGTGACGTTGATTGCTGGTTTCGCTTTAATAAAATAAGGGCCTGCCCGGCTTTATATTTTTGCCTATGCTCTGATGATATTGTGTCTCTCGGGATTATTGATGGTCTATCTCTATCCGCCAGCAGAAAATGCGTTGTTGCTGATCGTATTTGCCTGTGTTTATCAGATTGGCCGATGCGTCCTTGAATTTACTCCCTGGAACATATTTCCGTTTATTCCTGATATTGATGAGATGATCACCCGCCAGCGCAGGGAAGGGCTTTTTGCCGCAGTAATGACGTTTTCCCGTAAAACGACCCTGGCGATAGCGACTTTTGTGATTGGGTTAGTTCTGCAGCTTGGTGGTTTTATTAAGGGAAGTCAGTTCCAACCGCAGGAGGCCATCAATACCATCGCGATTACCCTCTTTGCAGGGACTGTCGGCTTGCTGGTGCTGGCACTGTGGCAGGCATTCACATTTCACCTGAACAAGAGAACGCACAAGATCTTCGTTGATGAAGTGGAGCGCCTTAAAAACCACGGTTTACGTGAAGATGTCACTGATGAAACCCGGGCCGTTGTCGAGGATTTAACGGGGCTGGGTTATGAAGAGGTGTGGCCAGTTAAGGTGACGGACCAATAGTGGAGGCTGCGGAGCAAACTCAGGGTATTATCTGTAGCGACCAGCCCGCTGGCTAAGGAAGCGGGCTGGACGGACATCAGAGCTTAGTGGCCCAGAGGTCGTACTCGTCGGCATTCTCCACGTGCGCGCGGATCACATCGCCCGGTTTGACGTTTTTCTCACCGTTCAGGTAAACCGCACCGTCGATTTCCGGGGCATCCGCCATGCTGCGGCCGATAGCGCCTTCTTCATCCACTTCATCAATGATCACCAGAATATCGCGGCCGACTTTCTCCTGCAGGCGGCTGGCAGAAATCGCCTGCTGCAACTGCATAAAGCGGTCATAACGCTCTTCCTTAACGGATTCAGGCACCTGATCGGGCAGATCGTTAGCCGTGGCGCCTTCCACCGGGCTGTATTTGAAGCAGCCCACGCGATCCAGTCGGGCTTCCTGCAGGAAGTCGAGCAGCATCTGGAAGTCTTCTTCCGTTTCGCCCGGGAAGCCGACGATAAAGGTCGAACGCAGCGTCAGCTCCGGACAGATTTCACGCCAGCGTTTGATGCGCTCCAGCGTGCGCTCAACGGCACCCGGACGCTTCATCAGCTTCAGAATACGCGGGCTGGCGTGCTGCAGGGGAATATCCAGGTACGGCAGGATTTTGCCTTCCGCCATCAGCGGAATAACGTCATCCACGTGCGGATAAGGATAAACGTAGTGCAGGCGCACCCAGACGCCCAGCTTCGCCAGCTGCTCGCACAGGCTGACCATGCTGGTTTTTACCGGCGATCCGTTCCAGAAACCGATGCGGTGCTTCACGTCCACGCCATAGGCCGAAGTATCCTGCGAAATCACCAGCAGCTCTTTCACTCCGGCTTCCACCAGGCGCTTCGCTTCATCCAGTACTGAGCCAATCGGACGGCTGTCCAGATCGCCACGCATGGAAGGGATGATGCAGAAGGTGCAGCGATGGTTGCAGCCTTCAGAAATTTTCAGGTAGGCATAGTGACGCGGCGTCAGCTTTACGCCCTGTTCCGGCACCAGGCTGAGGAACGGGTTGTGCTGAGGCTTGGGCACATACTGATGCACGTGCGACAGCACCTGCTCGTAGCTGTGCGGTCCGGTGATCTCCAGCACGCGAGGATGCACTTCGTGGATCTGGTTCTCTTTCGCGCCCAGGCAGCCGGTGACAATTACCTTGCCGTTTTCATTCAGCGCTTCACCAATCGCTTCCAGCGACTCCTGCACGGCGCTGTCAATAAAGCCGCAGGTGTTGACGATAACGATTTCCGCGTCATCATAACGCGGCACCACTTCGTATCCTTCCGTACGCAACTCGGTGAGGATCCTTTCAGAGTCGACGAGGTTTTTGGGGCAGCCCAGCGAGACGAAACCGATGCGGGGAGCCATTGTTGTATTTTGCGACATTACTCATTTCCAGTTCAGCACAGCAATTTGCGCGGGATTTTACCGATGTCGAAGCAAAATTTATACAGCAATATGAAGAGTGCGGACATTCACATTTTAACCCTGAGAGAATGGCAAAGCCTCATCTGACCGCTATGCTTCAGAAGTCTCTCCTTATTTTCCGCGATTATACCGATAAGCGGATGAAAGCCGCGGTGGCTCAGCGTAAACCGCTGGTCAGCTCTGCTGGACAGTGTACGCTGATTATGAAAACGGCAATCACGGCGGTCAGCGCTGAAAATCAGGATATGAAGTTCTGCGAAGTCGTGCCGGTTGCAGCAGTGATTGCCAGCACCATGGCGGTTTCCGGTCACCGGATGCAAAACAGCGTGGTGTATCTGAAGGCGCAACCTTAGGAGGGAAGATATGTCCCGTTTAGTTAAAGGCTGTTTGCTGGCTGGTTGCCTTCTGCTGGGTTAGCAGGCGCTGGCTGCCAGTGTTACTGTCGAACAGTTGCAGAAAGGGCTGGATCATCCCTGGGCAGTGGCCTTTCTGCCCGATAATCAGGGGCTGCTGATCACCGAGCGTTCCGGTCAGCTGCGCCGCTGGCAGGCCGGGAAAGGGCTATCGCCACCGATCGGCGGTGTGCCAAAAGTCTGGGCGCACCGTCAGGGAGGGCTGCTGGATGTGGCTCTGGCACCTGATTTTGCCCAAAGCCGCCATGTTTATCTCAGCTATACGGAAGCCGACAGCGCTGGACGGGCAGGCGAAGTGGTGGGATACGGTACGCTGAACAAAGAGAACAGCCAGCTCAGCGACTTTAAAGTGATCCTGCCGCAGGAACCTAAACTCTCCAGCGGGGCAAATCTGGGGTCGCGGCTGGCATTCGATCGTCAGGGCTATCTGTGGATAGCCTTCGGTGACAACTTCCAGGCCGAAAGCGCGCAGAACACGGAGGCGCTGACCGGCAAAATCATCCGGCTCAATGCCGATGGCAGCATTCCGAAACATAATCCTTTTGTCGGTAAAAAAAATGCCAGAGCGGAAGTCTGGAGCTACGGCATGCGTAATCCGCAGGGGCTGGCGCTGAATCCCTGGACGAATGAAATGTGGGAAACGGAGCACGGTCCACGGGGTGGGGATGAGGTGAATATTCCCCGTAAAGGCATGAACTACGGCTGGCCGATCGCCACCTGGGGGATCGATTACAGCGGTGAGAAAGTGCCGGGTTCAAAAGGGGGAAAAGTCCCCGGAACGGCACAGCCCGTTTTCTACTGGAAAGTTTCTCCGGCCGTCAGCGGCATGGCGTTTTATGACAGCGACCGCTTTAGTGAGTGGAAAAACTCGCTGTTTGTCGGGGCGCTGAAAGAGAAAAGCCTGATCCACCTGACGGTAAATGGTGAGCATCTGGTGGAGAAAGAGCGTCTGTTAAAAGATCGCGGAGAGCGTATCCGCGATGTGCGCACAGGACCGGATGGCTATCTCTACGTGCTGACGGACGAGAGTGACGGCAAGTTGCTGAAAGTCGGGCTGAGTCAATAACAATGGCGCTGGCCTATTCCGTATCGCTGACGATGAAGTTGCCGTTTAACTGCCAGCTTTGCCTGTCGCTGACGCGGGTCTGACCGGCAGGCAGATAAGTGCTGATGGCCACTTTAGCCCGCAGTGAGGAGCCGGAAAGGCGGGTACCTTCCCGCCAGAAGGTCAGACGCTTATCGGCAGCCAGGATTATCGCCTGGCTGCGGTCTGTTCCGGCGAGATTACTGGCAATCTCTGCCGGTTGATTATCCACTGAGGCATCATAGAGTTTCAGTACGGCTTTTCCTGAAGGGCCAAAACTATAGCTCTGGCTGTCCCGTGCTGGCGCAATGAACTGCAGGCTGAGCGGAGCCGGACGATCGCAGGTGATGTTGACATCAATAATCCGCTCTTCACCCAGGCTTAATTCCGCAGACGTCAGCTCGTTCCCGTTTTGCTGCAGCAAATCGCCCCGGGTTTGCGATCCATAATCAATTACAGCATCGCTCAACTGAACTGAGCACTCAGCATGGGCGAGCGGTAAACCGGCAATGCTCAGCAACAGAGCGAGCAGCGAGTGGCGAACGGGCTGGATTTTCATTATTCACATCTCGCAGTCAGAGCGGCATAAAGGGTATCCGGCATGTATTGCCAGGGGCTGTTCAGTTCAATCCGGCAACGGGTGCCTGTTGTGGTCTGGCCAAAGAGAGCACCCTCGGGCAGATCGTCAAAAAAGATGGTTTTATCTTCATTCACGAAGGCAACCAGCTCAGCCTGGTCATTTTTGACCGGCGATCCCGGAGCCAGCTGCACGCCCGGCACGAATGAAACCAGCGCGCGGCGAACTTCGTGGGCCGGTAAACTGATCGGCAGGACGGCACCACGGTAAGGGGTAACTTCAGCAATACCACTCTGCACCTGAACATTTTTTTTCAGGCTGCGGGTGTTGATTTGCACGGTATTCTTTTGCCAGGGTGTCCACGAGGCGATGGCGTAGCCCTGACGGTCGGTCCACACTTTGCCCCGTGGTGTGGTGATTTCCACATCCGCCTGATTGCTGTTAAGCGAAATGATGCCAAACGTATCGGAAACCTGGCGTGGGGTGAAAGTGAGCCCTTCACTGTGCACTACCGCTCCTCCGCGCGCGCCCAGGGAATAACTGTTGCTGTCGCCTTTCGATACGCTGCCGTTTAGCTTGCTGTATTTACTGGTCCAGGTCGCAGCGGCGGATACGGACGGATCGCGTTGTGAACTCTTCTCGCTGTTCATGTTCCAGGTCAGCTTTTCATTGACCGTCTGATCAAAGCCAACACCATAGCGAGACTGGTTGTGAGTATTGCTGGCCCAGCTTCTGAGGCTGAGGTTTTCGCCCAGCGGGATGGAAAGGTTCAGATAGAGGTAACGATTGTCATAGCGTCTGCCGTCAGTGGTCAGTCGGTTTTTCTGCAGGCCAACGTTAATATTGGTGCGGTCAATGCTTTTTCCCCAATTCATCACGTAACCGATGACATCGGAAGAACGGTAGTTGTGCGTTACGGTGCCAGAGAGCGACAGGCTTCCCAGTACGGGATGGCTATAGCTCAGACCCGTGGAATACTGCGTTTTGATCTGCCCCGTTTCAGCGACGGTCCGGCGATAAGGCATGGCGCTGCCCGGCTCCAGGAAATTCTGGCTGTAAAAACTTGCCACGGCGTTTGCCGATAAATACCCGGTTACGGGATAAGCCAGTGAAGCCTGGTTTTTAATTCCTTTAACGTGACCGCTTTGCTCCTGGCTGTCTTTCGCCAGTGAAAGGGTCTGGGTCAGGGTGCTCAGGAGGGTCTCTGTCAGCCTGATGTCGGCCCGCCAGGCTGCTGACTGATAATCCTGACTGACTAATCCTCCGCTCACCAGCGAGAGTCGGGTATTCTGATAAACGCCTGCAGAAGCCGTAGCCAGCGGGAATTTCTCAGAACTCAAACGCAGTTGACCTGCTGCGAGGCTCAATCCCGTTGGGCTGAATACCCTCGCGGTTCTTGCCTGAATATAGGGGATAATTTGCTGCTGTTCGCCACCGGCATCGTCCCGGATTTTGAGGATAAAATCGTCCTGACGATTGAGCACCGGAATATCTTCCAGCGTCACAGCCCCAGCCGGGAGACGAAAAGATTTTAGCAGAATATCCCGCTGCCAGACTTCAACGGTTGCCGCCAGCGGGATAACAGTATCAATCGTTGCGTGGTTACTCCCGCCCTGCAGCGCCATTTCCGGAAACAGCTGTGCCCCGGTCAGGTTAATGCCGCCGAAAACCGGGTCATTAGTCGAGATCTCCCCGGCCTGGAGTACCGAAGAGAGGTTGGTAAAGGTCTTCTGGGAATAGGTATAAAGGCGGGAAAAATCTTTCTTCCCTCCCCAGGTGGAAAAACTCTGTCCGCTGCGTACTATCCAGTCATTAAAGTTGATGCCTGCTTCGCTGGTCAGAGTCTGATTGGTGGCGCTATTAGCGGACTGCCGCTGATAACGATAAACATTAGCGTCATAATTCAGGATCAGCGCTTTGCCACCCGAGGCGTAATGCAGCCGATCCTGTAACCAGTCAGGCGGCACTTTTAATTCCAGGCTGTTTCTGTCCGGATGTTCAATGACAGTGATGTTATTCTCAGGGGCGGGAATCAGACAGTCACTCTCTGCCGCGGATGTGAAAGCGCGCGGGGTAATCCCCAGCTCCTCCAGGAGGGCGCTGGACCAGCAGGCTTTGCCCTGGCGATCAAAAGTCAGGTCTTTGCTGCCTTTCTGCTGGCCGTTAATAATGAGGGTGACCTGATGATGACCGGGGAGAAAATGGGCTTCTTCCGCCAGCAAATCCCCAACGGAATCATCATAGCCAAGATCGCGTAGCATCTCCCGATCAAAACTATCTTTTGCAAATGCATGACATGACAGGAGCAGGCTGCAAAAGAACACTGTTTTTTTCATCAGGATTATGGGCGCGATTTACAAGGAAATAACATATGGTGTGGTCAGCACACCAAAGCGAGTCACCGGATGGATACGGATCTCTTTAATCTTGCTGGCATCCGATTCCTTCAGGGAAAGCAGAACTTTCTCACCGGGAAGAAGGTAGGTTTTTTTCAGGCTGATGCTGTTTTTCGACGGTAAAAGATCGACCTTATCGGTCATCCTGACGATATACTTTGAAGGATTTTCCACCTGAATACTTTGGCCGATGCGCTGCCATTTCAGTAACTTCCATGGCTCCAGATTTTGCGGCAGGCTCGCCGGTGAGATAATGACCGGGATATTCTGACCGATAAGAATTCGGGTACGATTTTGTTTACCGTCATCCTGCGGCACGGAAATAAAATTAATCCGCTGCATGCGCTGCTTGTCCAGCATCACGCCCTGTTTCAGCATCACGCGAACCTGCTGCTTCTGTCCGGCATTAACGCGGGCCAGTTGCGGGGTGATAATTAACAGGTTCTCCCTGTCTTCAGGAATGGTTTGCAGGCTGCTGTGCAACAAAGCCAGGGAGCTGTCAGTATTCTGAACATTGATGGTGGCTTCGCGACTGCCATCATCGAGAAACAAGGCCGGGACTTCTGGCCGCATTCCGGCGGCCTGCGCAGTATTCAGCAGCAGCGGGAAAAGCAATAGTGCAGAGAAGAGTTTAGATAATGTTGTCATTTTCTTACTCGTAAAATAGCGAAGGGCTGTCGCCTCTCGCCAGAAGGATTATAAATACACCAGCGAGAAGGTGATATTGCCGTCAATGTCTACTTTTTCACCACCTGGATAATGGTCGGCTTTCTTTAAAACCAGGAGCGAAGATATTTCAAATGTGGCATTGGTCACGCTGGTGGGGGCCGTATCTCCGCTGCTGGCAGCTAAAGCGAAATAACTGTTTTTTTCCAGTGGTATTGGCGTAGCCTGGGAAATCGTTTTGGCTGTCCAGCTGCTCTTGTCGCTGCTGCTCAACAGGTTGTTGTTGCTTGTGCCATCAGCCGTGGCTGAGGCAACTGCCAGAGCGAGCATCCCCACCTTTTTACCGGCAGAATCATTGCCAATACCAAAAATATTCGCATCAGTAATCGACGTTATATCTATCTTCATTTCCGAACTTATCTCAGCTTTTGTCATCGCTGAAGCCGAACGGTTATCAGTAGTCTGTATCGCTACTGCAGAGGCTGCGTCGCAGGCAACAGATAAGGTACTGTTTCCTGGCTCGAATTGATTAAAATCGTTGGTCAGGCTCGATGCCGCTATATTTCCTGCGCTCAGAGAGGTATTACTCAGTGACACATCACAGGTTGCAGGGGTGATCGTCCCGGTAATTGCCAGCGTGGCGGTATCTGCTGAAAAAGCAGAAAGGCTTAATGTACTTGTCGCTAATGCGATAGCCGACGCAATAACTAATTTACGCATGAGTAATTTTCTCCATTTAATTACTTTTTATTAACATGATGGCTATTTTTTTTAGCATCAGGTTGTTCATGGACTCTTCCATTACGGATTTTTATCAACGGATTCCTTGCCCGGACTGCTATCGTTACATACCTCATATTAATAAAAGTTAAATGCGGTATTGTTTTTTGATGGCGTGTATTTATATCGGTTAATTTGGTCAGTTATGTCCTTTTTCTGCAGAATGAAATAATGCCAGGTTCCCTGGTATTATGTTATTTGTGAAAATAAAATTAAGTTAATTAATCTTGAGAACGTTAGCCTCAAATTACTGCAACGATCTGCTTACAAATACACTACAGAGAAGGTGACGCTACCGTTAATTTTGACCTCTTCGCCAGCCGGGTAGGCTGAACCTTGTTTCAGATAGATTCGTGGAGAAAGAGTCAGGGTCGCTTTAGTAAAGCTGTCCGGTGTGGTGCCGCCCGCATTAGTGGTCAGTGCAACATAGCCATTTTTAGCCAGCAAATAACTATTGCCTTGAGAAGTCCAGCTGGATTTATCCGCACTAGCCAGCACTGTTGCGGCAGTACCGTCAATGTTGGCTGCGGTAATCACTAACTGCAATGATCCGATTTTCCCATCAGCTGAATCCGTTCCCAGACCGAAAATATTTTGGTCCACGCCAGGCAAAGTCAGTGCAGAAACAGTCTGGAAGTCGGCATTGGTATATGCACTTGCTGCACGATCGTCGGTGGTTTGCAGTGCGATCTGGCTTGCGGCATCACAGCTGACTGATAACGATTGATAGTCCTGAGTATAATCGTTTGCTTTTGTCAGGAGCTCGGTGGCAGGGATATTCCCCAGATCCACAGAGGAAGCACTCAGCGCGACATCGCAGGTGGTGGGGGTAATAGTGCCTGTCACTGCCATCGTCGCCGTATCAGCAGCTGAGGCAGTAAAGGAAGTTGTGGCAACAGCCAGCGCGAGGGCTGAAGCGAGTAATGAAATACGCACAGTAATTTTCTCCATTTAATTACTTGTTTTGAAAAATGAGTTGAAAAAATTTCTGATTTACAGAGATGCCGTGGCATCCTCCTCAGATTGTGCAGATTGCAAAAGAGAGAAATCCTTTCAATGCTGTCAGTCTGACCTCTCTGGTCGTGCTGGAAGCATTGCGCTTTTACTCCTGCTGGTATTCTTAAAGCGTCTCTCCGGAGGGAAAACTTAACTGGTGCAGTGAAGTTTTTTATTTATTTAATAATTTTATGTTTTATATCGATTTTTCACTGAGTCTTCTGACTGAAGATAGTCACCCATGCAATTATACAGTGCCTGTTTTACACAGGCTGATTTCAGCGAGATGTTTATAACTGGTCATCAGGATTAAAGAAAAACTAATGTTTCAGTTAAAGCAGTACTGAAACTGTCATTATGCAAATGGCGAGCATAAGGGCTACCGAACCAATTAATAAAGTGCGTACGGTCATCATGGTAATTCTCTCCTTTTAATTACTTACCTGTGTGTGTAGAGGTAATGCCTCGGGTCAGGATAAAACGTATCTCTGATAACTCATTAAGCCTCGTTGATGATTAAAAGCGGCCTCATGACTTGAAACTTAAAGTCAGTAAACTGAAATGATGTAAAAAAACGGGCACTTTAAAAGAAGTGCCCGTGAGGGAGAGTAGAGGGAAGGGACTGAGATGAGGGTAAAACGATACTCCCGCTTATCGCATCCAGCGGCAAACTTCCCAGCCGCGCTGTTTTGCTAACTGGTGTAAGCTTTCACTCGGGTTAATAACATGGGCGTGGTCGGCATGTTCCAGCATCGGTAAATCGTTCATCGAATCACTGTAAGCCCAGGTATGATTAAACCGGACATCCTCCTGTACCGACAGCCAGTCATTGAGTCTCGTGACCTTGCCCTCTTTATAAGTCATGGTGCCATAGGTCTGGCCACTGTAGCGGTCATCGACAATTTCCACACCAATTGCCAGCGCGGCATGGGCCCCCAGTTGCAGAGCAATCGGTGTCACCAGATGTTCACCGCTGGCAGAGACCAGAATAATGGTATCGCCGCGCGCCTGATGCCAGGCCATTCTTTCGCGGGCTGAGGGGTAAACTCTTGGCATGATGTCGCGGTGGATAAAACGTCTTATCCAGCCCGCTACCGTCAGCGTCGCCATTCCTGCCAGCGGGGACAGCGTGGTATTCATATACTCTTCCATCGACAGCGACCCCCGGTAGTACTGGGTCATCAGCGCTCTCTCCTGCTCTATCAGCGCCTCCGGGGCAAATCCCTGGGAGACCAGCCAGCGTAACCAAAGGCCGGTGCTGTCTTCACAGATAACCGTCTCATCAAGATCGAACAGGGCTAAATCCATCGTTAGTTCTCCTCTGGCAACCTGTATTCAGGTTAGCGGAATTTTGTGACCGGCTTAACTGTTCTGCGAAAAATCGGAATTTCACCTGGCACAGCTGACGCGGAAGTGCCAAAAAAAGCCCGCCAGCGGCGGCATATCCCAGATTTATCTAATAAACTTCAAAAAACTTTACGGTAATGCTGTTTTTTTTCAGCTTCAGAAGCGTTAGCGTAGGTAGGTCTGTGCCCGCCAGCACCAGAAATATTTATCTTTCAAATGGATACTTGGGTCTTGCCATGATGAAAACTCGCCTTTCCGCCGGTCTTGCTCCACTGGCTGCCTCACTTTCACTGCTCCTGAACGTGGTCTCTCCTGCCCGGGCTGAAAACGCCCCCGCACCACCCCAGATTGATGCCAAAGCGTGGATCCTGATGGATTACAACAGTGGCAAAGTCCTGACTGAATCCAATGCTGACGATCGCCTTGACCCGGCCAGCCTGACCAAAATGATGGCCAGCTATGTGATCGGCCAGGCGATTAAAGCCGGGAAGATCACCAATGACGATATGGTGACGGTCGGTAAGGATGCATGGGCCACCGGCAACCCGATTCTGCAGGGTTCATCGCTGATGTTTCTCAAGCCTGGCGACCGTATTCCGGTTTCTGAACTGAACAAAGGCATTGTTATCCAGTCGGGCAATGACGCGAGTATTGCACTGGCCGATTACGTGGCCGGTAGCCAGGACTCGTTTGTCAGCCTGATGAATAACTATGTGCAGGCGCTTGGGCTGAAAAATACCCACTTCAAGACGGTGCATGGGCTGGATTCGGAGGGGCAGTACAGTACAGCTCGTGATATGGCGTTGCTCGGTCAGGCGCTCATCCGTGATGTGCCAGCCGAGTATGCGCTGCATAAAGAGAAAGAATTCACCTTTAACCGCATCAAACAGTACAACCGTAACCGGCTACTCTGGAGCAGCAACCTGCACGTGGACGGTATCAAAACCGGTCATACCAATGGCGCAGGGAATAATCTGGTGGCCTCAGCAACCGACGGCGATCAGCGCTTAATCTCAGTGGTGCTCGGTGCGGCAACGGATGCGATCCGCTTCCGTGAGAGTGAAAAACTGCTGACGTGGGGCTTCCGTTTTTATGAAACGGTGACGCCGATTAAAGCCGATAAGCCTTTCTCAACGCAGCGCGTGTGGTACGGCGATAAAAATGAGGTCAACCTTGGCGTGGCTAACGATGCTTCTGTCACGCTGCCAAAGGGACAAATGAAAAATCTCAAGGCCAGCTTTACGCTGTCGCAGCCACAGCTGACCGCGCCACTTAAAAAAAATCAGGTGGTAGGGAATATCGATTTCCAGCTGGAGGGTAAAACCATTGAACAGCGGCCGCTAGTGGTGATGGAGGATGTGAACGAGGGCGGGTTCTTCAGCCGCATCTGGGATTTCGTGATGATGAAAATGAATGGCTGGTTCGGGAAATGGTTTTCCTGACGGAGTCGTGCTCGTTTAGTGCCAATATTGTTTAACTGATTTCAGGGGCTGGGTTGATACTCAGCCCCTTTTCTTTGGGATCAGAACAGGTCGAAAGTAATCGCGGAGATGGCAATCAGGCCGATCAGCACCACAAAGACGTTGCTGATTTTACCGCTGTACTGACGCATCGCCGGAACCCTGTTGATGGCATACATCGGCATCAGGAACAGCAGCACCGCAATCACCGGCCCGCCCAGCGTTTCGATCATACCCAGGATGCTCGGGTTCAGCGTTGCCACCAGCCAGGTGGTGATCAGCATAAAGATGGCGGTCACGCCGTTCAGCCTGCTTTCCGGCAGCTTTTTGCCTTTCTCTCCCATAGCCTTGACGATCAGGCCATTAAAACCTTCACGCGCGCCAAGATAGTGGCCGAGGAACGATTTGGTGATGGCGACCATCGCAATAATCGGTGCCATCCATGCCATCAGCGGCGTGTCAAAGTGGTTAGCAAGGTACGAGAGGATCGAAATATTCTGTGCTTTCGCTTCCGCCAGATTCTCCGGTGACAGGCTGAGAACACAGCTGAACACGAAGAACATCACCGTCACCACCATCATCAGATGGCTGCGCAGCAAAATGCGTGAACATTTTTGCTCTGCACTGTCGCCGTACTCCTGACGTTTTGCCACGGCAAAAGCAGAGATAATCGGGGAGTGGTTAAACGAGAACACCATTACCGGGATCGCCAGCCACAGCGTCATCCATAAGCCACTGCCGGAACCGCTCAGGCTGGCATGTTCAAAGATTGAGCTGTTCCAGTGCGGGATCAGGAACAGCGCCAGTGCCATCAGCACCAGCACGAATGGGTAGACCAGCACGCTCATGGTTTTGACAATTATCTCTTTGCCGAAGCGAACAATGGTCATCAGTCCGACAATCAGGATCAGCGCCAGCAGGGCGCGCGGCGGTGCCTGCAGATGCATCTGATGGGTCAGGAAGCTTTCCACTGTATTGGTGATTGCCACACTGTAAACCAGCAGTATCGGATAGATAGCAAAGAAGTAGAGCAGGGTAAGCAGCTTACCGGCACCGGCACCGAAATGTTCTTCCACTACGCCGGTGATATCTTCGCCTGCTTCACGGCCGGACAGCACAAAGCGGCACAGGCCACGATGAGCAAAGAAGGTCATCGGGAAGGCGAGCAGGGCCATAATAATCAGTGGGACCAGTCCGCCGATACCGGCATTGATCGGTAAAAACAGCACGCCAGCCCCAATCGCCGTGCCATACAGGCCCAGCATCCACATTGTATCGCTTTTACGCCAGCTGGTTGAATCGACAACGTCCTGTGTCAGCGTAACGGCTTCAGATGATTCCATGACTTTCTCCGGATTGAAAACAATAAAGTAAATAAAGCCGGGCGCAGGCTGAATACAGCCGCGCAGCGTGATTTAATTTAGGGCTCTGTTTCAGACGGCGACACTCTACCATCTGGCAGGGAAGAAGGAAGTGGAAGAACGGCGCTTTCTGGCGATCGTAATCACAGTTATGAAATTATTATCAGAGTTATACGCTATATCTTTTTTTAATGCAGGTTCATGTTCTGGAATATCGTCTTTATGATGGTTATTTAAACTGCATTGTGATCGGAGCGCATTGTATAAATTTCACGCTCAAGGTTAAAAAACAACCAGGAATTAAAATTTAAGTTGTTTATTATCATTACGTTGCGTAATTCTTATGCGTCAGGTTGTTTGCGAATTATCCATTTGCGCAACGAATCAATGCTGTTTCCTTTTTTTACCATGATGTTGCGCAATAATTCTGGCGGAAATTGAAAAATAAAAAAGGGTGGAATCATATCCACCCTGGCTATGCGCAACAGCTATTTAATCACGAACCCAACCTTTGCGGATTGGCAGGGCGAACAATAACCGGTACACGGACGAAATATTTTGCAATAAGCGACGACCACAGAAATACCATGCAACCTGCGCAAACAGGCAGGAGAGCATGCCAACCAGCAGTCCGCCGATCATATCCATCGGCCAGTGAACGCCAAGATAAACGCGCGACCAGGCGATCGCCGTACCGACCAGCATCAGCACCACGCCTGACCAGGCACGATGCCAGCAGAGGAAAGCAATGGCGAAGGTGAAGATAGCCGTGCCGTGGTCGCTGGGGTAGGAGTCATCCGGCGCATGCGACAGGAACTGATGACCCAGACCGATGACGAAAGGGCGCGGATGCGGGAACAGATTGCCAATACACCAGGAAATGGCCAGCGCATAAATCAGGGCAATGCCGGTTTTCAGCACCAGCACCCGTTGTGAGGTGAGCTGGCTTCCAGGCCCCCATAACCACAGTGCAACGATCAGCAGGGGCACGATGGCGATCAAATCCCGTGCGATAAAGGTTGCCAGTGAAATCAGCCAGCCTGGTGATTCAGGCGTGGCATTGACCCAGAGAAACAGCATCCGGTTCAACTCTTCCAGCATGGTTATTTCCTCGTCTTGTTCAGCAGATACGACACGCATCCGAAAGTAAAACATTGGCTCAGCCAGACCCACCAGCCAGCCCATAAATTGTGGGAAAGAAAATGCGCGCCGCGCATCATCTGGTCATAACCCATCAACATACCCAGCGCGGCACCGGCGAAAAAGCACAGCCAGGCCAGCCGGGGACGCTGCGGACAGAACCAGAAAAACAACGCCATTACGCCAAAGCCGCTGGATGCATGGCCTCCGGGTAAGCAGCGCCCGGGACCGCTGTCCAGCGGAATGGCGGAAAACAGCGGGTACGACACCGCTTTGCCACCAAACTCAATCAAGTCCCAGGGACAGGAGTGTGCGCTGGTGGCCTTCAGGATGCCGACGACCAGTGGGCCGACGTCGGTCAGTAAAGCAACTAGCACCAGGCGACAATTCCGCCTGATTACGCCTGTCACCGGCGCGATGACCGCCATGGCAATCACTGCATCTTTGGCTATGCGATGGTTAATCAGGTCCAGCCAGAAATTTTCCTTCCAGGGAAACTGCTGTGAAACCGGGTCAAACCACATCCGGGACAGGGCAAAATCCCACGTCTCGTTACGGGACACCCAGGTGAAGGCCAAACCGGTCACAGCCAGCAATATCAGCTGGATAAGATAAAAGCGTCGGGGAAGAAGATAAATAGCATTGTTCCTGGTTGAACCAGTGATTGAGCTTTCGTTAAGACTTGATGATGTTTTCATGACGGCCGGATGAAGGTGAATGCAGCTGAGCATGTTGCTGAAAAGCGATTAAGGAAACATTAAGAGGGGGGAGTGCAGATAGAAAAAAACCCGCTAATCATTCGATTAACGGGCTCCACAATTTGGGGATTTCAAAGAAAAGCAGTGGCACTAATTAAGACTGCGCCCCGTTATAAAAGTTCTCAGAAATTTTTAAATTATTTTCAGCCGCCGAACATTGGCCAGATTATGACGATTAGCGTACCGGCTAAGGTCAGCAAAACGTTAGCAATTGCATAGGTGCCGGCATAGCCAAGAGCCGGGATATTACTGCGCGCCGTATCGCTGATAATTTCCATGGCCGGGGCACAGGTGCGCGCTCCCATAATGGCACCGAACAGTAACGCGCGATTCATTTTCAGCACGTAGGCCCCAAACAGGAAGCACAGCACCACCGGCAGCAAACTGACTACCAGCCCCGCAATCAGCATCAGCAGCCCTGTATCGCCCAGTCCATGCGACAGCCCGCTCCCGGCGCTGAGTCCCACGCCAGCCATAAATACCATCAGCCCGAACTCTTTAACCATGGTCAGCGCACCCTGTGGGATATAGCCAAACGTCGGGTGGTTGGCACGCAGGAAGCCGAGCATAATGCCGGAAAATAATAATCCGGCCGCGTTACCAATACTGAAGTTAAAACTGCTGAACTGGAAAGTGATCATTCCGACCATCAGTCCGATTATAAAAAAGGCACAAAAGGCGAGAAGGTCGGTCACCTGACTGTGAATTGAGATAAATCCGATTCGGTCTGCAACGGATTTAACCCTGCGTGCCTCGCCGCTAATTTGTAACACATCGCCTTTATTAAGGATGACGCTGTCATCGATAGGCATTTCAATCTGGCTGCGGATCACCCGATTAAGGAAACATCCGTGGTCGGTCAATTTAAGCTGACTGAGTCTTTTATTCACCGCATTGTTATTTTTAACCACGATCTCTTCATTGATAATTCGCATATCGAGCAGATCGCGGTCGAACACTTCTTTGCCGTTGCGGAAGCTTGGATCGAGGCGGGAATGTGCATCCGGATAGCCCACCAGCGAAATTTCATCCCCCTGCTGCAGCACCGCGTCGCCGTCCGGGTTCGCCAGGATACCGTTACGGCGGATACGCTCGATATAGCAGCCGGTCTGGCGATATATACCGAGTTCACGCAGGTTTTTACCGTCAGTCCATGCCACCAGTTCCGGGCCCACACGATAGGCGCGGATCACCGGCAGGTAGACTTTGCGCTGGCTGTCAGGATCCAGTCCCCGCTCGCGGGCAATTTGTTGCGCACTGGTAGGCAGATCCTGATGCTGTAACTTGGGCAAGTAACGGGCGCCAAAGATCAGACTGACCAGGCCGACAAGGTAGGTCAGGGCATAGCCGAGACTGAGGTTAGACTGAGCCGCATTTAGCAGACTGCCTGCAGGATAAGTTTGTCGCAGCGTATCTCCGGCCCCCACCAGAACCGGCGTGGAGGTCATTGACCCGGCCAGCATCCCGGCGGTCAGACCGATGTCCCAGCCAAACAGTTTACCCAGCCCCAGCGCCAGAATGACCGCGCTGCCGACCATGACCGAAGCCAGCATCAGATAATTTTTGCCGTCACGAAAGAAAATTGAAAAAAAGTTGGGGCCTGCTTCAACACCTACGCAAAAAATAAATAACATGAAGCCCAAATTAAGAGCGTTGGGATTAATACTAAAATGCTGCTGGCCTAACAGGAGAGAGACGACTAAAACGCCAATGGAATTACCCAGTTGGACAGAACCCAGCCGTAATTTACCCAGACATAGTCCCAGTGCCAGCACGACAAATAATAACAGAATGTCATTTCCACTTAACAAGTCTGCGACGTTTATATTCACGGTTTAACTTCTTGTTTACCAGTAACGTGTTGAAATAAAGGGCGTTTTGCGCTAAATTTGCCTGACTGCCAGCAGAGCAGCGGCAACATTCAGGTTTATCCGCGAATTACAGCCCAGCGCCAGTTAAAACGGCCGCCATTTTAGTCGCTTCATTCTTTTTCAGCCAGTAAAAGCCGTGAACAATTGTAACGGTATTTAGTTTTTACCATCGGGGAAAATGGTCCGGAGTTTGTCTGACCAGGGGACTACATCAATTACCGAGAGAAGATCCTATGATGTTTAAGGGTATGTCCTGGACAAGCCTGATAAGCAGTCTTGCCCTGTACTGCATTGTCTTTCTGGCGGTGCGTTATGACATGTTCATCGAGGGTGCCGCGACAATGCAGGCGCGTCCCGGTTTGCTGATGTTAACCATTCCCGGAGCGGTAGCTGCGCTGACTTCGAAAGAGGCTCCGCTGACGGTGGCGCTGTTGGGTGCTCTGCTCGGTACGCCAATCTGCCTGGCGATTATGCGCTGGTACTCAATGTGGGGACACGATCTGCTGCAGGAGCTGGCTTTTGATGCCAGCGCGATTTTCTGGTGCGGATCCGGAGCTCTGGCCGTGATGCTGCTGAGAACCATTTTCTGGCATCCGCATGGCTGAGGCCCGGCAGGGAAGAACGGTGTAATGGGTGTGAAAATACGCAGATAAAAAAAGAGGGTCGATAGCAATATCGACCCTCTTTTTGCCGGAAGCTCCCAGCCGCAAGAATTTTACTGGAAAAGCCCCAGATTCTCTTTCGCGTAAGCTTCGAAATCAGTACAGCCACCGATGTGATTCTGATCGAGAAAAATCTGCGGCACGGTTTCTACTGGTTTGCCGACGGTTTTTTCCAGGTCAGCCTTGGTGATGCCTTCGGCGTGAATATCCACATAGCGGAAATTGAAGTCATCACGCTCTTCAGTCAGCTTCTCGGCCAGTTCTTTGGCACGGACACAATAAGGACAGCCAGGACGTCCAAAAATCACTGCAAACATAGGTTTCTCCTCAAAGGTCAAAAAATTTATGTGATTTGAATCACAAAATAATCTGAATTGGCGCTTATGATGCCCGCATCATTGGGTAAAAGGAAGAAGGAATTACCTGTTGATCCGATTCGTCCAGGCTATACCCCGGTGGAATTATAGGGGGCCTCTCTTACCCCGCACTTGATCTGGTGCTACCCTTGCCGGCAACATTTTATCGCTCATTCTCCAGGAGAAAAGCATGACGCCGACCATTGAGCTACTTTGCTCTCACCGCTCTATCCGGGCCTTTACTGACCAGCCCATCAGCGACGCCGGGCGGCAGGCCATTCTGGCCGCTGCCCAGTCGGCATCCAGCTCCAGCTTCCTGCAGTGTTCATCTGTGATCAGGATTACCGATCGTGAACTGCGTGAAAAGCTGGTTACCCTGACCGGCGGCCAGCGTTATGTCGGCCAGGCGGCCGAGTTCTGGGTGTTCTGTGCCGATTTTAATCGTCACCTGCAAATCTGTCCGGAAGCGCAGCTGGGGCTGGCCGAACAGCTGCTGCTGGGCTGCGTGGATACCGCACTGATGGGGCAGAATGCGATGATTGCCGCAGAGTCTCTTGGCCTCGGCGGCGTGTTTATCGGCGGTATCCGTAACAGCATCGCTGAAGTGACCGGGATGCTGGGGCTGCCGAAATTTGTCCTGCCGCTGTTTGGCCTTTGCCTGGGCTGGCCCGATCAGAAACCGCAGCACAAGCCGCGTATGCCAGCACAAATGCTGGTGCATGAAAACCGCTATCAGCCGATCGACCCTGAAGTGCTGGCCGCTTATGACAGCCAGCAGGAAGAGTACTATCTGACCCGTGAAAGCAACCCGCGGCGCGAAAGCTGGAGCCAGCACATCCAGAAAACCATTATTAAAGAAAGCCGGCCATTTATGCTGGATTATCTGCACAAGCAGGGTTGGGCAACACGTTAAGATCCCCCGGAGGCATCTGGTGAAAATTGCGATTCTTTCCCGAGACGGTTCACTCTATTCGTGCAAAAGACTGCTGGAGGCCGCCCGAAAGCGCGGCCACAGCGTGGAAGTGATTGACCCGCTTTCCTGCTACATGAATATCAATCCGGGTTCTTCCGCAATCCACTACCGCGGCAAGCAGCTGGACTATTTCGACGCGGTGATCCCGCGTATCGGCTCGGCCATTACCTTTTATGGCACAGCGGTGCTACGCCAGTTTGAGGTATGCGGCAGCTACCCGTTGAACGAGTCGGTGGCGATAACCCGCGCGCGGGATAAGTTGCGTTCGCTGCAGCTGCTGGCGCGGCAGGGGATTGATATGCCGGTTACCGGTTTTGCCCATTCACCGGATGACACCAGCGATCTGATTGAGATGGTGGGTGGAGCGCCGCTGGTGGTAAAGCTGGTTGAGGGCACGCAGGGGATTGGAGTGGTGCTGGCGGAAACACGTCAGGCGGCCGAAAGCGTGATCGACGCCTTCCGGGGACTGAACGCCCATATTCTGGTGCAGGAGTTTATCAAGGAAGCCCACGGCCGGGATATCCGTTGTCTGGTGATTGGCGGCGAAGTGGTTGCTGCAATTGAACGAGAGGCGAAGGAAGGGGACTTCCGTTCCAACCTTCATCGTGGCGGCACGGCGCGCAGCGTGGAAATCACCTGCCGTGAGCGGGAAATGGCGATCGACGCCGCCGCGACGCTGGGCCTGGACGTGGCCGGGGTGGATATTTTACGCGCCAGCCGTGGACCACTGGTTATGGAGGTTAATGCCTCGCCAGGGCTGGAAGGCATTGAAAAGACCACGGGTTTGGATATTGCAGCGATGATGATCGCCTGGATTGAAGAACAGGCGCGACCTGGTTTCTGTCTGAAAACCGGCGGATGACGTCATATTTCTGTCGCAATCGTGGTGTTCCGGGGCTTTTTTCCGTAAGCTAGGGCGCAATTTTAAGGCAGTATGAGACAAATCACATGGATTCACTCGTCGTTCCGGATATCGACGTCATTCGTCGTTGGCTGGATCAGCAAAGTATTACCTGGTTTGAGTGTGACTCCTGTCAGGCGCTTCACCTGCCGCATATGCAAAATTTTGACGGCGTGTTCGATGCCAAGCTCGATCTGGTGGACAACGTCATATTGTTTTCCGCACTCGCCGAAGTAAAGCCCACGGCGCTGATCCCGCTGGTTGGCGATCTGTCACAGATCAATGCCAGCTCGCTGACGGTAAAAGCCTTCGTGGATATTCAGGATGACAACCTGCCCAAGCTGATTGTCTGTCAGTCGCTTTGCGTTACGGCCGGGCTGACTTACGGTCAGTTCGTGCACTTTATGAAGCAGAGCGAAGAACAGATCTCCATGGTGGTGATGGAAGCCTTTGCCAACCATCTGCTGATGATGAACGAAGACGAAGAGGAACGCGGTGAGTTCATCTCCTCCCACTCCATGCTGCATTAATTCCTCTCTCTGAACCGCCCGGGGCGATCCACGATTGGCCCCTTTGAACTTCCTGTCTGGTGCATATTTCTCCTGTTAACCTTAGTTGCTGCTATTTTCGGCAGACTTCAGGCCACCAGTGCCATTTTTTATGCTGCATTTAAGCGGCAAATGCCCGATTTTCCTCGTCGTTTGTGCCGCGTTTGGCCTATCACATAGAGGAAAAATGCATTAAAAATCGATAAAAGGCGTTTTTTACGCCTGGGTCTGGCCTGGATCTTAGAGTGGGGCTATTCTTGCGAAGCTGCGTTTCGCGTGCAACGTCGCTACAGGTATAGGTTTTTTCTATTTAACAGCAGGGTGAATAATCATTCATTCTAATGGCCTTTGCAGGCCCGCTGTCATAACGAGCCGTGATTATCTTTTTCTGGAGGAAGGAAAAACATGTTCAACCAACGTAAAAAATGGTTGTCAGGTGTGGTGGCCGGTGTACTGATGGCGGTTTCCGCGGGATCGGTGGCTGCTGATAAGACGCTGCACGTCTATAACTGGTCAGATTATATTTCCCCGGATACCGTGCCGAATTTTGAAAAGCAGACCGGTATCAAAGTGGTGTATGACGTCTTCGACTCAAACGAAGTGCTGGAAGGCAAACTGATGGCGGGGAGCACCGGTTACGATGTCGTGGTGCCTTCTTCCAGCTTCCTCGCCCGCCAGCTTCAGTCCGGCGTGTTCCAGCCTCTGGACAAGAGCAAGCTGCCTAACTACAAAAACCTCGATCCAGACCTGCTGAAAAAGCTGGACCAGCACGATCCGGGCAATAAATACGCCATTCCGTATCTGTGGGCGACCACCGGTATTGGCTATAACGTCGATAAGGTCAAAGCGGTACTGGGTAAAGATGCGCCGGTCGACAGCTGGGATCTGGTGCTGAAACCGGAGAACCTCGAAAAGCTGAAGAGCTGCGGCGTTTCCTTCCTCGATGCGCCGGAAGAGATTTTTGCTACCGTGCTTAACTACCTGGGCAAAGATCCTAACAGTAGCGATCCGAAAGATTACTCCGGTGCGGCAACCGACCTGCTGCTGAAGCTGCGTCCGAGCATCCGCTATTTCCACTCTTCCCAGTACATTAACGATCTGGCTAACGGCAACACCTGCGTGGCTATCGGCTGGGCAGGAGACGTGCTGCAGGCTAAGAACCGCGCGATTGAAGCAAAAAATGGCGTGCACCTTGCCTACAGTATTCCTAAAGAGGGCGCGCTGGCGTTCTTCGATATGCTGGCTATTCCTAAAGATGCCAAAAACGTCGATGAGGCCTATCAGTTCCTGAACTATCTGATGGAGCCAAAAGTCATTGCCGACATCTCAAACAAGATGTTCTATGCCAATGGCAACAAGGCTTCTGTACCACTGATTAATGCTGACATTCGTAACAATCCGGGCATCTTCCCAACCCCGGAAACCATGGCGAAACTGTTCGTGCTGAAAGTCCAGGATCCGAAACTCGATCGTGTGCGCACCCGTGCATGGACTAAAGTTAAGAGTGGTAAGTAATTAACAGAGGCTGACTCTTTCTTCACTGAATAACAGAGGTGCCTGCCTGGCCTCTGTTTTGTTTTTTACGGCAGGGCCCGGAGAGTTATGGAAGTGAACGACGCGATCCCCCGTCCGCAGCAAAAAGCGGGCAAGGCGTTAACGCCGCTGCTGGAAATCCGCAATCTGACCAAGTCTTTTGACGGACAACATGCGGTTGATGATGTCAACCTGACCATCTACAAAGGCGAGATTTTTGCGCTGCTGGGTGCCTCCGGCTGCGGCAAGTCTACTTTGCTGAGGATGCTGGCGGGTTTTGAATCCCCGACATCCGGACAGATTATGCTCGATGGCCAGGATCTGTCCCATGTGCCGCCTTATCAGCGACCGATCAATATGATGTTTCAATCCTACGCGCTGTTCCCACACATGACGGTTGAACAGAATATCGCGTTTGGCCTGAAGCAGGATCGCCTGCCAAAAGGTGAAATTGCCAGCCGCGTCGCTGAGATGCTGACCCTGGTGCACATGCAGGAGTACGCCAAACGTAAACCGCATCAGCTTTCCGGCGGTCAGCGTCAGCGAGTGGCACTGGCCCGCAGCCTGGCGAAACGGCCAAAACTGTTGCTGCTGGATGAGCCAATGGGTGCGCTGGATAAAAAGCTGCGCGATCGGATGCAGCTGGAAGTGGTCGATATCCTTGAGCGTGTGGGCGCGACCTGTGTGATGGTCACCCATGACCAGGAAGAGGCGATGACCATGGCCGGGCGCATTGCGATTATGAACCGCGGCAAGTTTGTGCAGATTGGTGAGCCGGAGGAGATTTACGAGCATCCGACCACGCGCTACAGCGCGGAGTTTATCGGCTCGGTAAATCTGTTCGAAGGCCTGCTGCGTGAACGTCAGGCTGACGGCCTGATTATCGACAGTCCGGGGCTGATCCACCCGCTGAAGGTGGATTCCGATGCTTCGGTGACCGACGGCGTGCCGGTTCATGTGGCGCTGCGCCCGGAAAAAGTGATGCTGTGTGAAGAGGTTCCTGCTGATGGCTGTAACTTTGCCGTCGGGGAAGTGGTGCACATTGCCTATCTCGGCGACCTGTCGATATATCATGTGCGTCTGCGCAGCGGCCAGATGATCAGCGCCCAGTTGCAGAACGCCCATCGCTTCCGCAAAGGCGCGCCGACCTGGGGAGACGAAGTGCGTCTCTGCTGGGACGCGGACAGCTGTGTGGTACTGACGGTGTAGCGGGGGGGATTATGAGCCAGCATTCTTCAAATACCACTGAACCACCAGGCCGCACTCCGGCACCGGTGTCCTCTTTGCCGGGCCGCCTGAAGATGAAGCATGGCCGTAAACTGGTCATCGCTTTACCTTATCTCTGGCTGGTCCTGCTGTTCCTGCTGCCGTTCCTGATCGTGCTGAAAATCAGCTTTGCTGATATTGCCCGTGCTATCCCGCCGTATACCGATCTGCTCAGCTGGGCTGACGGTCAGCTGACGATGGTAGTGAATCTCGGTAACTATCTTACGCTCACGGACGATCCACTTTATGTGGATGCCTATCTGCATTCGTTACAGGTCGCGGCAGTCTCCACGGTAATCTGTCTGCTGATTGGTTATCCGCTGGCGTGGGCGGTGGCGCACAGTTCACCTTCCACCCGCAATATCCTGCTACTGCTGGTTATCCTCCCTTCGTGGACCTCGTTTCTGGTGCGCGTCTATGCCTGGATGGGGATCCTGAACGATAACGGGGTGTTAAACCGGTTTCTGATGTGGACCGGCATCATCGACCATCCGCTGACAATCCTCTATACCAATCTCGCGGTGTATATCGGCATTGTGTACTGCTATCTGCCGTTTATGGTGCTGCCAATTTATACCGCGCTGACACGTATTGATTATTCCCTGGTGGAAGCCTCGCTGGATCTGGGCGCAAGGCCGCTGAAAACGTTCTTCAGCGTGATTGTGCCATTGACCAAAGGTGGGATTATTGCCGGATCGATGCTGGTATTTATTCCGGCGGTCGGTGAGTACGTTATTCCTGAACTGCTGGGAGGCCCGGACAGTATTATGATTGGCCGTGTGCTGTGGCAGGAGTTCTTTAATAATCGTGACTGGCCGGTGGCATCGGCGCTGGCGGTCATTATCCTGCTGATCCTGATCCTGCCAATTATCTGGTTCCACAAGCATCAGAATAAAGAGATGGGGGAGAAGGAATGACCACGTTACCGACAATCCGCTCGCCGTGGCGTATCGCTATTCTGGTGGTGTGCTTTTTCTTCCTGTATGCGCCGATGGTGCTGCTGGTGATTTACTCCTTTAACTCGTCACAGCTGGCGGCATGGGAGAGTTTCTCACTGCACTGGTATAACGTGCTGTTCCACGATGATGCGATGATCGGCGCAGTGACGCTCAGCCTGAGTATTGCGGCGCTGGCGGCTACCGCTGCCTCGATCCTCGGCACTATTGCCGCAGTGGTGATCGTGCGTTTTGGCCGTTTCAAAGGGTCAACCGGCTTTGCTTTTATGCTGACTGCACCGCTGGTGATGCCGGATGTGATCACCGGGCTGTCACTGCTGCTGCTGTTTGTGGCGATGGGCAATGCTTTTGGCTGGCCTGCCGATCGTGGCATGTTAACCATCTGGCTGGCACACGTGACTTTCTGTACGGCGTATGTCGCGGTGGTGATTAACTCCAGGCTGCACGAACTGGACCGCTCGATTGAAGAAGCCGCAATGGATTTAGGTGCAACGCCGCTGAAGGTGTTCTTTGTGATCACCGTGCCGATGATTGCTCCGGCTATCGTCACCGGCTGGCTGCTGGCCTTTACGCTGTCGCTGGACGATCTGGTAATTTCCAGCTTTGTGACCGGGCCTGGAGCCACCACGCTGCCGATGCAGATCTTTGCAACCGTGCGCCGTGGGGTGAATCCGGAGATTAACGCGCTGGCCTCGCTGATCCTGTTCGTGGTCGGGATTGTCGGGTTTATCGCCTGGCGGTTTATGGCTCATGAAGAGAAACAGCGGCTGCGGGATATTCAGAAGGCACGGAGCGGGCACTGAGGTCAACGCCAGCTTTGGCACCAACAAGGTCAAGACTGGTTCTGGCAACGACAAGGTCAAAACCGGCGCTGATGTCCGGCGTCGGTAAAGTGAGCCTCATCCGGGACGCCGTAAACCCGTCCATGGGGGCTTGAATGCCGCGTCCCTGCGACAAACACCCGGCTGAGGCCCACTTCACCGTCGCCCGCAAACTTCAGTGTTGTTGGTGAGTTGAAAGATAAACCGGAAAACGACACCTCTTCGCAGCGACGCCATTGCTTTTGGCTGGAGGGGATAACCGGATAAGCGGACTGTTGAGCGCACGGATGCCCGAATCAAGCCTACAGAGAAGTATTTACGGCGTGTCCGTGTTCCGGTTATTCCCTCCTGCGCTCACCTATCTATAAAGCTACTCACCCCAGCACTTTCAGCACGCAGGCCTTAAAGATCTTAATGCCCACTGGCAGCGAGTTCAGGTCGAAGTGCATATCCGGGTGATGCAGGCCCGGCACCAGTCCGGTTCCCAGTCCCCAGAAGCCGGATTTCACCTGCGGACGCTGTACCGCATAGTGGAAGAAATCTTCGCTGCCAGGCGTGGAGCGAACCGGCATTACTGCCTCTTCTCCCAGCACTTCTTTAATCGACTCTGAGATCAGTGTGGTCATCTCGTCATCAATTTCTGCTGCTGGCATCGATTTCAGCACCATGATTTCAGCCGTTGCGCCGTAGGCCGCCACGCTGTGCTGGATCGCCCGTTCCACTCTGGCCTGCAGCACTTCCATATCCTCATTCTCTGCCGTGCGCAGATCGAATACCACGCGGGCTTCATCAGGGATCGAGTTGGTCACCCCGGCGTCACAGAGAAAACGGGTCGCTTTCGCACTCCAGCTGTTACCCGGGGCCATATGCACGGCATTGACGGCCTGAACCGCGCTGCTGGCAGCATCCAGCGCGTTAATGCCCAGATGAGGACGTGCGCCATGTGCGGTCTGACCGCGCACGGTAGCCTCAATGGTTACGCAGGCCGAGTAGTAAACGGCAGGGATGGCGGTTCCGACGGCGCACTCTTCGGCCGGACGGACGTGGAAACCAAGGATCATATCGACATCGTCAACAGCTCCGCCAGCAATCATCGCCAGCGCACCGGTGCCCAACTCTTCCGCAGGCTGGAAAATGACTTTCAGGCGGCCTTTCTTCACTGCGCCTTCTGCTATCAGTTCCTGAGCGGCGGCCAGCACTACTGAAGAGTGTCCATCATGACCGCAGGTATGGCGTGCGCAATGTTCGCCATTAATGACGTGGCCAAGTGCATCCATATCTGCGCGCAACGCCAGAGTGGGACCCGGCACGCCGCTGTCCAGCACGGCCACAATACCGGTGGTGGCATTAAAATTATCCTGAACCTGATAACCGGCGGTTTTCAGCTGCTGGCTGATATAGGCCGAGGTTTTAAACTCCTGAAACCCCAGCTCCGGGATCTCATGCAGATAAGCGTAATGTTCCAAAACTTTTAACACGTTAAGCTCTCCATTCAGCCATTATCAGGGGTTAGCCTTCCGATAATCACACAGGCCTTGCCCTGTCCGGAAGTAAATTATGACGTTAAATGTAACATCGTCTGGAAATAGAGGAGTGGGAGGAACATCCTGCCGCCATTTAAAGAATAAATACCGGGATTCGACGTTTTTTATAATACCTGTCAAACTGTTCCGCAGAGAAATATCCCGGAGAGTGGATATATTCCTTCAATTGCGCTAAAAATAGTTGGCGGTTATTTCATGATGTCGGGAACCCAGGTGCATCAGCAGGAGAAAAACCATGTCAGAAGTGCTGAGAGAAGGTAAAGCGGTTCTGTCATCACCATCGGTTATCCCCGTGCCGGTGCTGGTGGCCGGGATTGGCATTATCGCCATCCGCTGTCTCGGTGTTGGCCTGCAGATGCATGAGCTGGGGCTGAATGAGCTGATGAGTTTTGTCCATCGCAGCGCCCAGGCCTGGGATTCCACTCTGATCTTTATTGCCAGCCAGCTGCTGTTTTTTGCCCAGTTGCGTTGTGCCATTGCGGTGATGCGTGGCCGCCGTTGGGGACGCTTGGGTTACGCTCTGGCGCAGGCAGTGGTGATGTTCTATCTGTTTATGGCCTCAATGGGATGGGTCTACCCTGAGCTGTTTAATATCAGCGGCGGAAGCGATGGCCGTATTCTTCCTTTACTTATTTCCCTCAAGCTGCCGGATCTGCTGATCATGCTGCTGCTGTTTGTCCCTGCCAGCAGTCGGGAATTTTTTCGGCATCGCTAAACGTACAGTGATACAATCCCCGCCCGCTTTTTTAATCCGGATTAACTGATTTATCATGCACTGCGCCCTTTACGATGCCGACCGCTGCCGCTCCTGCCAGTGGCTGGAGATCCCTTATCCACGTCAGCTTGAAACCAAGCAGGAACGGCTTCGTCAGTTGCTGGCTGAGCAGCCTGTGGGACAGTGGCTGGCGCCGGTGATTTCCGCTGAGCAGATGTTTCGTAATAAGGCCAAAATGGTGGTCAGCGGCAGCGTGGAGCGACCGGTGCTGGGTATCATGCATCGTGATGGTCATCCGGTTGATCTTTGTGACTGCCCGCTCTATCCGCAGAGTTTTTCCGAAGTCTTTGCAAGACTGAAGCCGTTTATTGCCCAGGCTGGGCTGACGCCGTATAACGTCGCGCGTAAACGAGGCGAGTTGAAGTTTATCCTGCTCACTGAAAGCTCACACAGCGGCGAGCTGATGCTGCGCTTTGTATTGCGCTCAAAAGAGAAGCTGGCGCAGCTGGAGCATGCGCTGCCAGCCCTGCAGCAGCAGTTGCCGCAGCTGAGCGTTATCTCTGCCAATATCCAGCCGGTGCATATGGCCATTCTGGAAGGAGAAGAAGAGATCCCACTGACAGAGAATCAGGCGCTGGCCGACCAGCTAAACGATGTGCCGCTGTGGATCCGCCCGCAGAGTTTCTTCCAGACAAATCCGCAAGTGGCAGCCTCGCTGTATGGCACTGCCCGCCAGTGGGTCAGCGAGCTGGCCGTCGGCAGTATGTGGGATCTTTTTTGTGGGGTGGGCGGTTTTGGCCTGCACTGCTCAACAAAAGAGATGAGCCTGGCCGGTATTGAGATCAGTGCGGAAGCTATTACCTGTGCGAAACGCTCGGCAGCGGCAATGGGCCTGGAAAACATCAGTTTTGCCGCGCTGGATTCGACGGCGTTTGCCACTGGTGAAGGGGAGGTGCCGGATCTGGTGCTGGTGAATCCTCCGCGACGCGGAATTGGCGTGCAGCTCTGCAACTCTCTCAGCGCGATGGCACCAAAGTGGATCCTCTATTCCAGCTGTAATGCGCAGACGATGGCCAGTGATATTGCGTTAATGGCTGATTATTTGGTGGAAAAAGTGCAGATGTTTGATATGTTCCCGCACACTGCCCACAGCGAAGTACTGACGCTGCTGAAGCGGCGCTGAGCAACGCTATTTTTCACTGCCAAGCCAGCGCAGGCTCAGCTTACGCAGGGTGCCATCATCCTTGATGCCCTGCAGGGCTTCGTCCAGCTGGCTGAGCAGATCCTGATTGCCTTTTCTCACGGCGATCCCCAGTCCGGAGCCGAAATAACGACTGTCCGTCACTGGCTCGCCGACCCGGGCCAGCTGGGGATTGGATTTCAGCAATTCATGTACCGCTGGCGTATCGCTGAAGATGCCTTCCAGCCTGTCGTTATGTATATCCAGCAGCGCATTCTGGTAGTTGTCATAGGTCACGGCAATAATGTCCGGCCATGCCGATTGAAGATAAGCCTGCTGGGTGGTCTCGCCACCCACGCCTATACGTTTGCCTTTTAGCTGCTCAAAATTGCTGTAGCGCCCCTTCACGGCGACGATGGTGCCAGAGTTAGCGTAATAGGGCTGGGTGAAATCCACCTGTTTTTGCCGCTCAGCGGTGATGTCCATCCCGGAGATGACCACGTCATAGCGGTGAAATTTAAGCGAAGGCAGCAGGCGATCAAAAGCGTTATTAGTGAAGATACACTGGGTTTTCATTCGCTCGCACAGGGCTTTTGCCAGGTCGATATCAAACCCCACCAGTTGCCCGTCACTGTCAAGAGACTCAAAGGGCGGATTGGTTGCCGAAAAGGCGAAACGAAGGGGGCCGTTGGCCAGCGAGTTAAAGCTGAGGCTGGCAAGCAAAAGGGTCAGGACAAACTTGTGCATCACTTACCGTCCTTGCGGTCAAAATACCCGGCTATTATGCCAGTCGGCGATAACGGGCTATCCGCTGATTAACCTGCAAAGAAGGGCTGTTTCCAGGAGATACCGGTGGTGCTGACCACCACCGGTACGATCAATTACGGTGTTCGAAGGCCAGCGCACGGCGCTCAATCAGACGCATCATCAGGGTCAACAGTCCATTGACGCACAGATAAATCAGGCCTGCGGCCGCAAATACCGTCACGTCATAGGTCCGACCGTACAGCAACTGTCCGTGTCCCATCACTTCCATCAGCGTGATGGTGTAAGCCAGGGAGGTACTTTTAAACACCAGCACCACCTCGTTGGAATAAGAGGAGAGGGCACGTTTAAAAGCATAGGGCAGCAGGATGCGCAGAGTATCTTTACGGTTCATCCCCAGAGCGGCACAGGACTGCCACTGACCGGAAGGGATGGCCCGCACGGCACCGTAAAACAGCTGAGTGGTATAAGCTGCACTGTTCAGCGACAGCGCCAGTAGCGCACACAGCCAGGGCTGCGAGAGAAAATGCCACAGCCACGGGATCGACTGAATCGACGGGAACTGCCCCGGGCCGTAGTAGATCAGAAAGATCTGCACCAGCAGCGGAGTGCCGGTAAACAGCGTGATATAGCCACGCACGATCGGGTTCAGCACCGGAACCTTCAGGGAGAGGATCACGGTAAACAGCAGTGAGAGCAGTAGCGCCAGCATCAGTGATGCAACAGTCAGCGTCAGGCTGGTATGCAGCCCTTTCAGCAGCTCGGGTAAATAGCTCAGCATCAGTTATTCCCCCGCTCAAACCGCGTGGTATGGGCATCAATCCGCTTGAGGATCTGCTGGCTCAGCAGGGTGATCACCAGGTACATCGCCGCGGCGATCATGTACCAGGTAAAAGGCTCCTGCGTGCGGGAGGCAATGCTTTTGGTCTGCAGCATGATGTCATTAACGCTGATCAACGACACCAGCGCGGTATCTTTCAGCAACACCAGCCACTGGTTGCCCAGGCCCGGCAATGCGTGACGCCACATCTGTGGCAGGATCAGGCGGAAGAAAATCGCCGTCGTCTTCATTCCCAGCGCCTGGCCAGATTCCCACTGACCAACCGGCACTGCTTTCAGCGCGCCGCGCAGCGTTTGCGAAGCGTATGAAGAGTAGAGAACAGACAACGCGATCACGCCACAGAGAAACGGGCTGACGTCGAAATTCTCGATGGTCATCTGTACCGGGATTTTCACCAGGCCCAGATTAATGGTGAAACCATCGGAAAGCGTCAGCAGCAGCTGCGAAGCGCCGAAGTAGACAAACAGCACCACCAGAATCTCCGGCAGGCCGCGAAACAGCGTCACCAGACCGGTACCGATCCAGGCGACAGGCCGCCATCGGGCTGATTCCCAGACGGCAAAAATCATTGCCAGGATCAGGCCCACGACCAGCGCAGAGACGGCAAGGCCGACGGTCATCCCGGCGGCGCTTGCAAGAGGATAAAGTTCGCTCATTCAGAAATTACTGCTGGAACCATTTGCTGTAGATGGTTTTGTAAGTGCCATCTGCCTTCACTTTGTCCAGCGCAGCGTTGAACTGGCCCTGCAGCTCGCTGTTGCCCTGGCGAACCGCGATGCCCAGACCGGTGCCGAAGTAGGCTTTATCAGTCACTTTCTCACCGACCGGAGCCAGGTTAGAGTTCTGTTTCAGCCACTCGTTAACCACGGCAGTATCACCGAACACGGCATCGATACGGCCATTTTTCAGGTCGAGGATGGCATTCTGATAGCTGTCGTAAGGCACTGTACTGACACCAGCCATTTTTTCAGTCAGGTATTTCTGGTGTGTGGTGCCGTTCTGCACGCCAACACGTTTGCCTTTCAGCGCGTCAACGGAAGCGACTTTGCCTTTCTGGGCAATGAACAACGCGGAGTTGTCGTAGTAGGCTTTAGTAAACAGCACCTGTTTTTCACGCTCTGTCGTGATGTCCATACCGGCCATCACCGCATCAAAACGTCGGAACTTCAGGCTGGGGATCAGGCTGTCGAATGCCTGATTAGTGAAGGAGCAGGTAGTGTTCATCTCGCGGCACAGCGCGTTAGCCAGGTCCACATCGAAGCCCTGGATCTTATTGTCAGAGTCAACAAACTCAAACGGAGGATATGAGGCTTCAGTAGCAAAACGGATGGTCTGTGCGGCGCTTGCGCTCAGGCTTAGGCCGGCTAACAGCGCGGTGAGTACGACTTTTTTCATCATTATGTCCTGCATCAGTGCGATAAATAATGGGCAAACGCTTCGGTTTGCGGCTGTGTAAAGCGGCTGGCATCGCCCTGTTCGACCACGTAGCCATTTTCCATATACACCACGCGGCTGGCGGTTTTGCGCGCCACTTCCACTTCGTGGGTTACGATTACCTGGGTGATATTGGTCTGGGAGAGTTCCTGAATAATTGACACAATCTGGGCGGTAATCTCCGGATCCAGTGCGGCGGTCGGCTCATCGAAAAGCAGGACCGCAGGCTCCATCATCAGTGCCCGGGCAATGGCCACCCGCTGTTGCTGACCACCGGAAAGATGCAGTGGGAAGCGGTCGGCAAATTTGGTCAGTCGCAGGCGCTCCAGCAATTTGTCGGCGCGGGCATGGGCCAGATCTTTGCTCAGACCCAGCACGCGGCAGGGCGCTTCGATCAGGTTCTGTGTCACCGTGAGATGCGGCCAGAGATTGTATTGTTGAAAGACCATGCCGACATTCTGCCGCAGTTCGCGGATTGCTGCATCGGAAGGGCTTTTGCTGAAGTCAAAATGGTGGCCGGCGATACCCAACGTGCCGGAGCGCGGCATCTCCAGCAGGTTCAGCACGCGCAGGAGGGAGCTCTTACCGGCACCGCTTGGACCCAGCAGAACCAGCGTCTCGCCTTCGGGGCACGCCAGTTGAATATCGAACAGCGCCTGGTGGGCACCGTAAAAGCAGTTAATACCGTTAAGTTGAATACTCATGCGCAAAAAATGAATAGTAATTAGTGCTGCAAATTTTAACGTTGACGGCATAGTTATGCAATCATCGCTTTGAAAATTCGCGAATGCATGGATTAAAAGTTAAAGGCTAGCACATTATCGTGCGGGGTGAGCTAAATAGCAGCAGGGTTTGGGGCAGAATTCGGGTTCGCGCCCTCATTCAAAAAGGACACGAACCGGAGGTTTATTTCAACAGACGCTGGCTGAGGGAGCCGCCATCGATATGGGGATTCTGTCCCAGGTAGCGGACATCGTCCACGGCCCAGCAGGTGCCTTCACGTACCATCAGCACTTCATCCTGCCATTTCACCGGTGTGCTACCGTCGCGGGTCAGCTTCACCCGCAGCGGGATATTGTGCGCGTCGGTATTCGGGATAGTTGAAGAGTCAGCCACGCTGGCTGAAGTCGGTCCGGCAGGCAGGCTGGAGAACAGGTCACCCTGCGCCAGTGCTGCTTCTTTATCCTGTTCGCTGTTGGCTTTCAGCAGGGTCTGGTAGAGTTTGTCGCTAAGATACGGGCGATATTTTGCCAGCTGCTGAGCGCCAGGCAGGCCCTGGGTAGGATTTTCAATGCGCATATCGTAGAACTGCTGCGCAACAGAATCCGGGCCGCCATCCACACACGGGCCCATGCGGGTACCGATGTCCTTATATGCGGGTTGAACTGTGGTACAGGCGCTCAGCAGCAGCGCCAGCGGAGCCAGTGCAGCAATCGCTTGGTATTTCATCTTGATTTCCTTATTGTTTCTGGATGGCGTTTTTTAGCATAAAGTATAGCCGCTCTGCTTCACCGCAAGGGCTACACCTGGAAAGAACTGTTAAAGGAGAAAAAACGATGCAGTTTTCAACCACTCCCACCCTCGAAGGCCAGCCGATCGCAGAATATTGCGGTGTGGTGACCGGTGAGGCGATCCTGGGCGCCAACATCTTCCGTGACTTTTTTGCCGGCATTCGCGACATCGTTGGTGGCCGCTCAGGCGCCTATGAAAAAGAGCTGCGAAAAGCCCGGCAGATTGCTTTTGCCGAGCTGGAAGAACAGGCTAAGGCGCTTGGCGCTGATGCGGTAGTCGGCATTGATATCGATTATGAAACGGTCGGTAAAGACAGCAGCATGCTGATGGTCAGCGTCAGCGGCACCGCTGTTAAAACCCGCAGCTGATGCGTTTGCTGTTCGCTCTGGCAGCGGCGATGCTGCTCAGCGCCTGTGCACCGCCCGGGCTGGAAAAACATGAGGGTTACGTGGTAGACACGCGCCACCCCGCATGGGGCGCACGCCCTCGGGTCAAGGTTCTGGTGATCCATTATACCGCCGAAGATTTTCCCAGTTCGCTGGCAACCCTGACCGATCGCAATGTCAGCGCGCATTATCTGATCCCGGCCAGGCCGCATCAGCTGGGAAATCAGCCAACGGTGCTGCGGCTGGTACCGGAAACTCAGCTCGCCTGGCATGCCGGGATCAGCTTCTGGCGCGGTGCGACCCGGATAAACGATACTTCCATTGGGATTGAGCTGGAGAATCAGGGATATAAGCGCACTGCAGGCGGGCTGATCTGGTATCCGTTTACTCCCCAACAAATTGGTGCTCTGATGCCGCTGACCCGCGATATCGTAAAGCGCTATAACATCCTGCCGCAGGACGTGGTGGGACACAGCGATGTTGCGCCGCAGCGTAAGCAGGACCCGGGCCCGCTGTTCCCCTGGCACTGGCTGGCAAAGCAGGGTGTTGGAGCATGGCCAGATGCGGACCGTGTGAAGTTCTTCCTGGCGGGCAGAGCGCCGGACCAGTTGACCGATCCGGCCAATTTGCTGACCCTGCTGGCACGCTATGGCTATGAAGTGACGCCCGGTATGACGCAGAGGCAACAGCAGAAGGTGATTGCGGCCTTCCAGATGCATTTCCGCCCGGCAGACTATCGCGGGCTGGCGGATGCGGAGAGTGAGGCTATTGCTGAAGCGTTGCTGGAGAAATACGGAACGGGCTGAATAACGATGACTCTGCCCTGGCTGCGGAGGAGTGTTCGCCCCGTAGCCAGGTTCAAATGGCGTTAAAGCGCGGCTAAAAAGGCCTTCCACTCTGCTACCAGTGTTTCCAGCGCAGGGCGGTCCACATCCAGATGCGTGACCAGGCGCGTCACGCTACCGGCGCTGAGCAGAATTCCTCTCTCCTGCATCCACGCCTTCAGCGGGGCAATCTGCGCTTCCGGCAGGCGTACAAAGACCATATTGGTATCCTGACGGGAGACGTCCACCCCGAGGTTTTTCAGCTGGCTTGCCAGCCAGGCGGCGTTGTCGTGATCCTCTTTAAGGCGGGCCACATTATGCTCCAGGGCATACAGCCCGGCGGCGGCCAGGATGCCAGACTGGCGCATCGCGCCACCGGTCATTTTCCGCCAGCGCCGTGCGCGCTGAATATACTCTTCACTGCCACACAGCAGCGATCCCACCGGTGTCCCCAGTCCTTTTGACAGGCAGATGGTCAGCGTATCGCAGTAGCAGGTTAACGCTTTAAGCTCAACGCCCAGCTCAACGACAGCATTAAAAATACGTGCGCCATCCACATGCAGCGCCAGTTTGCGTTCACGAGTGAACTCCCATGCCTCTTTCAGGTATCTCAGCGGCAGCACTTTGCCGTTATGGGTATTTTCCAGGCTCAGCAGCTTAGTGATGGCGAAGTGGAAATCGTCGGGCTTGATAAACTGTGCCACCACGTCGAGCGGCAGGGTGCCGTCTGCAGAAGCCAGAATCGGCTGAGGCTGAATGCTGCCCAGTACCGCCGCGCCACCGGCTTCATATTTGTAATTATGCGCCAGCTGTCCAACGATATATTCCTCACCACGCTGGCAGTGGCAGAGCAGCGCAATCAGGTTGGCCTGGGTGCCAGTTGGCAAGAACAGCGCAGCTTCTTTACCGCTGAGGCTGGCTGCTTTCGCTTCGAGTGCGTTAACCGTGGGGTCATCGCCGTATACGTCGTCACCAGTTTCAGCAGCCATCATCGCTGACAGCATGGCGGCACTCGGGCGGGTTACCGTATCACTGCGTAAATCAATCACTCTTGCACTCCTTTGATAAAAAACGGACGCCGCAGCGTCCGTAAAAAAAGACATCAGAATGTTTTACCGCAGCCAGTTGGTTTTTGCCAGTTCGACAACTTCGTCACCACGCCCGCTGATAATGGCGCGCAGCATATACAGGCTGAAGCCCTTGGCCTGCTCCATTTTAATCTGCGGCGGCATCGCCAGCTCTTCTCCGGCCGTCACCACATCAATCAGTGCCGGGCCATCATGCGCCAGCGCCTGCTGAATGGCGGCATCCAGCTCTGAGGCCCGCTCCACGCGAATGCCCTTTACGCCACAGGCGTTGGCAATTGCGGCAAAGTCAGGGTTCTCCAGCTCGGTCCCGTCGGTCAGGTAGCCTCCGGCTTTCATCTCCATGGCGACGAAGCCCAGCACGCTGTTGTTGAAGACCACCAGCTTAACCGGCAGCTTCAGCTGCGCAACGGAGAGAAAATCGCCCATCAACATACTGAATCCGCCGTCGCCACACATCGCCACGACCTGGCGCTGACGGTCAATCGACTGCGCACCCAGCGCCTGAGGCATGGCATTCGCCATCGAGCCATGATTGAACGAACCGATCAGGCGACGCTGGCCGTTCATTTTCAGGTAGCGGGCCGCCCAGACCGTCGGTGTGCCCACATCGCAGGTAAAAATGGCGTCATTGTCAGCATACTGGCTGAGCTGCTGGGCCACATACTGCGGGTGGATCGCCTGTGTATCGTTGGCGGTAGCCAGGTCATCCAGCCCTTTACGCGCTTCGGCATAGTGCTCCAGCGCCTTATCGAGGAAGTCGCGATCCTGCTTTATGTCCAGCTGTGGTAGCAGGGCGGTTAGCGTGGTTTTGATATCGCCAATCAGCGCCATATCCACATGGCTGTGCGCTCCGATGCTACCCGGATCGAGGTCAATCTGAATGATTTTTGCCTCTGCCGGATAAAACGCCCGGTAGGGAAAGCGCGTTCCCAGCAGCACCAGCGTGTCAGCGTTCATCATCGCGTGGAAACCGGATGAGAAGCCGATCAGCCCGGTCATGCCGACATCGTAGGGATTGTCATATTCCACATGTTCCTTGCCGCGCAGGGCATGGACCACCGGCGCTTTAAGCGTCTGAGCCAGTTTCACCACTTCATCGTGGGCCCCGGCACAGCCGCTGCCACACATCAGGGTGATATTTTGTGAACCGTTCAGCAGCCCGGCCAGCTTTGCCAGCTCTGCTATAGGTGGCTGCACTACCGGCAACTGCGGAGGATACCAGTTTGCCGTGGCATTCTCCGGCGCGGGCTTCAGTGCCACATCGCCAGGCAGAACGACCACCGAAACGCCGCGATTCAGGATCGCTTTGCGCATGGCAATACCCAGTACCTGAGGCAACTGTTCAGGATTAGACACCAGCTCACAATAGTGGCTGCACTCCCTGAACAGCTCCTGCGGATGCGTCTCCTGGAAGTAGCCGCTGCCTATTTCACTTGAAGGAATATGCGCGGCAATGGCCAGCACCGGAACGTTATTGCGATGGCAGTCGAACAGGCCGTTAATCAGGTGCAGGTTGCCCGGTCCGCAGGAACCGGCGCAGACCGCCAGTTCGCCGCTGGTCTGCGCCTCGGCTCCGGCGGCAAAAGCGGCCACCTCTTCGTGACGGGTGGGCATCCATTCGATAGTGCCCATGCGGTTCAGACTGTCGCTCAGGCCATTAAGTGAGTCCCCGGTAACGCCCCAAATGCGCTTAACGCCGGCGTTTTCTAATGTTTTTGCCACCAGAGCGGCTACGGTTTGCTTCATGCTTGACTCCTTTTTTCTGGTCGTATCCCAAATTAAAACCGACTGGGAAAAGCATAGTCTAGACAGGGGGGAATGGGAGACGGATGATGGGGCCGTGGCACGATCAGGCCCCGAGGAGGATCAGGCAATAATGATATCGCTGACAGGGAGGCAGCTGCATGCCAGAACATATCCGGCCTGCTGCTCTGAATCGCTCAGCGTCTGGGTACTGCTGGTGGTATAACTTCCGCTGAGGATTTGTGTTTTACAGCAGCCACAGACGCCGGATCGGCAGGCTGCTTCAATGCTGAACTGGTTCTTCTCCATGGCATTAAGGAGTGTATTGCCAGCGCTGAAGGTAGCGGATTTTACCTGACCCGAAGAGCGCAGCGTGAATATCTCTGCTTTGCCATTCTCTTTGGTGTTGTCGGGCGCGGTAAAGTTCTCCTGCCAGATATTCTCAGCCCCAAGGTCGCGAGCGAATTGATCCATTTGATGCATATATGGTTGGGGGCCGCAGATCATTACCGTTCGCTGGTTGATATCCGGCACGCATTTTTGTAACCACTCACGGGTAATTCGTCCTGCGGGAAGATCGACCGTTGGAGCATCTTCGGCAATGACCGTCAGCTTCAGCCAGCTGGAGAGCGTGGCCAGCTCTTCAGCGAAAATCACCTCACTGGCGGAGCGCACGCTGTACAGCAAACTGACGCTGCACTGAGGTTGCGAGGCCCGAAGCCAGCGGCACATTGACATAATGGGGGTGATACCACAGCCTGCAGCCAGCATCAGGTAGCTATCGGCCGGGTGCTGTTCACAGGTGAAGGATCCCTGCGGGTCTGAAAGCCAGATATAGTCGCCAGGCCGGACATGCTGAGTGAGCCAGCCGGAACCGAGCCCCTCTGAGATATGGCGAACTGTCAGCGTAATGTACTCACTCTGGCCCGGTGTGGATGAGAGAGTATATGCGCGAAGGTTAGCGGAGTTAGCCACCTGGACTAAAGCAAATTGTCCTGCCTGCCAGCGGTAAAAATCAACGTTGATCAGGGCAATGGTCCAGACGTCTGAGGTTTCCTGCCGGACATGATGGACCTGCATGCGCCAGCGGCAAAGTGGATGAGGGGACATGATTTTATCTCTCGCCAATAGGGGAATGGGAAGTTTGCATGACAGTCTCCTCAGGGGGCTAGGATGGTGTGCAGGTCGTTTTCAACCGTAGTCACCGACTGCAGGCCAAATTCTTTTTCCAGCAGCGCCAGCACATTTTCACTCAGGAAGGCCGGTGCAGTCGGGCCGACGCGAATATTTTTCACTCCCAGTGACAGCAGGGTCAGCAGTACCACAATGGCTTTCTGCTCAAACCAGGAGAGCACCAGTGAAAGAGGCAGGTCGTTAACTCCGCAGTTAAGCTTTTCCGCCAGCCTGATGGCGAGAGTAATGGCTGCATAGCTGTCATTGCACTGACCAACATCCAGCAGGCGGGGAAGCCCTTCCAACGTGCCGAAATCAAGTTTGTGAAAGCGATATTTGCCACAGGCCAGCGTGAGGATCAGACAGTCATCAGGAACTGCGGTAGCCAGATCGGTGAAATAACTGCGTTGTTCCCGGCTGCCGTCGCAACCCCCAATCAGAAAGACGTGGCGCAGTTTGTTTTGCGCCACCAGGTCAATCACGCTGTCGGAAGCATCCAGCAGGACCTGGCGGCCAAAACCAACGGTAATCTTGTGCGGAATCTCACTCCAGGGGAAGCCCGGAAGTGCCTGTGCCTGTTCAATAACGGCGGAAAAATCTTCTCCATCAAGGTGATTCACATCCGGCCAGCCAACAATACTGCGGGTCCAGATACGATCCTGATAATGGCCGCTAAATGGATCGATAATACAGTTAGAGGTCATTATCACCGGCCCGGGGAAGCGGGCGAATTCTTCCTGCTGGTTTTGCCAGCCACTGCCGTAGTTAGCAACCAGGTGAGGAAATTTTTTCAGTTCAGGGTAGCCATGAGCGGGCAGCATTTCCCCATGGGTGTAGACGTTAACGCCCGTGCCTGCCGTTTGCTCCAGCAACAGCTCAAGGTCTTTCAGGTCGTGGCCAGAAATCAGAATGGCTTTGCCAGCCACGGGGCGGGTGTTCACTGACACGGGCTGAGGATGGCCGTAAACGCTGGTCTGTGCTTCATCCAGCATCGCCATAATCGCAAAGTTCATTTTGCCAATGTCCATTGCGATCTGCACTAATTCACCCATCTGGTGAGGTGAGGTGCCCAGCCATGCCATTATCTGATGATATTGCTGATAAATATTCACATCGTAACGGTGATGAACATGAGCATGTTCCATATAGGCCGCCGCCCCTTTCAGGCCGTACAGGCAGAGCAGGCGCAGGCCAAAGATATCTTCATCGGTTTCGCCTTGTGCCAGCGCCCAGCTGGCGGCCTGCAGCTGAAGCTGCTGCAGGTCGTTGCTCAGCAGGGTAATTCCAGCGGCGGGATGAAGGGGACCGCGTGAGAAGCCAGAAAGCTGCGCTTTCAATTGTTCGCGATAAGCGATGGCCTGCCGGGCATACTCCACGATGCGTTGAGAGTCGAAATTCACATTCGTCAGCGTGGCAAAAAAAGCCCTGGGAGCGAAGCTGTCAATATCATGATCCACAATGTCATGCTCGCGCGCTTCCAGCGCCCAGGCTGACAGCCCTTGCAGAACGGCAATCAGTAAATCCTGCAAATCGGAAGTCTGGGCTGTTTTGCCACACATGCCCTGAGCATATGAACAGCCATTACCAGAGGGAGGTCGAATCGTTTGCTCACATTGAACGCAAAACATGCTGAACCTTTATAAGTTGTATTTAAAATGCAACTTTATACCTATGCTGTTTCGGGTGCCGCAAAAAACACCCGCTTAGTTGATCAGGCTCAAAAACAGCGATCAGGAAGAGAACAGGGCAATCAGAATGGGTGCCGCCAGGCTGAGAATAAAGCCGTGTACGATAGCTGCAGGCACAATCTAAGAGCGTTTCTGCCACCGACCGCGACACGCTGAAGACCTTGAGCGATCGCCTGAAAATGTTGGTATTCGGCCAGGATAATGCGATTGAGGCCTTAACCGAAGCGATCAAAATGAGCCGCGCCGGTCTGGGTCAAGACCGTAAACCTGTCGGTTCCTTCCTGTTCGCTGGTCCGACCGGCGTGGGTAAAACCGAGGTGACCGTACAGCTGGCGAAAGCGCTGGGTATCGAGCTGCTGCGTTTCGACATGTCAGAGTACATGGAGCGACATACCGTCAGTCGTCTGATTGGTGCGCCTCCGGGTTATGTTGGCTTCGATCAGGGCGGGCTGCTGACTGATGCGGTGATCAAACATCCGCATTCTGTGGTGCTGCTTGATGAGATCGAAAAAGCGCATCCGGACGTATTCAACCTTCTGCTGCAGGTAATGGATAACGGCATGTTGACCGATAACAATGGTCGTAAAGCCGATTTCCGTAACGTGGTGGTGGTGATGACGACCAACGCTGGCGTGCGTGAAACTGAGCGTAAATCCATCGGCCTGATCCAGCAGGATAACAGCACCGATGCCATGGAAGAGATCAAAAAGATCTTTACGCCGGAGTTCCGCAACCGTCTTGACAACATTATCTGGTTTAAACATCTCGATACCGAGGTGATCCATCAGGTGGTGGACAAGTTTATTGTCGAACTGCAGGCGCAGCTGGATGCGAAAGGCGTGTCGTTGGAAGTCAGTGATGACGCTCGTGACTGGCTGGCTGAGAAAGGCTACGACAAGGCGATGGGTGCCCGTCCGATGGCGCGTACCGTACAGGAAAGCCTGAAGAAACCACTGGCAAACGAACTGCTGTTCGGTTCACTGGTGGATGGTGGATCGGTCTCTGTGGCTCTCGATAAAGAGAAAAACGAGCTGACCTACCACTTCCTCAGCGCCGAGAAGCGTAAAACGGAAGGCACGGTCCACTGATCAGGATCCTGAAAAAGCGAAAGGCCGCACGGTGTGCGGCCTTTTTTTTAAGGTGCTGCGGGCTTTTCAGCGACAGCACGGCAGGATATTAGCGACTACGGAAGACAATGCGGCCTTTGCTCAGGTCGTACGGGGTCAGCTCTACAGTGACTTTGTCGCCCGTCAGGATGCGGATATAGTTTTTGCGCATTTTACCGGAGATGTGAGCGGTAACCACGTGTCCGTTTTCTAACTCAACGCGGAACATGGTGTTAGGTAACGTATCCAGTACGGTACCCTGCATTTCAATATTGTCTTCTTTGGCCATCGAATCCTCTAGGTGTTACAACCTTAGTTTTGAACCGGCAAGATAATGCCGAATTTCAAGTATTATGTAAAGAATTGTTGGTGATTTCACCACGGTAACCCCTCTGTACGCGCTCTGCGCAGAGGAGCTCAAAATTAAAACTGAGTAGAGTAATGGCGTCAGCGTGGGGGAATAGAGGGCTAAGAGTGGGTCTGCATTCGCTCCTGCGCGTAATGAAAACCGAAAGACGAGGTGCGTTAATATTCCCAGCCAGGCCAATCCCGGCTCGCCAGTAACAGGAGGCGAAGGGCGGACGACATACCAAACGCGCATATTATATCACTGTTCTCCACGTCTGCGTGGAAAACATCGCGAAATAGCATCAAAAAAGGGTCTGTTGCTGCCAGCACTCTGCTGCCATAGATTGATGCGCCAGTGAATTCACCTGCTGCAGATAGTCCGCTCTGGCAATCTCTTCTGCACCCAGCGATGCGGTATGCGGGTTCAGTACCTGGCAGTCGATTAGCCTGCCACCCTGCTGCTGAAAATAGCGGCTGAACACCAGCAGGGCAGTTTTAGAGGCATTTTCGCTGCGGCTGAACATCGACTCACCGCAAAAGATCTGCCCCAGTGCCAGCCCGTACATCCCCCCGACCAGCTCGTTACCCAACCAGACCTCAACAGATTGTGCGTGACCGGCTTCAAACAGCTTGAGCCATGCGCGCTTCACTTCGTTGGTGATCCACGTTCCTTCCTGACGATCGCTGGCACAACCTTCGATTACGTCATAAAAATTCTGATTCATGGTGACGGAGTAGGGAGAACGCTGATGAAAACGTTTCATGCTGCGGCTGAGATGAAATCTCTCCGGATAGAGCACCGCACGGGGATCGGGTGACCACCAGAGGATCGGGTCTCCTGGCGAGAACCACGGAAAGATCCCCCGATAGTAGGCGCTGAGCAGGCGCGGCGGGCTGAGGTCGCCGCCCATAGCCAGCAAGCCGTTAGGTTCGCGCAGCGCCATCTCCGGCGGCGGAAAGTTCAGTGACTCCCTGGAAAGCTGAATCAGACGCATGGTGAAAATCTCTGTCAAACGAGAGCCTTTGACTATAGCGCAAACTGCTGGTGAAAATACCAGTAACGCCCTTGTTTTGAGATTAATTCGGCGTGATTTCCCTGCTCGGTAATACAGCCGTTATCCATAACGCAAATTTTGTCGAAATGGCTGAGCCCCTGGAGACGGTGTGTCACCATGACCAGCGTTTTATCCTGTGCTACCTGGCGCAGTAACTGGAGGATTTGCTGCTCGGTTTCCGCATCCAGTCCTTCCGTGGGTTCATCAAGCAGCAGCAACGAGCCACCGTGGAGCAGAGCGCGAGCCAGCCCCAGACGGCGCAATTCACCACCGGAGAGCTGACGGCCACCTTCACCCAGCCAGGCATTCAGACCCTGATCGTTATTCAGCAAGGCTTCCAGCCCCACCTGGTGCAGCACTGCGGCCATTTGTTCATCGCTGCTGTCCGCCGAGGCCAGCCGCAGATTTTCCCGCAGTGTGCTGCTGAATAGATGCACGCGCTGAGTCACCACGCTGGTGACAGCCCGCAGCGAGGCTTCATCCCAACTTTTCAGCGGCTGGCCGTTCAATGCTATCTCTCCGGCGTCAGGATCCCAGGCGCGGGTCAGCAGCTGAAGCAGGGTCGATTTACCACAGCCAGTCCGCCCCAGCAGCGCGATATGTTCACAAGGTGCGACATCCAGTGAGATCCCCTGTAATACGTTTCGGCCACCTTGCCAGGTGAAGTTTACATCACGAAGGGAAAGTTTCGCTCCCTGAGTGACAGGTGGCATTGACGTCGGGAACTCCACCGCGGGCTGCTGGCTGACGATCTGGCTGACCCGCTTTGCCGAAGCCATCACCTGACCGAGATGCAGGAAAGCGCCTCCGACCGGTGCCAGCGCTTCGAAGGCGGCCAGGGCGCAGAACACAAACAGCGCAATCAGTGCGCCGGGCTGTGCGTCCCGGCCCACGCCACTGGCGCTGAGCCAGAGCATCAGCACGACAGTCAGTCCGGTAATTATTAACAGCAAAGCCTGGGAAAGGCCGCCAAGACTTGCCTGAGCGCGCTGTGCCTGCTGCCAGTCCGTTTCGGTCTTATCCAGTTCAGCACGGAAGCGCGGCGCGGCACCATACAGTTTCAGCTCGGCCTGGCTTTGCAGCCAACTGGTCAACTGGCTGCGGTACTGAGCGCGCAAACGGGTCAGGGCGATACCTGCCGGGCGGCCCATGCGATAAAAAATCGGTGGCAGCAGTAGCAGCGTCAGCAGCAGCAGGCCGCCCAGCGTGACGGCCAGTTGCCAGTCCAGCCAGCTGAGACCGACGGTGACGGCCAGAATGACCGCCATTGCCCCGATCAGCGGAGAAATGACGCGCAGATAGAGGTGATCAAGAGTATCCACATCCGCCACCAGTCTGTTCAGCAGGTCACCCTTGCGGAAGGCGGTCAGCCCGGCCGGAGAGAGTGGCATCAGTCTGCTGAAGGTAAAGACCCGCAGATGTTCAAGAACCCGGAAGGTACCATCATGGCTGACCAGGCGTTCGAAATAGCGCGCAGCGGTGCGGGTGATTGCTGCACCCCGCACACCGGCAGCAGGCAGCATATAGTTAAAGCTGTAAAGGCCGGCCACACCGGCCAGCGAAGAGGCGGCGAGGAACCAGCCTGACAATGTCAGCAGACCGATGCTGGCCAGCAGAGTGACGACAGCCAGCAGCACGCCCAGCGCCAGCCGCCAGATGTGGCGACGATAGAGTGCCAGGAAGGGCAGCAAAGTTTTCATTCCACAGTCTCCTGACGACGGGATGCCAGATCGGCAAAGGCACCTGCGCTTTGCGAAAGTTGCTGATGGCTACCCTGCTGAATAATTTTACCGTCACGCATCAGCCAGACCTCATCCCAGTGCGCCAGCTGATCGAGCTGATGAGTGATCAGCAGCGTGCTCTGCTGGTGAGAGGCTGACTGCAGGGCCTGATTGACATGCTGTTCGCTGTGGCTGTCCAGGCTCGCGCCCGGTTCATCCAGCAGCAGGAGCTTGCAGGGTTTATACAATGCCCTTGCAACGGCGATGCGTTGTGCCTGCCCCACTGACAGGTTTGCTGCCATCTCGCCAGTTTCGCTCTGCAGACCCTCTGGCAGCTGTGACAGGAATTCCGTGACCCCGGCAGCCTCACAGACCTGCTGTAGTTTTTGCATATCGTGGTTGCCATTCAGCGCGATATTTTCGACCAGCGTGCTGGCAGGCAGGTGCGGATTCTGCCCGACCCAGGCCAGCTGCTGATGCCAGTATTCCGGCTGGATATCCCGCAGCTCCACGCCGTTCACCTGCAGCGATCCCTGATAGGGGAGGTTGCCGAGCAGCGCATTCAGCAGGGAGGTTTTCCCTGCGCCGCTCTGGCCTACCAGCGCAATCCTCTGTCCCGGCCGGAAAGTGAAATCAAGCGGACCTGCCAGCGGTACTCCCTGCGGAGAAACGATCAGCAGCTCTGCAGCCCTGATGGTCAGACCGAGGCCCAGTTCAGGTGTCTGTTCACCGTGGCGGGTTTCCAGCTCACCCATCTCTGTCAGGAAGACTTCGAGAGAGTCTGCGCCACCCACAGCCTGCGCTTTCGCGTGATAAAAAGCGCCCAGATCCCTGAGAGGCAGGAAGAATTCCGGTGCGAGTATCAGCGCGAGGAAACCGGCAAACAAAGTGATGCCGCCGCCGTAGTGGCCGAAGTTCAATTCGCCGAGATAAGAGAAACCGAAGTAGACTGCCACCACGGCAATGGAGATGGAGGCGAAAAACTCCAGCACGGCGGACGAGAGGAACGCCAGGCGCAGCACTTCCATGGTGCGCTGACGAAAATCGATTGAGGCTTCACGTATTTCCCGGGTTTCAGCCTCCACGCGATGAAACAACCGCAACGTATCCAGCCCGCGCAGGCGGTCGAGGAAATGCCCGCTGAGTCGTGCCAGAGCCAGAAAATTACGGCGATTGGCATCCGCTGCGCCCATACCCACCAGGGCCATAAACAGTGGGATTAGCGGCGCGGTAGCCAGCAGAATCATCGCTGCTGCCCAGTTAACCGGGAACAGGGCAATAAGGATAAAGCAGGGGATAATCACCGCCAGCAGCATCTGTGGCAGATAGCGGGAGTAGTAATCCTGCATATCTTCGATCTGCTCCAGCAGAAGCGTGGCCCAGCTTCCTGCCGGTTTGCCCTGAATCCAGGCCGGACCAAGGGCTTCAAGCCGGTTAAGTACCGTCCTGCGCAGTGTCTGGCGGATGGCTTTACCACACTCAAAGCCCGCCTTTTCGCGCAGCCAGACCAGCAGTGCACGCAAGGCGAAACAGCCGAAAAGCAGTATAAAGTGAGGGATCAGATCCGCGCGGGAGTGGTGCTCAACAATCAGGGATTGCAGCAGCCCGGCGAGCAGCCAGGCCTGCAGCAGGATCAGCAGCGCGCTGAAAATTCCCAGATACAGCGAAAGCCTTAACCAGCGCTTGCCATGCCCGCTCTGGCTTTTCAACCAGCGAAGTAACTGTTGCTGCCGTGATTTGTCCATGCCTTACCAGAGAGTCGGGCGCTCAGCGCATACAGGCTGTAACGACCCCGTAATGTTCAGGGGAATTGTTGGTAATGTTACAATGCAGAAAGTAAAAAGGCGACCAGTTGCGGTCGCCTTCGGCAAGATTGATGCAGGTTTTTAACAAGTTACTGAGAGTTTTTAACTAACCCATCCAGATAACGTTCTGCATCCAGCGCAGCCATACAGCCGGTTCCTGCGGAGGTGATCGCCTGACGATAGATGTGATCCATCACGTCACCGGCAGCGAATACGCCCGGGATGCTGGTCTGCGTGGCGTTACCCTGCAGACCTGAGTGCACCTTGATGTAACCATTTTCCAGTTCGAGCTGATCTTTGAAGATAGCCGTGTTAGGGCTGTGGCCGATGGCGACAAACAGACCGGCAACGTTCAGCTCTTCGGTCTGGGTTTCATCCAGCGCAGAGCGCAGGCGCAGGCAGCTGACGCCCATCTGGTCACCCATCACTTCGTCCAGCGTCTGATTAGTGTGCAGCACAATGTTGCCGTTGCGCACTTTTTCCATCAGCCGGTCAATAAGGATTTTTTCAGCACGGAAGCTGCCACGGCGGTGGATCAGGTGCACTTCCGCAGCAATATTAGCCAGATACAGGGCTTCTTCCACAGCCGTATTACCGCCGCCAATAACGGCAACTTTCTGGTTACGATAGAAGAAGCCATCACAAGTGGCACAGGCAGACACGCCTCGCCCTTTATACTCTTCTTCTGATGGCAGGCCCAGATAACGGGCTGAAGCGCCAGTCGCGATAATTAACGCATCGGCAGTATATTCGCCGCTGTCACCAGTCAGGCGGAAAGGACGATTCTGCAGATCAACAGTGTGAATATGGTCGAAAATGATCTCGGTGTTGAATTTCTCAGCATGTTCCTGCATGCGTTCCATCAACAGCGGGCCGGTCAGATCATGCGGGTCGCCCGGCCAGTTTTCCACTTCAGTTGTGGTGGTCAACTGACCGCCTTTCTCCAGCCCGGTAATCAGAACCGGGTTCAAATTCGCACGGGCGGCGTAAACGGCGGCGGTATAGCCTGCTGGGCCTGAACCCAGGATAAGTAATTTACTGTGTTTGGCGGTGCTCATAAGACCCTCAATTGTTGACTGGCAACCCAGGTTCGATTGTAGGGAATTTAGCGGGGCAAAAAAAGCATTCTGCAATTTTGTTAACAATGGCTGTAAAAGGTTTAACCAATTCACCGTTGAACCAGTAGAGGGAGGTGTGCGCCATAATGGAGCAGGCTTTGACTTATGGCGGTGCATTCCGGCCCGAATAGTCATTTAAAAACAGTCACGCAGCGATACTTCTGGCATGTTGTACTGATTTTAGTTGTTTTGCTTTGACAATCGGCTGCGCTTTTGCGAAAACAGTGTAGGAAGCAAAGGGTTTTTCGGCGCGCAAAACAGGTTTTCATCCCAACATTTGCGCTTCTCGCCAGATAAATCCGGTCTGTCATTGGTCATGACGCATGGTGTGGACAGACAACATGCGTCATACGGATGGGCGTTTTGAATCGCAGCAGGCTCCAGACTTCACTTAGAACAACCCTGTGACAATGAACTCGTTCAGGGTATGGCAGGTAAAGGGAAGGCATTAAGAGAGACAATAATAATGGTAGACAATAAAAAACGGCCCGGTAAAGATCTCGACAGAATCGATCGTAACATCCTTAATGAACTGCAGAAGGATGGGCGTATCTCTAACGTCGAGCTTTCCAAGCGTGTAGGTTTATCACCGACACCATGCCTTGAGCGTGTTCGTCGTCTTGAAAGGCAGGGTTTTATCCTTGGCTATACCGCCCAGCTTAATCCGCACTATCTGGATGCTTCGCTGCTGGTATTCGTTGAGATTACTCTGAATCGTGGTGCACCTGATGTGTTTGAGCAATTTAACGCCGCAGTGCAAAAACTTGAGGAAACTCAAGAGTGTCATCTTGTTTCAGGGGATTTCGACTATCTGTTGAAAACCCGTGTACCAGATATGTCTGCCTATCGTAAATTGCTGGGTGAAACCCTGCTGCGCCTGCCGGGCGTGAACGATACGCGCACCTATGTGGTCATGGAAGAAGTGAAGCAAAGTAACCGCCTGGTCATTAAAACGCGGTAACACAGGGCAGGTGCAAAACCTGGAAGATTTCGGTACACTCCTGTGAATTCATACAGGTTCAGCGTCGGGCTTGCCCGGCGCTGTTGCCTTCATAGTTTACAGGCACCTGGAGATACGCTTGAGCCAGGAATACACAGAAGATAAAGAAGTTTCGCTACAACCGCTGAGCAGTGGACGTCGTCTGCTGGAAGCGTTGCTGATTATTGTTGCTCTTTTCGCCGTTTATTTGATGGCGGCACTGGTGAGCTTCAATCCTTCCGATCCCAGCTGGTCGCAGACCGCCTGGCACGAACCTATCCACAATCTGGGCGGCGGCGTCGGCGCATGGCTTGCGGATACGCTGTTTTTCATTTTTGGCGTGATGGCTTATGCCATTCCTCCGGTCATTTTAGGCCTGTGCTGGATCACCTTCCGTCAACGTAATTCTCAGGATTACATTGACTATTTTGCCGTAGCGCTGCGCCTGATTGGCGTGCTGGCGCTGGTGGTGACATCCTGCGGGCTGGCCGCGCTGAATGCTGATGATATCTGGTATTTTGCTTCGGGCGGCGTGATAGGCAGCCTGCTGAGCAATGCCATGGCTCCGTGGTTCAGTGGGGCAGGTGGCACATTAACGCTGCTGTTTATCTGGGCTGCGGGCGTCACTCTTTACACCGGCTGGTCCTGGCTGACCATCGCCGAGAAAATCGGTGGTGTGGTGATGGGCGTGCTGACCTTTGCCAGCAACCGTTCTCGTAATGATGAACGCTGGCAGGAAGAAGATGATGAAGAGGAGCTGCGCGAAGAGTCATCGGCACCGGTGCTGAGACAGAGCGCCCACGCGGGTGATGACGATGTGCTGCTGGCTGCACCGAAGAAAAGGGTGGAAGAGCAGGAAGAATACGATGAAGATGAAGAAAACGCTCCGCTGCTGAGTAAAACTGCTGTCGCAGCTACAACCGCTTCAGTTGATGCTGTTGCCTCTGCTGCGGTTCCTGAGGCTACGGCTGCTCCGGTAATTCCAGTTGCTCCTGAGGCAGCGGTTTCTGCGGCAGTGGTGCAACCTGCGCCGCTTTCCTCTCCGCCTCCCGCGGTCTCTCAGCCTGCTCATGTCGCTTCTTCTGCTTCCGCTGCACCGACACCTCCACCGGAACTTTACCGGTTCGAGATCCCTGACGAGACACCTGCGCCGTCCGTCCCGCTGGACGAGGAAGATGACGGGCCGCGGATGGGGAACTGGCGTGATGCCTCATCGTCACCTTTTGATTTTTCTGCCCAGACGGTCTCTCAGCCTTCTGACGTGGCAAGGGGAATGGGGGATGCAGTTAAAGTGGCTGCGGCTGCTTCAGCGGTTGCGCCATTTATGCCGGGCTTTACTGCCACCAGCGAAGCGGGTAATCCTCAGGTGAAACAGGGGATTGGTCCGGAACTGCCGCGTCCTAACCCGGTCAAGCTTCCTACACGGCGTGAACTCGCGTCGTACGGCATCAAACTGCCTTCGCAGCGTATGGCGGAAGAGAAGGCAAAAGAAGAAGAACTGCGCCAGCAGAGTGCTGACATTCAGCCAGCGGGTGGCGTTGCAGAAGACGATGACGCACTTGAACAGGCGCAGCTGCGTGAGGCCTTTATGGCCCAGCAGCAGGCGCGTTACGGCGAAGAATTTGCTGAAGATGATGAAGAGGCGCTGCAACAGGCAGCGTTGGCTCGTCAGTTCGCAGAGCAGCAGACTCAGCGTTATGGGCAGGAAGAGGTGCAGAACGAAATCCCGACTTTCCGCCTGGACACTGCGGGAGCCTTTGATTTCTCTCCGATGGATGATCTGGTGGACGAGGGTCCAAGTGAGCCGCTGTTCACTCTGTCAGCCGCGCCTGAGGTTGAAGCTCCGGCAGAGCAGCCGCAGTGGCAGCAGCACAGCCAGGCACCTCAGCAGGCCCCTGTTCAGCAGTCTGTTGCACCTGCGTGGCAAACGCCTCCGGCTCAGCAACAGCCAGATGCACCTGCGTGCCATGCTCAGCAACAACCAGCAGCGGCATCCTGGCAGACGTCTCCGGCTCAGCAGCAGCCACCCGCTGCTACTGTGCCCTCGCAGCCGGAAGCGCCAGCTCAGCCTGCGGCTGACAGCCTGTTCCATCCATTCCTGGTTCGCCATGAGCAGCCGATGGAAAAACCGACCACGCCGTTGCCAACACTGGATCTGCTGAGTGCTCCTCCTGTTGAAGCTGAGCCGGTGGATATGTTTGCTCTGGAGCAGACAGCCCGTCTGGTGGAAGCTCGCCTGGGCGACTATCGGGTGAAAGCGGAAGTGGTTGGCATCTCTCCAGGGCCGGTGATCACCCGTTTCGAGCTGGATCTGGCTCCTGGCGTTAAAGCAGCGCGTATTTCCAATTTGTCCCGGGATCTTGCCCGTTCGCTTTCCGCAGTCGCGGTTCGCGTGGTGGAAGTTATTCCGGGCAAGCCTTACGTCGGCCTGGAACTGCCTAACAAGCATCGTCAGACGGTTTACATGCGTGAAGTGCTGGAGTGCGACAAGTTCCGTGACAACCCGTCACCGCTGGCGGTGGTGCTGGGCAAAGACATTGCCGGTCAGCCAGTAGTGGCCGATCTGGCGAAGATGCCGCACCTGCTGGTTGCCGGTACTACCGGTTCCGGTAAGTCGGTCGGCGTGAACGCGATGATCATCAGCATGCTGTATAAAGCCACACCGGAAGAAGTGCGCTTTATCATGATCGACCCGAAAATGCTTGAGCTGTCGGTTTACGAAGGCATCCCTCACCTGCTGACGGAAGTGGTTACCGATATGAAAGATGCGGCCAATGCGCTGCGCTGGAGCGTTGGTGAAATGGAGCGCCGCTACAAGCTGATGTCGGCGCTTGGTGTGCGTAACCTGGCGGGTTACAACGAGAAGGTCGCGCAGGCTGAGTCGATGGGCCGCCCAATTCCGGATCCTTTCTGGAAACCGGGTGACAGCATGGACACCACGCCGCCGGTTCTGGAAAAACTGCCGTACATCGTGGTGCTGGTGGATGAATTTGCCGACCTTATGATGGCGGTAGGCAAGAAAGTGGAAGAGCTGATTGCCCGCCTGGCTCAGAAAGCGCGTGCGGCAGGTATTCACCTCGTTCTGGCGACCCAGCGTCCTTCGGTAGATGTGATCACCGGCCTGATTAAGGCCAACATCCCTACCCGAATTGCCTTTACCGTATCAAGCAAGATCGACTCGCGTACCATCCTCGATCAGGGGGGGGCAGAGTCTCTGCTGGGGATGGGGGACATGTTGTATATGCCGCCTAACTCCTCAATGCCGGTGCGTGTGCATGGTGCATTTGTTCGCGACGAGGAAGTGCATGCAGTGGTACAGGACTGGAAGGCCCGTGGCCGTCCGCAGTACATTGAAAGCATTACCGCTGGTGAAGAGAGTGAAGGTGGTGGTCTGGGTCTGGAGGGTGATGAGGAGCTTGATCCGCTGTTCGATCAGGCGGTGGCGTTTGTGGTTGAAAAACGCCGGGCTTCCATCTCTGGCGTTCAGCGTCAGTTCCGCATTGGTTACAACCGTGCAGCGCGTATCATCGAACAGATGGAAGCGCAGGGCATCGTGTCTTCTCCTGGCCATAACGGTAACCGTGAAGTGCTTTCGCCGCCGCCGCATGAGATGTAATGCCAGCGTAGTCTGACTTTTTTACCGTAATGAGCGGGCCGGGGTGACCCGGCCCGTTGAGTTTCCGGGCTTAAGCCCCATATCCAGCAGAGGTGCCGGTGGCATTCAGGTGAATCCCCTGTTGCTATTGCTCCAGCCTGGCTACAGTTATCCACGTAAGCTTCCCTGCTGTCAGGGATATAAAAGTTTCAATAAGGATGCCGTGATGAAAAAATTAATGATCTCCTGCTGCCTGCTGGCGGCTTTCACCTCCGCCAGCGTTCTGGCTGATGCGTCTTCCGATCTGCAGCAACGCCTGGATAAAGTGAAAAGCTTCCATGCCAGCTTCTCGCAGAAAGTGACTGATGGCAGCGGCCAGTCGGTGCAGGACGGTGAAGGTGAGCTGTGGGTTAAACGTCCGAATCTGTTTAACTGGCATATGACGGCACCGGATGAGAGCATCCTGATTTCCGATGGCAAAACCTTATGGTTCTACAACCCGTTTGTTGAGCAGGTCAGTGCTACCTGGCTGAAAGACGCCACCAGCAACACGCCGTTTATGCTGATTGCCCGTAACCAGGGCAGCGACTGGAAGCAGTACAACATTAAACAGCAGGGTGACAATTTTGAGCTGACGCCGAAATCAGCCGATGGAAATCTGAAACAGTTCACCATTAACGTTTCCACCAATGGCACCATCAACCAGTTCAGTGCGGTTGAGCAGGATGGGCAGCGCAGCAGTTATGCGCTGAAAAGCCAGCAGAATAGCGCGGTCAGCGCCGATAAATTTCAGTTTACGCCGCCAAAAGGCGTAACGGTTGACGATCAACGTCAGTGAGGTGAGCGTGAGCAATCTGTCCCTGGATTTCTCCCACAACGAGTTTCAGCCCCTGGCTGCGCGGATGCGGCCACGCACGCTGGCAGAATATATCGGGCAGCAGCACCTGTTGGCTCCCGGCAAGCCGCTGCCACGGGCGATTGAAGCGGGCCATCTGCATTCGATGATTTTGTGGGGGCCGCCGGGGACAGGAAAGACGACGCTGGCTGAGATCATCGGCCACTATGGTCAGGCCGATGTGGAGCGGATTTCAGCTGTCACCTCCGGGGTGAAAGAAATTCGCGAGGCGATAGAACGAGCGCGGCAAAACCGCAACGCAGGCCGCCGAACCATCCTCTTTGTGGATGAGGTGCATCGCTTTAATAAAAGTCAGCAGGATGCGTTTCTGCCGCATATTGAAGATGGCACCATCACCTTTATTGGTGCTACCACGGAAAACCCTTCCTTCGAACTTAACTCCGCTTTGCTTTCGCGTGCCCGAGTCTACCTGCTGAAATCTCTGACCAGCAAAGATATTGAAACCGTGCTGAAACAGGCAATGCAGGACAGCGATCGTGGCTATGGCAAAGAAAACATTTTGCTGCCTGAGAATACGCAGCGAATGGTGGCTGAGCTGGTTAACGGCGATGCCCGTCGTGCGCTGAACACGCTGGAAATGATGGCCGATATGGCTGAGGTGAACAGCAAAGGCCAGCGTGAGCTGACGGCACAACTGCTGAATGAAGTCTCTGGCGAACGCAGTGCCAGGTTCGATAACAAGGGCGATCGTTATTACGACCTGATATCTGCCCTGCATAAGTCTGTTCGTGGTTCAGCTCCTGATGCAGCTCTGTACTGGTACGCGCGGATCATCACTGCAGGCGGAGACCCGCTGTATGTAGCACGTCGTCTGCTGGCTATTGCCTCTGAAGATGTTGGCAATGCCGATCCACGAGGAATGCAGGTTGCTATCTCAGCATGGGATTGTTTTACCCGCGTCGGCCCGGCCGAAGGTGAACGTGCCATAGCCCAGGCAATTGTTTATCTGGCCTGCGCGCCAAAAAGTAATGCCGTTTACACCGCCTTTAAAGCAGCGATGCGCGATGCCCGCGAAAGCCCGGATTTCGACGTACCGGAGCATCTGCGCAACGCGCCAACTAAGTTGATGAAGGAAATGGGGCTGGGGGCGGAATATCGCTATGCTCATGATGAGCCCAATGCCTATGCCGCTGGAGAGGACTACTTCCCGCCGCAGATGGCTCAGACTCGCTACTATCAACCGACCTCCCGCGGGCTGGAAGGAAAGATTGGCGAAAAGCTGGCCTGGCTTGCTGAACAGGATCAAAATAGCCCGACAAAACGCTATCGCTGAAACGGGTGTTGCGGTAAGGTTAGCAAGGAATTCAACGCATTCGCCCGCCGGATGCGCTTCTCTTTATTACTCAATAAATATTCACAGGACAAGCATGCTCGATCCCAATCTGCTGCGTAATGAGCCAGACGCAGTCGCTGAAAAACTGGCACGCCGGGGCTTTAAACTGGACGTTGAAACGCTGCGCTCGCAGGAAGAGCGACGCAAAGTTCTGCAGGTAGAAACTGAAACCCTGCAGGCTGAACGTAACGCCCGATCCAAAACTATCGGGCAGGCCAAGGCGCGTGGGGAAGATATTGAGCCATTACGTCAGGAAGTGAACGCGCTGGGCGAACGCCTGGATGCGGCCAAAGCGGAACTGGATGTACTGCAGAACGAAATCCGTGATGTGGCGTTAGCGATACCTAATATCCCGGTTGATGAAGTTCCCCTGGGCAAAGACGACAGCGAAAATCTGGAAGTCAGCCGCTGGGGTGAGCCACGCAAATTTGATTTTGCAGTGCGCGATCATGTGGAGCTGGGTGAAATGGCCTCCGGGCTGGATTTTGCCATGGGCGCCAAGCTGACCGGCTCTCGTTTTGTGGTTATGCAGGGGCAGATCGCCCTGATGCATCGCGCCCTGAGTCAGTTTATGCTGGATCTGCACACTGAACAGCACGGCTATCTGGAAACTTATGTGCCGTATCTGGTTAACCATGCTTCGCTGTACGGTACCGGCCAGTTGCCTAAGTTTGGTGAAGATCTGTTCCATACCCGTCCGCTGGAAGAAGAAGCGTCCAGCAGCGATTATGCGCTGATCCCGACTTCCGAAGTGCCGCTGACTAACATGGTTCGCGACGAGATCGTTGAAGAAGAGTCGCTGCCGCTGAAATTCACCGCTCATACGCCTTGCTTCCGGTCTGAGGCCGGTGCCTATGGTCGTGATACCCGCGGTCTGATCCGTATGCACCAGTTCGATAAAGTTGAAATGGTGCAGATCACCCGTCCGGAAGACTCCATGCAGGCGCTGGAAGAGCTGGTTGGTCACGCAGAGAAAGTGCTGCAGCTGCTGAACCTGCCATATCGTAAAGTGCTGCTGTGTACTGGCGACATGGGCTTTGGCTCCTGCAAAACCTACGACCTTGAAGTATGGCTGCCAGCGCAGGATACCTACCGCGAGATCTCTTCCTGTTCTAACATGGGTGATTTCCAGGCTCGTCGTATGCAGGCTCGCTGCCGCAGCAAATCTGAGAAGAAGACGCGCCTGCTGCACACTCTGAACGGTTCAGGTCTGGCTGTTGGCCGCACTCTGGTTGCGGTGCTGGAAAACTACCAGCAGGCCGATGGCCGTATTGCAGTTCCGGAAGCACTGCGTCCTTATATGAAAGGCCTGGAGTTTATCGGCTGATTATCCGCGCCCTCTGCTTTCTGAAAGCGCCCACCGGGCGCTTTTTTTGTGACTAAACTCCTCTGATTCATTGTCTTAAGCTCCTGCCATCTCCCGGTTAACTACACTTCTCTTTCAAACTTGTTTAATCATTCTTTCTTGATAGCAGACAAAGTTTGCCACCTCTAAAGGGGTAATATCCACACCCACAGAATGGGTAAAAAGGGGCGGGGATATATCAGAGGAAAATGCAGAGTTGGCCAGCGAACTGGAGGGGATCAGTCGGCGGCAGTTGATTAAGACCTCGGCTCTGACCGGACTGGCTTTTGCTGCGGGTGGCATCTCGCTTCCCTTTGCCTGCGGGGCACTGGTTAGCGAAAGTCAGGAACCCCTCCCTCAGTCGCCTGAAGATAAAATGGTATGGGGAGCCTGTTCGGTCAATTGCGGGAGCCGTTGTGCGTTGCGTCTTCACGTGCGTGACGACGAAGTGTACTGGGTGGAAACCTATAACACGGGGCTGGATCATTACGGCGAACATCAGGTGAGAGCCTGCCTGCGCGGTCGTTCAATACGTCGGCGTATGAATCACCCTGAGCGGCTGAATTATCCAATGAAACGTGTGGGTAAGCGGGGCGAGGGCAAGTTTAAAAGAATCAGCTGGGAAGAGGCTTACGAAGAAATAGCCAATAACCTGCGGCGGATTGTCACTAAGTATGGTAATGAAGCCGTCTATATCAACTACTCTTCCGGCATCGTGGGCGGCAATATTACCCGCTCTTCTCCTTACGCTTCTCTTGTCGCCCGGCTGATGAACTGTTACGGCGGCTTTCTCAGCCATTACGGTACTTACAGTACTGCACAGATCTCCTGTGCCATGCCGTATACCTACGGCAGTAATCTCGGTAACAGCACCTCTGATATTGAAAACAGTAAACTGGTGGTCTATTTCGGCAATAATCCGGCTGAAACAAGGATGAGCGGAGGAGGGATCACCTATTATCTTGAGCAGGCTCGCCAGCGATCAAATGCGCGGATGATCGTGATTGATCCCCGCTATACGGACACGGCTGCAGGGCGTGAGGATGAATGGATCCCGATCCGACCGGGTACTGATGCCGCACTGGTTGCTGGCCTTCCCCATGTCTTAATCTCCGAAAACCTGGTGGATCAACCTTTCCTGGATCGCTACTGTATTGGCTACGATGAGAAAACTCTGCCTGCAGATGCTCCTGCAAACAGCCACCTATATTCTGGGCGAGGGTGCGGACGGTACGGCCAAAACGCCAGGTTGGGCATCCCGTATCACCGGTATTCCAGCCGACCGTATTATCAGGCTGGCACGAGAGATTGGCCAGGCTAAGCCTGCATACATCTCTCAGGGATGGGGACCACAGCGTCAGGCAAACGGTGAGCTGACCTCCCGGGCAATCGCCATGTTGCCCATACTGACCGGCAATGTGGGGATCAGCGACGGAAACAGCGGTGCTCGCGAATCGACTTATACCCTCACAATTGAACGAATGCCGGTACTCTCTAATCCGGTAAAAACACAGATTTCCTGTTTCAGCTGGACTGATGCGATCGTCAGAGGCCCTGAAATGACGGCCCTGGCCGATGGGGTTCGGGGTAAAGATAAGCTGGATGTGCCGATCAAGTTCATCTGGAACTATGCGGGAAACACTATTACCAATCAGCATTCGGACATCAATAAAACGCACGATATCCTGCTGCCGGACCTGATGACCGTCGAGGAGGACATCATCCCCAATGACTCTGCCGATAATATGGGGTATCTGATTTTCATTCAGCCAGCGACTTCAGCCAAATTTGAGCGTAAGGGCATTTATGAAGTGATGAGTGAAGTGGCTCGTCGGCTGGGGCCGGATGTGTACGAAAAATTTACCGAAGGCCGGACACAAAGCGAATGGTTGCAGCATCTTTACGGCAAAATGCGGCAAAAAGATCCCTTATTGCCCGCATACGATGTGCTGCGTGAACAGGGGATCTATAAGCGTAAAGACCCCGCTGGGCATTTCATCGCCTATCAACAATTTCGCCAGGATCCTCAGGCGCATCCGCTTAAAACCCCCTCGGGAAAAATTGAAATTTACTCTTCTTCTCTGGCGAAAATAGCCGCTGAGTGGCATTTGCAGAAAGACGAAGTTATCAGCCCGCTGCCGGTGTACGCCTCAACTTTTGAAGGCTGGGACGATCCTAAACGGGATCAGTTTCCCCTGCAGATGTTTGGCTTCCATTACAAAGCACGGACCCATTCCACCTACGGCAATATTGATGTACTCCAGGCGGCCTGTCGCCAGGAAGTCTGGATTAATCCACTGGATGCCCGTGTCCGCAATATAGCGAATGGTGACAAAGTGCGGATATTTAACGATCGCGGGGAGGTTCGTGTCGCGGCCAAAGTCACGCCCCGCATTATGCCTGGGGTGGTCGCTATGGGACAGGGAGCATGGCATCAGGCCAGCATGAATGGCGATCGTGTTGATCATGGAACCTGTATGAACACCCTGACGACCCAGCGTCCCTCACCACTCGCTAAGGGAAACCCGCAACATACCAATCTGATTCAGGTGGAAAAAGCGTAATGGATAACGGAACCCCGGGTAACGGAGCCAATATGTCCGCACAGTATGGTTTTTACATTGATTCAAGCCGCTGCACAGGATGCAAAACCTGTGAGCTGGCCTGTAAAGACTACAAAAATTTAGCGCCTGAGGTGAGTTTTCGCCGCATCTATGAATACGCCGGCGTTAGCTGGCAACAGGACGGCGATGGCTGGCAACAGGACGGCGATGGCTGGCAACAGGACGGCGATGGCTGGCAACAGGACGGCGATGGCTGGCAGCAAAACGTATTTGCCTGCTACCTTTCCATTTCCTGCAATCACTGCGCCGATCCTGCCTGTACCAAAGTCTGCCCGAGTGGCGCAATGCATAAGCGAGCTGACGGATTTGTGGTGGTTAATGAAGAGGTATGCATTGGTTGCAGATATTGTCACATGGCCTGTCCTTATGGCGCACCGCAATATAATGCTGAAAAAGGCATCAAACCTAACGCTAACAGCCGGCCATGTGGCGACAAGACCGGCCACCTGGCAAACCCACTGGAGGTGTGAAATGGGAAACGGTTGGCATGACCCCACTGTTGGAAAAGGCTGAACCAGAGGATCATTTTGGATTGCTGCTGCTGTTGGTTGCCTGGTGTGCCGGACAGCAACCGGCCTGGCTTGATGAGCTTATTCCTCAGCATATCCTTCCCTGGGCTGAGCGATATCTGACGCTGCTAGCTGAACAGCAGGCCGAAGTTTTTTACCCCAGCCTTGCGGTTCTTACCCTTGCCACCCTTCACGACTGGACGCACCGTTTTGGATGGAAAAGGGTGGAACGCAACCTGTATTTTTAGTCATGAAATAACCAAAAATAAAAGTTATCGTCCGTAATACCCACCAACAAGCCAAAGTTGTCATTTTTCATAGAGATAACACACTTCGAACATGGGATAAGTATCCCGCTAACTCGTTGTAGATAAAAAATTTAAATCGGTGTCTGGCAAATCGTGCTGCGGTTGATTTCTGGCCGTTGACAATAATTTAGCGAATGGCATTATGCGCGCAAAATATTCCGCCGTTTTGGTCGTTTCTGACAATGTCTACCTGGTCTCGCCCCGTTATTGTGCTGCTCTGCGGCCTCTTGCTGCTGACGATTTCTATCGCCGTGCTAAACACTCTGGTGCCACTCTGGCTTACCCATGATGCACTGCCTACCTGGCAGGTTGGCGTGGTCAGCTCTTCTTACTATTCGGGCAACCTGGTCGGGACTTTGCTTGCGGGCCGGATAATCAAGCGTTTTGGATTTAATCGCAGCTATTACATCGCTTCCATTATTTTCGCTCTGGCTACGGCAGCATTAGGCTTTGAAAGCGGTTTCTGGGCGTGGTCAGCCTGGCGCTTTATCGCCGGTATCGGCTGCGCATTAATCTGGGTGGTAGTGGAAAGCGCCTTACTCTGCAGCGGCACCGTGCGGAACCGTGGTCAGCTGCTGGCCGCTTATATGATTTTCTATTATCTCGGTACCGTTGCCGGGCAGCTTCTGGTCAGTAAGGTCTCCACAGAGCTGCTGCACGTGCTGCCGTGGGTGACCGGAATTGTAGTTGCTGCGATCCTGCCGCTGGTGTTTACCAAAGTGACGGCGAAAGGGGATGATGAAGACGCTTCTCCGGGACGTATGTGGCCAATGCTGCGTCGTCGCAGCGCTCGTCTGGGGATCAACGGCTGCATCATTTCAGGTATCCTGCTGGGGTCACTTTACGGCCTGATGCCGCTGTATCTCTCTCATCAGGGGATGAGCGACTCGACGGTAGGCTACTGGATGGCACTGCTCGTCAGCTCCGGCATTATCGGCCAGTGGCCGGTCGGTCGTCTGGCTGACCGTTACGGTCGTCTGTTGGTGCTGCGCGTGCAGGTTTTTGTGGTGATCCTTGGAGCGCTGGCAATGCTGAGCAATACGGCTATGGCACCTGCGCTGTTTGTGCTGGGTGGGGCAGGTTTTACACTGTATCCCGTGGCGATGTCCTGGGCCTGCGAGAAAGTGGCTCATCACGAACTGGTGGCGATGAATCAGGCGCTGCTGTTGAGCTACACGTTAGGCAGCCTGTTTGGTCCGGCGATGACTTCAATGCTGATGCAGAACTATTCTGACCGGGTATTGTTTGTGATGATTGCTTCAGTCGCGCTGGTTTATCTGGTGATGTTGCTGCGCAAAGCCGACCAGCATGCCACACCGATTGCTCACGCATAAAAAAAGGAACGAAATCATTCGCTCCCTTTAGTGGCGGAGTTCATTCCGCCCTGGTCGTACATTCACACCATCGTGATGGCGGGTTTTCCGCTCGCCGTCAGTCAGTACATGACCTTATGGCCATAGCTTTCCAGAATGCTTTTCACCCGGTTCATGGTTTCAGCTTTTGGTGGGTGAACGCCATCCAGCTTATATTCTTCGCCCATCGCCACCCATTTATGCTTGCCCAGCTCGTGATAAGGCAGCAGTTCGATTTTTTCCACGTTGCCCATATCACGGGTAAACTCACCGAGGCGGTGCACAGACTCATCATCGTCTGAATAGCCAGGCACCACCACGTAGCGGATCCAGGTGCGGATGTTTTTCTTCGCCAGGTAGCGAGCAAAATCCAGTGTGCGGTGGTTTGATACGCCGACCAGGATCTGGTGAACCTCATCGTTAATCTGTTTCAGATCCAGCATCACCAGATCGGTCACTTCCAGCAGTTCGTCGATCACCGGATCATAGCGGCGTACAAAACCATTGGTGTCCAGGCAGGTATTAATCCCTTCTGCATGGCAGGCGCGGAACCAGTCACGCACAAATTCAGCCTGCAAGATGGCTTCGCCACCAGAAGCCGTCACGCCACCGCCTGAAGCGTTCATAAAGTGACGATACGACAACACATCCTTCATCAGCTCTTCAACGGTAATCTCTTTGCCACCGTGCGTGTCCCAGGTATCACGGTTGTGGCAATACAGGCAGCGCATCAGGCAGCCCTGGAAGAAGGTAATAAAGCGGATGCCGGGGCCGTCGACGGTCCCGCAGGATTCAAATGAGTGGATGCGACCAGTGACTGACATTGCGATGAATTCTCCATTGTGGACCTGCCTTTCCGGCAGGTACGCAGTCTTAAGCTGCGTTAAGTCTGTTTTGCCAGCCACCTGATGGAACACTGCAGAGGGCTGGCAAACAAGACTGGAAAAAGGCTCCGGTGAAGGAGCCTTTTATACTCAGAAGGGCAGAGATTACATCGTCTGAGTGAAGGTACGGGTAATCACGTCCTGCTGCTGCTCTTTAGTCAGTGAGTTGAAGCGAACGGCATAACCGGATACGCGGATGGTCAGCTGAGGATATTTCTCAGGATCGTTCATCGCATCCAGCAGCATTTCGCGGTTCATCACGTTAACGTTCAGATGCTGGCCGCCTTCGATGCTGGCTTCGTGGTGGAAGTAACCATCCATCAGTCCGGCAAGGTTAGCTTTACGCACGTCATCATCTTTACCCAGCGCGTTTGGCACGATGGAGAAGGTGTAGGAAATACCGTCTTTCGCGTAGGCGAACGGCAGTTTCGCTACTGAGGTCAGTGAGGCAACTGCACCTTTCTGATCGCGACCGTGCATTGGGTTAGCACCTGGTCCGAATGGCGCACCAGCGCGACGGCCATCAGGTGTGTTACCAGTTTTCTTACCATACACCACGTTAGAGGTGATGGTCAGAACAGACTGAGTTGGCACCGCGTTACGGTAGGTCTGCAGTTTCTGAATTTTCTTCATGAAACGTTCAACCAGGTCACAGGCGATGTCATCCACGCGGGCATCATTATTACCAAACTGCGGATATTCACCGTCGATTTTGAAGTCAATAGCCAGACCATCTTCATCACGAATGGTGGAGACTTTCGCGTATTTGATAGCAGACAGCGAGTCAGCCGCGACGGACAGACCTGCGATACCACAAGCCATAGTACGGTAAACGTCACGGTCATGCAGCGCCATCAGTGAAGCTTCATAGCTGTACTTGTCGTGCATGTAGTGGATGACGTTCAGTGCGGTGACATACTGTTTTGCCAGCCAGTCCATGAAGTGATCCATACGGGCCATCACTTTGTCATAGTCCAGCACTTCATCCATCATTGGCGCTTCTTTCGGGCCAACCTGCATTTTCAGTTTTTCATCCACGCCGCCGTTGATGGCATAAAGCATGGTTTTCGCCAGGTTTGCACGGGCGCCGAAGAACTGCATTTGTTTACCAACGATCATCGGGCTGACGCAGCAGGCGATGGCGTAGTCATCGTTGTTAAAGTCAGGACGCATCAGGTCATCGTTCTCATACTGGACGGATGAGGTATCGATGGAGACTTTAGCCGCATATTTTTTGAAGTTCAGTGGCAGCTTCTCTGACCACAGAATGGTCATGTTTGGCTCCGGAGACGGCCCCATGGTGTACAGGGTATTCAGGAAGCGGAAGCTGTTTTTGGTGACCAGGGTACGACCATCCACGCCCATACCGGCCAGGGATTCTGTTGCCCAGATTGGATCGCCTGAGAACAGTTCATCGTATTCCGGTGTACGCAGGAAGCGCACCATACGCAGTTTCATCACCAGGTGGTCGATCAGTTCCTGTGCTTCCTGTTCGGTGATTTTGCCCGCTTTAAGATCGCGCTCAATGTACACATCCAGGAAGGTGGAAACGCGCCCGAAGGACATTGCTGCGCCATTCTGTGATTTAACTGCAGCCAGATAGCCGAAGTAAGTCCACTGTACGGCTTCCTGCGCGGTTGTGGCAGGGCCGGAGATATCACAACCGTATTTGGCTGCCATCTCTTTGATCTGCTGCAGGGCATGGTGCTGGTCGGCAATTTCTTCACGCAGACGGATAGTGGCTTCAAGATTCACGCCGTTTTCCATATCGCTTTGCAGAGAAGTGAACTGCGCGAACTTGTCTTTCATCAGCATGTCGATGCCGTACAGCGCAACGCGACGGTAGTCACCGATGATACGGCCACGGCCATAAGCATCCGGCAGACCAGTCAGCACGCCAGATTTACGGCAGCGCAGGATATCCGGGGTGTAAACATCGAACACGCCCTGGTTATGAGTTTTACGGTATTCGGTGAAGACTTTTTTCAGGCCGGCATCCAGCTCGCGACCATAAACTTTACAGGAGCCTTCGACCATTTTGATGCCGCCGAAGGGGATCAGCGCACGTTTCAGTGGAGCATCAGTCTGTAAACCAACGATGGTTTCCTGTTTTTTATTGATGTAGCCCGCATCGTGAGAGGTGATGGTGGACGCCAGGTCGGTATCAAAATCGACAGGTGCGTGAGTGCGGTTTTCCAGCTTGATGCCTTCCATCACCTGGTCCCACAGCGCAGTGGTCGCTTCAGTGGCTCCACTCAGAAACGCTTCATCACCTTCATAAGGGGTGTAGTTTTTCTGGATAAAGTCACGAACGTTAACGCTGTTCTGCCACTCGCCCTGTGCAAAGCCTGCCCAGGCAGCAGCCTGTTTTTCATTGTGCTCGCTCATTTGAACCTACCTTAATTACATTGAGTTCTTTCGTTCCCGCCGCCGTGAATCCGGCGACGGATGTCAAATCTTGATTTCGGGATCAGTGATGATCGCCATCACGCAGATAGATAACCCAGTAAGTCAGACCCACCAGCAAACCGCCGCCAATTATATTGCCCAGGGTGACGGGGATCAGGTTATCCATAACAAAGTTACTGACTGTCAGGCTGGAGAAGTGTGCTGCTGTGGTGCCGGTCGCCTGCCAGAATTCTGGTGAGGCGAAGTCTTTAATCACAATAGCCATCGGGATAAGGAACATGTTAGCGATGCTGTGTTCAAACCCGCTGGCAACGAACATCGCGACCGGCAGCACCATGGCTAACATTTTGTCCGTCAGGCTGCGGCCGGAGTAGCTCATCCACACCGCCATACACACCATCAGGTTAGCCAGCGTGCCCAGGCAAACGGCTTCGAGGAAAGTATGGTGCATTTTATGGTCAGCCGTTTGCAGAACATTTAACCCCCATGCACCATTTGCCACCATATACTGGCCGGCAAACCAGATCAGCCCGACAAAAAACATCGCGCCGAAGAAATTCCCTATGTAAACGTTGATCCAGTTACGAGCCAGTTGCCCCCAACTGATACGACCGCTGGCTTTTGCCACCATGGTCAGCACGGTAGAGGTGAAGAGGTCGGCTCCACAAACCACGACCAGCATCAGACCGAGGGAAAAGCAGATGCCACCAACGAGCTTAGCCAGGCCGTAGGGTACAGCTTCAGCACCGGTGGTGGCCGTGATATAGAACACAAAAGCAATGGAGATGAAGACTCCGGCGGTGACAGCCAGGAAAAATGTCGTGAAGGGATGTTTTGTCGCTTTGTAGACACCGGCTTCTTCGGCAACTTTAGCCATTTCAGACGGTAAGAGTAAATCGAACGGGTTGCCAGTTTTCACACCAACTTCTCCCAAAATTTATCAACGACGAAATACTAACAAAGGAGTATAGGGGAGAAATTGATGTGGATCATATTGCTCAAGTATATCACGGCTTAAAGCACTGTTTTATGTGGGGTTTTAATGGTTAACTGATTGAAATTATTTGATAAAATATTTTTAATATACTAAATAAAAGTTGAATAGAGCACGAAATGCACGGGTTGGAAGGTGAAAAACAAAAGAGAAATATGTGCGGAATGTTGCATGGTGGTTTTTTAAAAATATCTGGCTCACCTTTTATTAACTTTTAATGAAAATTAAGTGGCATGGAATCTTCCTGGAGTGGATCTGAATGAATGACGGCCTGCTCTTATATTGCAGGCCGCCAGCTAAGCATTATTTCCAGTAGCGGCGTTTTGCCTGCTGAAGTTTTTCATAGGCTGCCAGGAGTGACTGATGGGCCGGGAAGGCCAGCAGATCTTCATCCACGCTTTGCAGACCATAGAATGGCGCTTCGCCGCTGATGGCGGCCGAAGCTGCCTCAACGGCTTCCTGACCATACATCCGCACGAAGGCATTGTGGTACTGCACAGGATCGCGTTCTTCTTCCATGCTCAGCAGCAGTAAAGTCTGCAGGCAGCGGTAATAATTCGCACGGGCTGGAGTGAAGATGGAAGCGTTAAATTCCATTGTCCATTCGGTCCAGATCAGAGCCTGATCGGTGTCGCCACCGGCCAGGGCCAGCATCGCCTTCAGTTCACCAATGCGCAGGGTATACCAGCCGTTATCTTTACCGGTCGCGAGGCCCAGTAGCTCACGGACGCGGGTAAAGTCGTCATGGCCGTCTTCATCCAGACGCTCAATCAGCGCCAGATAGTCCTCTTTCTCCCAGTTGCTTTCAGGCAGCGAGAGCAGGGTTTCGCGCAGATAAGCCCCCATGCTGTTGTTGGCCAGCAGCAGATCTTCGGCCGGATAGATATCTGACATCCCGGGCACAATGATACGGCAGGCGTAGACGTCCAGATGCTGATAGTCGGCGATATACACTTCCCGATCTTCCGAATCGAAGATTGCCATCAGCGTGGCGAATTCTTCTTCGGTGGTGCCGGCAAAGCTCCAGTCAGCAAACGGATAGTCGGCGTCATCCTTGAACATATCCCAGGATATTAGCCCGCTGGAATCGATAAAGTGAGTTTCCAGGTTTGCATGCTCGGCCACTTCTTCATCATCGAAAGTGGGCGGCGTAAACACATCGAGATCTTTCAGGCTGCGGCCCTGCAGCAGTTCGGTGACGGTACGTTCCAGCGCGACGCCGAAATCCGGGTGTGCGCCGAAAGAGGCGAAGCACGTACCATTCTCCGGATTAAACAGCACCACGCAGATAACCGGATACTTGCCACCCAGCGAGGCGTCATAAGAGAGGATTGGGAAACCTTCCGCTTCCAGTCTGGCGATGGCCTCCACCACGCCCGGGTAACGGTTGAGCACTTCATCCGGAATAGTTGGCAGACTGATGGATTCGGCGATAATGCGGTTTTTAATGTAGCGCTCGAAGACCTCAGACAAACCCTGTACGCGAGCCTCGTTCGCCGTGTTACCCGCGGACATGCCGTTAGACACGTAGAGATTGCCGATAATGTTCATCGGAATATAGACAGTCTGCTGATCTGACTGGCGGGTAAACGGCAGGGCGCAGATCCCCCGATCGCTATTGCCGGACTGCAGATCGATCAGATCGCTGGCACTCACTTCCTGTTTCGGGTCGTAAAATTTGCTCAGGCGCGGATCGAGAATGCCTTGTGGCAGGCTGTCATCTTCCGGCAGCGGGAACCATTTTTCATTAGGATAGTGAACAAAATCCCCTTCGGCCACGGATTTACCCAGCCAGAAATCGGCAAAGAAGTAGTTGGTCGACAGGCGCTCGAAATATTCACCCAGCGCGGAAGCCAGCGCGGCTTTTTTATTGGCACCTTTGCCGTTAGTGAAGCACAGCGGGCAGTCGCGGTCGCGAATATGAACCGACCAGACATGAGGTACCGGGTTCAGCCAGGAAGCTTCTTCAATATTGAAGCCCAGATCCTGTAATTTTTGCTGAAAGCGTGCGATGGAGTCTTCCAGCGCGGCGTCTTTGCCTGGGATATACGTTTGCGTCATAGTGCCCACTCGTTTTGGGTTGTGCCGAAAGCGCGCAATGATACGGGGTTTCCGCCTGATTCGCTATCCGGCTGGGTGATTTGATGGCGGCTATTCTGGCAGTTTCCCCGCCGGATGTGAGGGGCAAATCAGCGATCGCTGGAACAGCCTCACAAAATATCGACATTGTTTCCATTCACCCTACAAGCTGTTGCGTAGCAACGCGAAGAACTGGTCGGTTGACCGGATTAATCATTGCAGCCCGGCCAGGGCAGTGATAAAACCGATAGCAGAATCGAAATCGATTGATCTGAAAGTGGTGAGGGGAAATGAGTCAGATTTTCAATTTTAGCTCCGGCCCGGCAATGCTGCCGGTGGAAGTGCTGCGTCGTGCCGAACAGGAACTCTGTAACTGGCAGGGTTTAGGGACTTCTGTGATGGAGATCAGCCATCGCAGTAAAGAGTTCATTCAGGTGGCTGAAGAGGCAGAAAAAGATTTTCGCGATCTGCTGAAAATCCCCTCCAATTACAAAGTATTATTCTGCCATGGTGGTGCCCGTGCCCAATTTGCGGCTATCCCGATGAACCTGCTGGGGAACCACACAACGGCAGATTATGTTGATGCAGGCTACTGGGCGCACAGCGCGATCAAAGAAGCGCTGAAATACTGCACGCCAAATGTCATTGATGCTAAAACCACCGTTGATGGCCTGAGGGCGGTTACCCCGATGAGCAGCTGGGCACTGTCTGATGACGCCGCCTACGTGCACTACTGCCCTAATGAAACCATTGACGGTATCGCGATTAATGAAGAGCCGGATTTTGGTGATAAAGTGGTGGTTGCCGACCTGTCATCAACCATTTTGTCCCACCCGATTGATGTCAGCCGCTACGGCGTAATTTATGCCGGTGCGCAGAAAAACATCGGTCCGGCTGGCCTGACGCTGGTCGTGGTACGTGAAGATCTGCTGGGTAAGGCGAAAAAAGAGTTGCCTTCGATCCTGGATTACCAGGTGCTGAGCGAAAACGACTCAATGTTTAACACCCCTCCGACTTTTGCATGGTATCTTTCCGGTTTGGTGTTCAAGTGGCTGAAAGAGCAGGGCGGCGTGGCTGAACTGGACAAGCGCAACCAGGCGAAAGCGGATCTGCTCTATGGCGTGATCGACAAAAGTGATTTTTATCGCAACGATGTGGCTCGTGGCAACCGTTCGCGCATGAACGTTCCTTTCCAGCTGGCGGATGCTTCCCTGGATAAGGTGTTCCTGGACGAATCAATTGCTGCAGGTCTGCATGCACTGAAAGGCCATCGTGTGGTAGGCGGCATGCGAGCCTCCATCTACAACGCTATGCCGCTGGCAGGGGTAAAGGCCCTGACTGATTTTATGATCGACTTTGAGCGCCGCCACGGCTGAGTGCAAGATCCCGGTCTGAACTCTCTGAAACCTCGCATCGCGAGGTTTTATTGCATTTTATTTGGAGAATAAGTTTCACATGCAGGAATCCCTGACGTTACAACCTATCGCACTGGTGGATGGCACCGTTAACTTACCCGGTTCCAAAAGCGTTTCTAACCGCGCTTTATTGCTGGCTGCGCTGGCTAAAGGCACCACTCGCCTGACCAATTTGCTGGACAGTGATGATGTACGCCATATGCTTAATGCCCTGCAGGCGTTAGGGATCAGCTATACACTGTCTGACAATCGTACGGTATGTGAGGTGACCGGTCAGGGTGGCCCGCTGCATGCGGAAAAACCGCTTGAACTGTTTTTGGGCAATGCGGGGACCGCAATGCGTCCTCTTGCAGCCGCACTTTGCCTGGGTGCCAGTGACATTGTGCTGACCGGTGAGCCAAGGATGAAAGAGCGTCCAATTGGTCATCTGGTCGATGCGCTGCGTCAGGGTGGGGCCAAAGTGGAGTATCTTGAACAGCAGGATTATCCGCCGCTGCGGTTGCAGGGTGGTTTTGCCGGAGGGGAAGTCTCCGTCGACGGTAGCGTATCCAGCCAGTTCCTGACGGCGTTGCTGATGACGGCTCCGCTGGCACCGACCAACACCAAAATTGTGATCAAGGGCGATCTGGTTTCCAAACCTTATATCGATATCACCCTGAATCTGATGAAGACCTTTGGCGTTACGGTTAAAAACGAGAATTACAGCGTCTTCCACATTGCCGGTAATCAGCAATATGTTTCGCCGGGCGAATACCTGGTTGAGGGAGATGCTTCATCTGCTTCCTATTTCCTGGCCGCAGCGGCTATCAAAGGCGGCACTGTTAAGGTCACCGGTATTGGCCGCAACAGCATGCAGGGCGATATCCGCTTTGCCGACGTGCTGGAGAAAATGGGGGCGACGATTGAGTGGGGTGATGACTTTATTGCCTGTACCCGCGGTGAACTGAAGGCCATCGATCTGGATATGAACCATATCCCGGATGCGGCAATGACCATTGCTACGGCAGCATTGTTTGCCAAAGGCACAACAGTGATGCGCAACATCTATAACTGGCGTGTAAAAGAAACCGACCGTCTGGCCGCCATGGCGACAGAACTGCGGAAAGTGGGTGCCGAAGTGGAAGAGGGACACGACTATATTCGCGTCACTCCGCCAGAAACTATCCGGTATGCAGAAATCGGGACCTATAACGATCACCGTATGGCAATGTGTTTTTCACTGGTGGCGCTTTCAACCACGCCGGTGACCATTCTCGATCCGAAATGTACAGCAAAAACCTTCCCCGACTATTTTGAGCAGCTCGCTCGCCTCAGTCAGCTGGCATAAATCTGTAAATCCGCTGCACGTTGTGCAGCGGGTTGCGAACTAAATCACGCCCTGCGCAGGAATTCGCTCTGTAATTGGTCCGAAAAGGCTGATTAATTTGAGTGCGTCTATGCTTATGGGGTAACGATCTGGGCTGTTGCAGCGTATAATGCGCGTCGATATTTGTCTGAGCAGGTTAAACAGACATCCCACCGACAGGAGAATGAGATGACGGCTTTAGCCCCGGTGATCACCATTGATGGCCCCAGCGGTGCAGGTAAAGGGACCTTGTGTAAAGCAATGGCCGAGGCGTTGCATTGGCATCTGCTGGATTCAGGCGCGATCTATCGCGTGCTGGCACTGGCCGCTTTGCACCACCAGGTGGATATCTCGTCTGAAGAGGCTCTGGTCCCTATTGCAGCACACCTGGACGTTCGCTTTGTCTCAACCAATGGTGAGATGGAAGTGATTCTCGAGGGAGAAGATGTATCCGGTGAAATCCGCACCCAGGATGTCAGTAATACGGCGTCCAAAGTGGCAGCATTCCCCCGGGTGCGTGAGGCGCTGCTTCGTCGCCAGCGAGCCTTCCGCGAGCTGCCTGGTCTGATTGCTGATGGACGGGATATGGGAACGGTGGTTTTCCCTGACGCACCGGTCAAAATCTTCCTGGATGCCAGTTCAGAAGAGCGTGCTCACCGCCGTATGCTACAGTTGCAGGAGAAGGGCTTTAGTGTTAACTTTGAGCGCCTTTTATCTGAGATAAAGGAGCGTGATGACCGCGATCGTAATCGCGCCATTGCGCCGCTAAGACCGGCAAGTGATGCGCTGGTGCTGGATTCAACCAGCATGTCAATAGAGCAAGTGATTGAAACGTCTCTTAAATATGCGCGTGAAAAATTGTCCTTGCCGCAGCAGTAACCGATTTTTTTAACCCTTTGATATGGATGTCATGGGGCATGTGAAACAACCCCACCCGTCAGGATGTCAGGTGGACGTTAAATTGAAGAATCATAAGATTATCAATATGACTGAATCTTTTGCTCAACTCTTTGAAGAGTCCCTGAAAGAAATCGAAACCCGCCCGGGTTCCATCGTTCGTGGTGTTGTTGTCTCTATCGACAAAGACATCGTTCTGGTTGATGCGGGTCTGAAATCTGAGTCTGCAATTCCTGCAGAGCAGTTCAAGAACGCAGCTGGCGAACTGGAAATCCAGGTAGGCGACGAAGTTGACGTAGCGCTTGACGCAGTAGAAGACGGCTTCGGTGAAACTCTGCTGTCCCGTGAGAAAGCTAAACGTCACGAAGCTTGGATCACGCTGGAAAAAGCTTACGAAGATGCTGAAACTGTTACCGGTGTTATTAACGGCAAAGTCAAGGGCGGCTTCACTGTTGAGCTGAACGGTATTCGTGCGTTCCTGCCAGGTTCCCTGGTTGATGTGCGTCCGGTGCGTGACACCCTGCACCTGGAAGGCAAAGAGCTTGAATTCAAAGTAATCAAGCTGGATCAGAAACGTAACAACGTGGTGGTTTCACGTCGTGCGGTTATCGAATCCGAAAACAGCGCAGAGCGCGATCAGCTGCTGGAAAACCTGCAGGAAGGCATGGAAGTTAAAGGTATCGTTAAGAACCTCACTGACTACGGTGCATTCGTTGATCTGGGCGGCGTTGACGGCCTGCTGCACATCACTGACATGGCATGGAAGCGCGTTAAGCATCCAAGCGAAATTGTCAACGTTGGCGACGAAATCACTGTTAAAGTGCTGAAGTTCGACCGCGAACGTACCCGCGTTTCTCTGGGTCTGAAACAGCTGGGCGAAGATCCATGGGTCGCTATCGCTAAGCGTTATCCGGAAGGCACCAAACTGACTGGTCGCGTGACCAACCTGACCGACTACGGCTGCTTCGTTGAAATCGAAGAAGGCGTTGAAGGCCTTGTGCACGTTTCAGAAATGGATTGGACCAACAAAAACATCCATCCGTCCAAAGTTGTTAACGTTGGCGATGTTGTTGAAGTTATGGTTCTGGATATCGATGAAGAACGTCGTCGTATCTCCTTGGGTCTGAAGCAGTGCAAATCTAACCCATGGCAGCAGTTCGCAGAAACCCACAACAAGGGCGACCGCGTTGAAGGTAAAATCAAGTCTATTACTGACTTCGGTATCTTCATCGGCCTGGACGGCGGCATCGACGGCCTGGTTCACCTGTCTGACATCTCCTGGAACGCTACCGGAGAAGAAGCAGTTCGTGAATACAAGAAAGGCGACGAAATCGCCGCTGTGGTTCTGCAGGTTGACGCAGAGCGCGAGCGCATCTCCCTGGGCGTTAAGCAGCTGGCAGAAGATCCGTTCAACAACTACATCTCTCTGAACAAGAAAGGTGCTATTGTTAACGGTAAAGTAACTGCTGTTGACGCTAAAGGTGCTACAGTTGAACTGGCTGATGGCGTTGAAGGTTACCTGCGCGCTTCAGAAGCCTCTGTTGACCGTGTAGAAGACGCAACTCTGGTTCTGAATGTTGGCGATGATGTTGAAGCTAAATTCACCGGCGTTGACCGTAAAAACCGCGTTGTCAGCCTGTCTGTACGTGCTAAAGACCAGGCAGATGAGAAAGAAGCCATCAATACTGTGAACGCTAAACAGGAAGAAGGTAACTTCTCTAACGCTATGGCTGAAGCATTCAAAGCAGCTAAAGGCGAGTGATTGCGCTTGCAACAGGGCGGCAGTTGCCGCCCTGAAATAGCCGTTACTGTCAGAGCTTTTTCCTGTAGGAATTAACCGGAGGATTTATGACCAAGTCAGAACTGATTGAAAGACTTGCTGGCCAGCACTCTCATATTCCGGCGAAAGTTGTTGAGGATGCGGTAAAAGAAATGCTGGAGCACATGGCGACCACTTTGGCGCAGGGCGAACGCATTGAAATCCGGGGTTTCGGCAGTTTTTCTTTGCACTATCGTGCACCTCGTACTGGCCGTAACCCGAAAACGGGCGACAAAGTGGAGTTGGAAGGTAAATACGTTCCACACTTCAAGCCAGGCAAAGAGCTGCGCGATCGCGCAAATATCTACGGCTAAGGCTTACGCATTGCAGCAATAAAACGACACTCAGGTGTCGTTTTTTTTTGCCTTAATTTCAGGGCAGGACAGAGAGCGTAAGTGGGTACTGCAGAATCCGTTGCTGATGTTTGTTCCGGAAGCTTGCCCGCAAAATTTTGTCCGAACCCGGCAACCAGAATAACTTTCCTGCGACCCTGCTCTGGCCTGGCCGATTAGCAGGCTGCATTGGTCCGCTCACTGCGACACACTCCGGTTGATGGTTAACAGGAGTGCCAGCGATGCCTTACAGCCTGAGCCGCCTGGCGATGTGGATAATCGCCGCGACGCTTCCCCTTTGCTTTCTTCCCCACTTGCCGGAAGCGAAATATGACCTGCTCTGGATCATTATTGCCGTTTCCCTGAGCAGCAGTCACTGCCGGATGCTGAAGGAAGGGGCGATTTTATTACTGCTCTTTCTGTGGGCCATTTCGCCCGCGCGAACCTTACTGCAACAAGTTGAGTTTCTGACATCGAGGCCACAGGAGGCGATGGTCAGGATTGAACAGCTTCAGCCGGATCGGGTCAAACTCAGGATCCTCAGTATCGCGGACAGGCAGATCTTCCCGCCGATTTATGCCACGGTCAGCTTTCCGCAACACGAGCAGCCACTCTGTGCTGGCCAGCACTGGCAGATGAAACTCAGGCTGAGAGCGGTGCATGCACGGCTCAACGAAGGCAGTTTTGATTCACAGAGATATGCGTTAGCCAACAGTACGCCACTGACGGGCAAGATTCTGTCCCTGCAACCAGTTGAAACTGGCTGCAGCTGGCGTCAGCAGGTTATTCGCAGCAGTCAGCAGCGTTATGGTGAGCTGCCATGGCAGGCAATGATTACTGCGCTGGCATTTGGCGAACGTGGTGACGTCAGTCGGGAAATGAATCAGTTACTGAGGGAGACCGGCACGGCACACCTGATGGCAATCTCCGGAATGCATATCGGTCTGGCCGCCAGTCTGGGCTGGCTGATTGCCCGTGGGATCCAGATAGCGTTGCCCGCTCACCGGATTGGATACCGTTTTCCGCTGTTGTTCAGCCTGCTGGTCGCCATGGCTTATACCTGGCTTTCAGGCGGGAATCCGCCTGCCGCGAGGGCAATGCTGGCTCTTGGCGTGTGGAGTGTGCTGCGACTGCGTGGTAAATGCTGCAGCAGTTGGCAGGTATGGAGAGTTTGTATAGGCTGTATTTTGCTTTTTGATCCGCTGAGTATGCTGTCAGAGAGTCTGTGGCTGTCGGCAATGGCGGTAGCCGGGCTGCTGTTCTGGTATCACTGGTTTCCTCTGTCGCGGCGGTTTGTGGGTAAGAAACGCTGGCTGGTGGTGCAACTGTTGCATTTGCAACTGGGGATGTTCCTGCTGCTGATGCCGTTGCAGATGCTGATTTTTCACGGCATCAGCCTGAGTGCTTTGGTCGCGAACCTCTGGGCGATCCCGGTCATCACTTTACTGACGGTACCGCTAATCCTCTGCGCGACGGTAACCAATATGATCCCATCCGTCAGTGAACTCCTGTGGTGGATGGCTGACCGGACTCTCGAGCTGGTCTTCATTCCGCTCCGGGCATTACCGGCTGGCTGGGTTACGGTGAACTCTCAGATTTTATGGCTGAGCCTGCTGGCCTGGATGGCGGTGGTGGTCTGGCGTTTCTGCTGGTGGCGGAGCTCACCGGCCACGGCACTCAGCCTGTGCCTGTCGCTGCTGCTGTGGCGAATGAACGTGAAGGTGCCTGACTGGCGGCTGGATATGCTTGACGTCGGGCATGGTCTGGCGGTAGTGATATCTCGGCACAACAGCGCGATCATCTACGACACCGGAAACCGCTGGGATGGCGGAGACGCAGCAACCAGCCAGATCCTGCCGTGGCTGAAATGGCAGGGAATGGATGTTGAGCAAATCATCCTCAGTCACGATCATCTGGACCATTCCGGCGGGCTGGAAAGTCTGGTCAAAATATTCCCCCAAGCGACCCTGCGCAGTGATACGGGCAGGTCGGGGCATTTGCCGTGCCATAAAGGGGTGGGCTGGCAATGGCAATCGTTAAATTTTCAGGTGCTGTGGCCGCTAAAGCGTGAAGCGCAGTCTGGCAACAATCAGTCCTGTGTGATTGCCGTTAGTGATGGTAAATGGCGCGTGTTGCTGACAGGGGACATTGAAGCACCGGCGGAGCTGAAAATGGTCAGTATTTATCGCGATCGGCTCCGGTCAGATATCTTACAGGTTCCCCATCATGGCAGCGGAACGTCCTCTTCGCCGCCCTTGCTCAGGGCAGTGGCAGGGCGGGTAGCACTGGCCTCTGCTGCCCGATACAGCGCGTGGAAACTGCCCGCAGAACGTGTTATCAGGCGCTATGCGGAGAACCAGTATCGCTGGTATGACACGGCGGTGAACGGACAGATCCGCGTACAATTTTTCAACGATTACTGGATGGTTTCAGGGTTAAGAGAACAAATATTACCCCGTTGGTACCATCAGTGGTTTGGCGTACCACGTTATTCCAGGTAGAATGAGCGGCTATTTCAATTGAACTGGTTAAATAATGCATCAGGATAAAGATCTCTCCACCTGGCAGACATTCCGTCGCCTCTGGCCAATGATCAAACCTTTCAGAACGGGGTTGATTGTGGCTGCGGTAGCGCTGGTACTTAACGCGGCGGGCGATACACTAATGCTGTCACTGCTGAAACCGTTACTGGATGACGGTTTCGGTAAGGCGAACTCTTCGGTTCTGATCTGGATGCCACTGGCCGTTATCGGTCTGATGTTGATTCGTGGTGTGACCAGCTATATTTCCAGCTACTGCATCTCCTGGGTGTCGGGTAACGTGGTGATGTCGATGCGTCGCCGCCTGTTCAGCCATATGATGGGGATGCCGGTCGCCTTTTTCGACCAGCAGTCAACCGGGACCCTGTTGTCCCGTATCACCTATGACTCCGAGCAGGTTGCGTCCTCCTCTTCCAGCGCGCTGGTGACTGTGGTTCGTGAAGGTGCGTCGATCATCGGCCTGTTTATCATGATGTTCTACTATAGCTGGCAGCTGTCGCTGATCCTGATCTTGCTGGCACCGATCGTCTCTTTTGCTATTCGCACGGTTTCCAAACGTTTCCGTAATATCAGCAAAACCATGCAGAACACCATGGGGCAGGTCACCACCAGCGCTGAGCAGATGCTGAAAGGGCACAAAGAAGTGCTGATTTTCGGTGGTCAGGAAATCGAGAGCGAGCGCTTTAACCGCGTGAGCAACCGCATGCGTCAGCAGGGGATGAAGCTGGTTTCTGCTTCTTCTATCTCTGACCCGATTATCCAGCTGATCGCTTCTCTGGCACTGGCCTTCGTCCTCTATGCTGCAAGCTTCCCGAGCGTGATGGAAACGCTGACTGCCGGTACCATTACCGTGGTCTTCTCCTCAATGATCGCGCTGATGCGCCCGCTGAAATCGCTGACCAACGTTAACGCCCAGTTCCAGCGCGGGATGGCAGCTTGCCAGACGCTGTTCTCGATTCTGGACAGTGAGCAGGAAACCGATACCGGCACCCGCACCATTGAGCGTGCTAAAGGCGATGTGGAATTCCGTAACGTCACCTTTACCTATCCGGGCCGTGAAACACCGGCGTTGCATAACATCACTCTGTCGATCCCTGAAGGGAAAACGGTGGCGCTGGTGGGACGCTCCGGCTCTGGTAAATCCACCATAGCCAGCCTGATGACCCGTTTTTACGATATCCAGCAGGGCGAGATCCTGATGGACGGTCACGATTTGCGGGAATACACCCTCAGCTCGCTGCGTAATCAGGTCGCACTGGTCTCGCAGAATGTTCACCTGTTCAACGATACGGTTGCCAACAATATCGCCTATGCACGAAGCGAAAAATACACGCGCGAGGATATTGAGAAAGCCGCAGTGATGGCGCATGCCATGGACTTCATCAATAAGATGGATAAAGGTCTGGACACGGTCATTGGCGAGAACGGCGTGCTGCTTTCCGGCGGTCAGCGCCAGCGTATTGCCATTGCCCGCGCGCTGCTGCGCGACTGTCCGATCCTGATTCTGGATGAAGCGACTTCAGCGCTGGATACCGAATCAGAGCGTGCCATTCAGGCGGCGCTGGATGAACTGCAGAAAAACCGTACTTCGCTGGTCATCGCGCACCGTCTTTCCACTATTGAAAAAGCCGATGAGATTGTGGTGGTAGAGGACGGTCATATCGTTGAGCGCGGCTGCCATGCTGACCTGCTGGAGCAAAGAGGGGTTTATGCTCAGTTGCACAAAATGCAGTTTGGCCAATGATTGAGAGGCTCTGGAGTGGCCGTTCAGCACTGTATGTGCTGCTGCTGCCACTCAGTTGGCTGTACGGGCTGATTTCGACGCTGATCCGTCTCAGCTACACCCTGGGCTGGCGCAAGGCCTGGCGGGCACCCGTACCGGTGGTTATCGTAGGGAATCTCACCGCAGGCGGCAACGGCAAAACGCCTGTTGCAATCTGGCTGGTACAGGCATTGCAGCAGCGCGGTCTGCGGCCCGGCGTGGTTTCCCGTGGTTACGGTGGCAAGGCTGAGTATTATCCCCTGGTCCTTAACGACCAGACTTCCACCCGGCAGGCGGGTGATGAGCCGGTGCTGATTTACCAGCGTACAGGTGCCCCTGTTGCGGTTTCCCCGGTCAGAAAAGAGGCTGTTCAGGCTCTGCTGGAGGGCGGTGAAGTGGATGTGATCATCACTGACGACGGCCTGCAGCATTATGCCCTGGCGCGGGATTTTGAAATTGTGGTGGTGGACGGTCAGCGGCGCTTCGGCAATGGCTGGTGGCTGCCTGCCGGGCCGATGCGTGAAAGTGCTTCCCGTCTGAAAAGCGTTGATGCAGTGATCGTCAATGGTGGCAATGCTCAGCCAGGCGAGCTGCCAATGCAGCTGAAGCCAGGGCTGGCGGTAAATCTCATTACAGGTGAAACAGTTCCGCTGAACGAGCTGGAAAATGTGGTGGCAATGGCGGGTATTGGTCATCCCCCCCGTTTTTTTGCCACGCTCCGTCAGCAAGGGGTCGTGCCGGTCAGAGAGGTGCCGTTTGCCGATCATCAGGATTACACTCAACCTCAGCTGGCTTCCCTGGTGTCCGCAGGAGAGATATTGCTGATGACTGAGAAAGACGCGGTCAAAGCCCGGCATTTTGCTGCGGATAACTGGTGGTATCTGCCGGTTGATGCGCAGCTGCCGCAGGCTGAAAGTGATGCCTTACTGAACAGGATTGTCGCGCTTCAGGTTAAATAGTTGCTAACACACTGAATAAACGCGCTAAACTTAATGCATCTTTTTATTAAGGTGCGCTATGTCTTCTCCCTCGCTCACACTGAATCAGGCTCGTCAACTGCACCTGGCTGCCCAGGGACTGCTGCGTCCGGCCAGGCGCAAAGCCCGCTTTGAAGATCTTCTGACCACGATCCGCCAGATGTCGCTGCTGCAGATTGACACTATCCACGTGGTGGCGCGCAGTCCTTACCTGGTCTTGTTCAGCCGCCTGGGCGACTATCCGCAGGCCTGGCTTGAGCAGGCCCTTTCCGGCGGCAACCTGTTTGAATACTGGGCGCATGAAGCCTGCTTTATTCCCAGCGAAGACTATCCCTTGCTGCGGCATCGTATGCTCAATCCGCAGCATATGGGCTGGAAATACAACAGCGAGTGGGTGGAAAACTGGCAGCAGGAGATCACCGAACTGCTGGAATATATTGCGCAGAACGGACCGGTAAGATCGGCTGATTTCGCTGCACCTGAAGGGCAGAAACCGGGCTGGTGGGCGTGGAAACCTCATAAACGGCACCTGGAAAATTTATTCACTGCCGGTGAGTTGATGGTTACGGAGCGGCGTAATTTTCAGCGGGTGTACGATCTTCGCCAGAATGTGTTGCCGGACTGGAATGATGAACTGCACGCGCTGGAAGAGGGTGAGGCCATGCAGCAGATGCTGCAAAACAGCGCCGCCAGCCTGGGCCTGTTTCGTGCCGCCTGGCTGCCGGATTACTACCGCCTGAAACGTGCGCCGGTGAAAGCTGCTCTGGCAAGCTGGCTTGAAACTGGCGAAGTCATTCCGGTCGGGGTGGAAACATTAGGAGAATGTTATCTGCATCACTCGCTGTTGCCTCTGCTGGAAGCCATCCCCCGAGCCACTCATACCACATTGCTTTCCCCTTTTGATCCGGTGGTATGGGATCGCAAGCGGGCGCTGGAACTTTTTAACTTTGATTACCGCCTCGAGTGTTACACACCGGAAGAAAAACGTCAGTACGGTTATTTTGTGTTGCCCATTCTGCATCGTGGGGCGCTGAAAGGGCGGCTGGATGCAAAAATGCTGCGCAAGGAGAAGGTGCTGCTGATTAGGCAGATCTGGCTGGAGCGAAATGTGCAGGTGAGCCAGGCGCTGCTGGATGATGTACAGCAGGCGATTTTACGCTTTGCACGTTGGCAGGGAGCCGTATCAGTGGTGCTGGATAAACTGCCTCCAGAGCTGGCTGCCGGGTGGCAAAAAAACTGGCTGGTGTAACACCTTAAGCGCGGAGTAACCTTCCGGTGCCGAGCTATGATATTCTGACAGCCTGTCTGACCGGGTCCACAAGGGAGATACCATGGATCACCGCTTACTTGAAATCGTTGCTTGCCCTGTCTGCCACGGCAAGCTGTATTACATCAAAGACCAGCAGGAACTGATCTGCAAACCCGATGGGCTGGCTTATCCGGTGCGCGACGGCATTCCTGTGCTGCTGGAGACGGAAGCGCGATCGCTGACGCTTGAAGAGATCCACCCATGAGTTTTGTTGCCATTATCCCGGCACGCTTTGCTTCCACGCGGCTGCCGGGGAAACCGCTGGTAGATATTCACGGTAAGCCGATGGTGGTGCATGTGATGGCGCGTGCGCTGGAGTCGGGTGCTGAAAGAGTGATCGTGGCGACCGATAATGAAGACGTGGCCCGCGCTGTTGAGGCCGCCGGTGGTGAAGTCTGTATGACCCGCCCCGATCATCATTCCGGCACGGAAAGACTGGCTGAAGTCATCGAACGCTATCAGTTCTCCAATGAGACGGTGATCGTCAACGTGCAGGGCGATGAGCCCTTGATCCCACCGGTTATTATCCGTCAGGTTGCTGATAACCTGGCTCAAAGTACCGCAGGTATGGCAACGCTGGCGGTACCGATTGAGTCGGCCGAAGAAGCCTTCAATCCTAATGCGGTGAAGGTGGTGATGGATGCGCAGGGCTACGCTCTCTATTTCTCCCGCGCCACTATCCCGTGGGACCGTGAGCGCTTTGCTGCCTCGCGTGAGACGGTAGGCGATAACTTCCTGCGTCATATCGGTATCTACGGATACCGTGCCGGATTTATTCGTCGCTACGTTAGTTGGGAGCCAAGCCCGCTGGAGCAGATTGAGCTGCTGGAGCAGCTGCGTGTGCTGTGGTACGGCGAGAAAATCCACGTGGATGTCGCCAAAGCAATCCCGAGCGTGGGAGTTGATACGCCGGAAGATCTGGCCCGCGTGCGGGCAGCTATGCAGTAATTATCCGGGGCATTTATCGGCCCCTTTGCTCTGCTTCTGGCACCCTGGGAATAAAATGGCAGTCCGGCCTGTGGTGAAGCCTGTGTAACTAAGGAGCAGCAGATGGAACAACTTCGTTCAGAACTCTCGTTGGTGCTGGGCGAGACGCTCAGCCGTCTCGAATGCATCAGTGAACAACCCTATGCCAGTCTCTGGTCGCTGTATGACGGGCAGGGCCACTCTCTGCCGCTGGTGGCAAAATACTACAACGTAAAAGGTATCGCTTCTCAGGAAGCCTACAAGCTGTCGATGCTGGCCCGCGACAGCACCATCCGCATGCCAACGGTGTATGGCCTGATTATCAGCCAGCAGCAGCCGATGCATGAAGTGCTGTTGATTGAGCGGATGGGGGGTGTTTCCGTGGAGGCACCGACCCGCACGCCGGAGCGCTGGCTACAGCTACAGGATCAAATTGTTGAGGCGCTCCTCGCCTGGCATCGTCTCGACAGCCATGGTCTGGTCGGCAATGTTGACAGCACCCAGGAAAGTCACTGGGCCGTGTGGTATGCGCAACGGGTGGAAGTGCTGTGGTCAACGCTGGGTTTTTTGCGGCCAGAAGCGCTGACGATGGAAGAGCGGCAGGTGCTGTTTCGCAGCCGCCAGAACCTGGAACATCTGTTTGATGATTTTGACGATCCCTGCGTGCTTGTTCACGGTAATCTGTCGTTGCGCAGCATGCTGAAGCAGGCCTGGAGCGATGAACTGCTGTCAATTATCAACCCTGGCACCGTGCTGTGGGCCCCGCGCGAATACGATCTCTTCCGGTTAAATGAAGAAGGTCCGGCGGAGTCGCTGCTTTTTCACTATCTGAAACAGGCTCCGGTCGCCGAAGGCTTTATCACCCGCCGCTGGCTTTACACGCTGTGGGATGAAATGGGCCGGTTGATCCAGGCCGGCCAGTTCGATCGAAAACGTTTTGATCACGCAGCAGCATCACTGCTTCCCTGGCTCAACTGACGGCGCGGTCATTGTTTGCCACAGGCGGCCCAGCGTCTCGTAAATCGCCCGATCGCTGTGACTCAGCCACAATGGCGAAGGAATGGCCTTTTCCCAGAAGTTCAGTGGGGACGTTATCGCCAGCTGGTTAGCCGGGGCAGGCAATGGATTCAGTCCCTGCTGCCGGAAGAAAATCATCGCCCGTGGCAGATGAGAGGCCGATGTCACCAGCAGAAATGGCCGGTTGCCGACCACTTTTGCTACTTCACGGGCTTCCTGACTGGTGTCACGCGGTTTGTTGAGCGTGATGATATCGCCGGGAGGTACACCCAGCGATTGAGCCACGCGGGAAGTGACCTCTGCAGAGCTGACCGGGTTATTCTGCGCCGCCGCGCCGGTAAAGATCATCTTCGCCCCCGGATTTTCCCGCCACAAACGAATCCCTTCTGCTAACCGCGGCAGGCTGTTATTCAGCATGTTTGAGCTGGGTGCCCAATTTTGATCCCACGTATAACCGCCGCCGAGTACCACTACATAATCCACTTTCTGGCTGCCCTGCCAGGTGACATAACGATTTTCAATCGGTTTCAGCAAACTATCTGCAACGGGTTGCAGGCTGATCAGCATCAAGATCAGCCAGGCAGAAGAGAGGATAATTTTGCCGGTTTTCTGCCAGCGGCTGAACCAGAGCAACAAAAGCCCTGCTGCCATCAACAACAGCAGGAAAGGCAAGGGCAGCAACAGACCGCCGGCCACTTTTTTAAGCGCAAAAAACATGAAAACGGACTCCTGTTGTCCGAAAAAACACCACCCGAATGCGAAGCAGCGACTGGAAGGTTCATTCTCCGCCAGTGTATGCCAAAATAGACCGCAGATTCACCCATCAAGCAGGCCGGAGACCGATCATGCAGGATCGCAACTTTGATGATATTGCGGAAAGATTTTCGCAGAACATCTACGGTACCACCAAAGGCCGTATTCGCCAGGCCATAGTCTGGCAGGAGCTGGACGAGATTTTAGCCACGCTACCGCAACGGGCACTGCAGGTGCTGGACGCCGGTGGCGGTGAAGGGCAGACCGGTTGCGGACTTGCCGCGAAGGGCCATCAGGTTTTACTCTGCGATTTGTCCGGTGAGATGTTGCAGCGCGCCCGCCTTCACGCAGAAGAAAAAGGTGTGAGCGATAACATGCAATTTAAACAAATTAGCGCGCAACAGGTCGGTCAACATTTGGATAAGCCCGCCGATCTGGTATTGTTTCACGCTGTGCTTGAGTGGGTGGCAGAGCCTGAAGCAGTTCTGGCTGCGTTATATGACACGCTGGCCCCTGGTGGCGTGCTCTCGCTGATGTTTTATAACGTCAACGGGCTGATGATGCAGACCCTGGTGCTGGGCAATTTTGGCTACATGCAGGCCGATTTGCGCAAGCGGAAGCGAAAAACGCTGTCGCCGGACTACCCGCGCGAACCTGAACAGGTTTATAGCTGGCTGGAAGAGGCCGGATTCACGGTGGAAAATAAAACCGGTATCCGCGTCTTCCATGACTACATGCGCGACAAGCACAAACAGACTGAACGCTTTAAGGAAATTCTGGCGCTGGAAAAACGCTTCTGCCGTCAGGAGCCATTTTTAAGTTTGGGCCGTTATATCCACGTTACAGCACGGAAACCCATAAACAGGACGAACTATGAGTGAATTTTCCCAGACTGTACCGGAACTGGTTGCCTGGGCGCGAAAAAATGATTTTTCGGTCACGTTACCTACCGAACGTCTGGCATTTTTGCTGGCGATTGCCACCCTGAACGGGGAGCGCATGGATGGCGAAATGAGCGAGGGTGAACTGACCGACGCATTTCGTCACGTCAGCGAAGGGTTTGAACAGACCAGCGAAACCGTTGTGGTCCGCGCCAATAACGCCATCAATGATATGGTGAGGCAGCGCCTGCTCAACCGTTTTACCAGCGAACACGCGGAAGGCAATGCTATCTATCGCCTGACGCCGCTGGCTATCGGCATCACCGACTATTACATCCGCCAGCGTGAGTTCTCCACGTTGCGCCTCTCCATGCAGCTGTCCATTGTGGCTGGCGAGCTGAAGCGTGCGGCCGATGCGGCAGATGAAGACGGCGATGATTTCCACTGGCACCGTAACGTGTTCGCGCCGTTGAAATACTCGGTGGCGGAGATTTTTGACAGTATCGATATCACCCAGCGCATCATGGATGAACAGCAGCAAGCGGTGAAAGATGATATTGCGCAACTGCTGAATAAAGACTGGCGCGCGGCGATCGAAAGCTGCGAGCTGTTGCTGAATGAAACGTCCGGCACGCTGCGCGAGCTGCAGGATACGCTGGAGGCGGCAGGCGACAAGCTGCAGGCAAACCTGTTGCGGATTCAGGATGCCACCATGAGCAGCCCTGATCTCGGTTTTATCGATAAACTGGTCTTCGATCTGCAGAACAAACTCGACCGCATTATCAGCTGGGGTCAGCAGGCAATTGACCTGTGGATCGGCTACGATCGCCACGTACATAAATTTATCCGTACCGCGATTGATATGGATAAAAACCGCGTTTTTGCCCAGCGTTTGCGTTTGTCGGTACAGAACTATTTCGACAGCCCGTGGGCTTTAACCTACGCCAATGCGGACCGTTTGTTTGACGTGCGTGATGAAGAGCTGGCGCTGCGTAACGAAGAAGTAACCGGCGAGTTACCTTCCGAACTGGAATATGAAGAGTTCAACGAAATTCGTGAACAGCTGGCGGCGATGATTGAAGAGGCGCTGGCGTTTTACAAAGCGCAGCAAAAACCGCTCAATCTGAGTGCGGTGATGCGCGAATATCTGACGCAGTATCCAAGAGCCCGTCATTTTGACGTGGCCAGAATTGTCGTCGATCAGGCCGTGCGTTTAGGCGTGGCCGAAGCAGATTTCTCCGGCCTGCACGCAGAGTGGCAGGTCATTAATGATTACGGAGCCAAGGTACAGGCGCATGTCATCGATAAATATTGAACAAGTGATGCCGGTAAAACTGGCTCAGGCGCTGGCTAACTCCCTTTTTCCGGCGCTGGACAGCCAGCTGCGTGCCGGTCGCCATATTGGCATTGAAGAGCTGGATAACCACGCCTTTCTGATGGACTACCAGGAATATCTGGAAGAGTTCTATACCCGCTATAACGTCGAGCTGATCCGCGCTCCGGAAGGATTCTTCTATCTGCGTCCGCGCTCAACAACGCTGATCCCGCGCTCGGTGCTTTCCGAGCTGGATATGATGGTCGGCAAGATCCTCTGCTATCTCTACCTCAGCCCGGAACGTCTGGCGAATGAGGGGATCTTCACCCAGCAGGAGCTGTACGATGAGCTGCTGTCGCTGGCGGATGAAAGCAAGCTACTGAAGCTGGTAAATCAGCGTTCAACAGGGTCTGACCTTGACCGCCAGAAGCTGCAGGAAAAAATGCGTGCTTCGCTGAACCGCCTGCGCCGTCTGGGTATGGTGTGGTTTATGGGCAACGACAACAGCAAATTCCGCATAATTGAGACGGTTTTTCGCTTCGGTGCGGATGTCCGCAGCGGCGATGATGCCCGCGAAGCTCAGCTGAGAATGATCAGGGATGGTGAAGCAATGCCAATTGAAGGCGGCCTGGCACTAAACGACGAAACCGATGAGGACAGCAATTCGTCCGACAACGCGGAGAATGAGAATGATTGAACGCGGTAAGTTTCGCTCCCTGACGCTGATTAACTGGAACGGTTTCTTTGCCCGAACCTTCGATCTTGATGAGCTGGTCACCACGCTGTCAGGCGGTAACGGGGCCGGTAAATCAACCACCATGGCGGCTTTCATCACCGCGTTGATCCCCGATCTGACGCTGCTGCACTTCCGTAACACCACGGAAGCAGGGGCGACCTCTGGTTCGCGTGATAAAGGTTTGCACGGTAAGCTGCGCCCGGGTGTCTGTTATGCCGCGCTGGACGTGGTCAACTCGTTGCACCAGCGCGTGATCGTGGGTGTGCGACTGCAGCAGGTCGCCGGTCGTGACCGCAAGGTGGATATCAAGCCGTTCAGTATTCACGGTCTGCCGATCAGCATCAACCCGACGGAAATTCTGACCGAGACGGTTAATGCCCGTCAGGCACGTGTTCTGCCGCTCAGCGAACTGAAAGAGAAGTTCGAGGCGATGGAGAGCGTTCAGTTTAAGCAGTTCAACTCGATCACTGATTACCATTCGCTGATGTTCGATCTGGGGATCGTGGCGCGTCGTCTGCGCTCGGCCGCCGATCGCAGCAAATACTATCGCCTGATTGAGGCCTCGCTGTACGGCGGGATCTCCAGTGCCATCACCCGCTCACTGCGTGATTACCTGCTGCCGGAAAACAGCGGCGTGCGTAAGGCCTTCCAGGATATGGAAGCCGCGCTGCGTGAAAACCGCATGACGCTGGAAGCGATTCGCGTCACGCAGTCCGATCGCGATCTGTTTAAGCATCTGATCTCGGAAGCGACCAGCTATGTGGCCGCCGACTATATGCGCCATGCTAACGAGCGTCGTATTCATCTCGATGGCGCTTTGCTGAACCGTGGCGAACTGTTCGGCAGCCGCCGACAGCTGGCCGCAGAGCAGTATCGTCATGTCGAAATGGCGCGCGAACTGGACGAACATAATGGCGCGGAAAGCGATCTGGAAATGGATTATCAGAGTGCCAGCGACCACCTGAATCTGGTGCAGACGGCAATGCGTCAGCAGGAAAAAATCGAGCGCTATGAAGGTGATATCGATGAGCTGACCTACCGTCTGGAAGAGCAGAACGAGGTGGTGGCCGAAGCGCGGGAAGTACAGGAAGATAACGAAGCGCGTGCTGAAGCGGCCGAGCTGGAAGTGGATGAGCTGAAAAGTCAGCTGGCCGATTACCAGCAGGCGCTGGACGTGCAGCAGACCCGTGCCATTCAGTATCAACAGGCCCTTGCTGCTTTGCAGCGTGCGCAGCAGGTTTGTCAGATCCGCGATCTCAGCGTGGAAAATGCCGAAACCTGGCAGGAAACCTTCCAGGCGAAAGAGCAGGAAGCGACTGATAAGCTGTTGATGCTTGAGCAGAAGATGAGCGTGGCTGATGCGGCGCACAGTCAGTTTGAGCAGGCGTTTGAACTGGTGACCCGCATCGCCGGGCCGGTCAGCCGCAGTGAGGCTTACCAGACCGGTCGTGAACTGCTGCGTGACGCCAGCAACCAGCGCTATCACGCTGAGCAACTGCAGTCACTGCGTGCGCGCCTGTCCGAAATGGAACAGCGACTGCGTGAGCAGCAGGATGCCGAGCGTCTGCTGAATGAGTTCTGCAAGCGCCATGGCCAGCAGTACGATCCCCAGGAGCTGGAAGGACTGCAGCACGAGCTGGAGGCACAGATTGAGCAGCTTTCCGAAAGCGTCTCTGAGGCCGGTGAGCGGCGAATGGAGATGCGTCAGGAGCTGGAGCAGGTGCGCGAGCGCATTGCCCGCCTGACCAAACAGGCCCCGCACTGGCTGGCCGCGCAGGAAATTCTGACCCAGCTCAGCGAGCAGACGGGACAGTCGCTGGAGAACGGCCAGCAGGTTACCGAGTTCATGCAGCAGCTGCTGGAGCGCGAGCGCGAAACCACCGTTGAGCGTGACGAAGTCTCCACCCGCAAGCGTGAAGTTGAAAAGCAAATCGAGCGTCTCAGCCAGCCGGGCGGAGCAGAAGATGCCCGCCTGAATCACCTTGCTGAGCGTTTTGGCGGCGTACTGCTGTCAGAAATTTATGATGATGTGACCATCGAAGATGCGCCGTACTTCTCCGCACTTTATGGGCCTGCGCGTCATGGCATCGTGGTGCCGGATCTGTCGCTGGTCCGCGATCTGCTGGATGGCCTCGAAGACTGTCCGGAAGATCTCTACCTGATTGAAGGGGATCCGCAATCCTTCGATGACAGTGTGTTCAATGTTGAAGAGCTGCAAAAAGCGGTGGTGGTCACTGGCGATCGTCAGTGGCGTTATTCGCGCTTCCCGAAAGTGCCGCTGTTTGGCCGTGCAGCTCGTGAAAATCAGCTTGAACTGCTGCATGCCGAGCGTGAAACGCTGGCGGAACGCTACGCCAATTTGTCGTTCGACGTACAGAAAACGCAGCGTCTGCACCAGTCGTTTAGCCGCTTTATCGGCAGCCACCTGGGCGTGGCGTTTGAGCCAGACCCTGAAGCGCAGATCCGTACTCTCAGCAGCCGCCGCGGCGAGCTGGAGCGTGGATTGACCGCGCACGAAAGCGAAAACCAGCAGCAGCGCCAGCAGTTTGACCAGGCGAAAGAGGGCGTTGCGCAGCTAAACCGCCTGATGCCTCGCGTCAGTCTGCTGATGGATGAAACCCTGCAGGACCGCTACGACGAAATTCTTGAGCGCCTGGATGAAGCCCAGGAAGCCGCGCGCTTCCTGCAGCAGCACGGCAACCAGCTGGCGAAGCTGGAGCCGTTGATTTCCGTTCTGCAGAGCGACCCGGAACAGCACGAACAGCTGAAGCTGGATTACCAGCAGGCGCAGCAGGTTCAGCGCGATGCGCGTCAGCAGGCCTTTGCAATCACTGAAGTGGTTCAGCGTCGTGCGCACTTCAGCTACGTTGACTCCGCCGGGATGCTGGACGGCAACAGCGATCTGAATGAAAAACTGCGTCAGCGCCTTGAGCAGGCCGAGTCCGAACGTGCCCGTGCCCGTGAGCAGATGCGGAGTCATCAGGCACAATTGACTCAGTACTCTCAGGTGCTGGCGTCGCTGAAAAGTTCTTACGATGCCAAGTGTGACATGCTGAAAGAACTGCAGCAGGAAATGCAGGACATTGGCGTCCAGGCTGATGCCAGCGCTGAAGAGCGTGCGCGTCTGCGCCGTGATGAGCTGTACACAGCCATGAGCAACAACCGCGCACGCCGTAATCAGCTGGAAAAACAGCTGACCTTCTGCGAAGCGGAGATGGATGCACTGCAGAAAAAACTGAAGCGTGTGGAACGTGATTATCACCAGGGCCGTGAGCAGGTCGTCAGCGCTAAAGCGGGTTGGGTCGCAGTGTTACGCATGGTGAAAGATAACGGCGTGGAGCGTCGACTGCACCGTCGTGAGCTGGCCTATCTGGGCGGCGACGAACTGCGTTCAATGTCGGATAAGGCGCTGGGTGCTCTGCGTCTGGCGGTGGCGGATAATGAACATCTGCGCGACGTGCTGCATCTTTCCGAGGATCCTAAACGCCCTGAGCGTAAGATCCAGTTCTTTATCGCGGTCTATCAGCACCTGCGCGAGCGTATCCGTCAGGACATCATCCGCACCGATGACCCGGTTGAAGCCATCGAGCAGATGGAAATCGAGCTGGGCCGACTGACGGAAGAGCTGACCGCCCGCGAACAGATGCTGGCAATCAGCTCACGCAGCGTGTCGAACATTATCCGCAAAACCATTCAGCGTGAGCAGAACCGTATTCGCCAGCTGAACCAGGGGCTGCAGAGCGTCAGCTTCGGTCAGGTGCACAGCGTTCGTCTGAACGTGAACGTGCGCGAGTCCCATGCGACGCTGCTGGATGTGCTGTCCGAACAGCACGAGCAGCATCAGGATCTGTTTAACAGTAACCGCCTGACCTTCTCCGAAGCGCTGGCGAAGCTGTATCAGCGCCTGAACCCGCAGGTCGATATGGGCCAGCGTACGCCGCAGACCATTGGTGAAGAGCTGCTGGACTACCGTAACTACCTTGAGATGGAAGTGGAGGTTAACCGTGGTTCTGACGGCTGGCTGCGTGCGGAAAGTGGTGCGCTGTCTACCGGTGAGGCGATCGGTACCGGGATGTCGATTCTGGTGATGGTGGTGCAAAGCTGGGAAGAAGAGTCCCGTCGCCTGCGTGGTAAAGACATTTCACCGTGTCGTTTACTGTTCCTGGATGAAGCGGCGCGTCTGGATGCCAAATCCATTGCCACGCTGTTTGAACTTTGTGACCGCCTGGAAATGCAGCTGATTATCGCTGCGCCGGAAAATATCAGTCCGGAGAAGGGGACCACCTACAAACTGGTGCGTAAGGTTATTAATAATACCGAACACGTTCATGTCGTTGGGCTGCGCGGGTTCGCTGCTGAACCCGCGGCAGCGAATTCGTCAGCGGAACAGGAGAGCCAGCAGGCTTCATCCTGACCCGAACAGATGAAATTATCCGCTGACAGATATGGAAAAAAAACTGTCAGCGCATTAATCTGGGCACGGCGTTTGTCGCTTTTACGGCAAATGCCGTTTTCTTTTTCTATACTGATAACAATGGCTAATCATCACACAGTCATCGTCTTTTCAGACACTTTACAGGAGGCAAGGGATGTTGCTGACAAAAATACTATTTGCAAGGTTAACACTGCCGGGCAGTTGCCTGGTGCTGGCGTTTGGGCTGGCGATGCCAGCAGTGGCGGGTATTCCTCCGGTCTCCGCTCCCGCTACGGCGTCTTATAATGCCGTCCAGGCACAGTCACAGCTGTTATCAGCCTTCCAGAATGGTTATCGCCCGTTCTTCCTTAACGCGCTTGCCCCATTGTATGCCTCTAACGGAATGCAGCCTATGTGGCAGGATCGCCAGGCTGTACAACAATTTCAACAGCAGCTGGCCGAAGTGGCGATTTCCGGCGTGCAACCGCAATTTACCCAGTGGGTGAAAGTGCTGACCGACCCTGCAGTAACCGGCATGGCCCGCGACGTGGTGCTGTCTGATGCGATGCTGGGTTACCTGCGGTTTGTCTCCTCTGTGCCAGCCAAAGGCGAAACCTGGCTGTACAGCAACGTGCCCTACAAGCTTGAAGTACCGACAATGTCGACAATCAACCAGTGGCAGCATGCGGTGCAGCAGGGTAACAGCGGCGTTTTCGTCACTTCACTGGCTCCCCGACATCCGCAATATGTGCCGATGCATCAGGCGCTGAAGGCTCTGCTGGCCGATAATCACCCGTGGCCGCAGCTCACCGCAAAACAGACGTTGCGTCCTGGTCAGCTGAGTGATGATATTCCGGCGCTGCGGGAAATTTTGCAGCGTACCGGGATGATGACGCCAGGTAGCGATGCTCCGAAACCTGGTGATGATGCGGTGCCAACCACCAGCGTTCCTGCCTCTTTTGTTGATGAGGAAGCGGTGGTCAGCCCGTCAGCGGCACCGGTAAATGATAGCGTGCAGGCCAACACTCCGCAGCCTGTCGGTCAGGTGCAGGAAGCCTCTCCGGCCGATCCTACCCATATTTATTCCGCCGATCTGGTTGAGGCTGTGAAGCGCTTTCAGCGCTGGCAGGGGCTGGAGGCAGATGGGGCTATTGGTGTTCGCACGCGCGAATGGCTGAATGCTTCACCTCAGCTGCGTGCATCGTTGTTGGCGCTGAACATTCAGCGTCTGCGCCTGCTGCCGGATGATATGCATAATGGCATCATGGTTAACATTCCCAACTATTCGCTGATTTATTACCTCAACGGTAATCAAATTCTTGCTTCACGAGTGATTGTGGGACGGCCAGATCGTAAAACTCCGCTGATGCGAAGCGCGTTGAATAACGTAGTGCTTAACCCACCCTGGAACGTGCCTACCACTCTGGTGCGTCAGGACATTGTGCCTAAAGTGAAGCAGGATCCGACATATCTTTATAAGCATAACTATACGCTGCTGTCGGGCTGGAGCAGTGATGCGGAAGTGATAGATCCGACCATGATTGACTGGCGGTTGGTGTCGGCGGCATCTTTCCCTTATCGCATCCGTCAGGCTCCGGGTGCCACTAACTCGCTGGGTCGTTATAAATTCAATATGCCCAGCTCAGATGCGATTTATCTGCACGATACGCCAAATCATAATTTGTTCCAGAAAGATATCCGGGCATTAAGCTCCGGCTGTGTGCGTGTCAATAAAGCGTCCGATCTCGCTAACCTGCTGTTGCAGGATGCAGGCTGGAATGACACGCGGATCTCCAGCACCCTGAAAGAAGGGGATACCCGTTACGTGCCCATCCGGCATCGTATTCCGGTTAATCTCTATTATCTGACAGCCTGGGTTGCGGATGACGGTAAGCCTCAGTTCCGCACAGATATTTACAATTATGATATCACCGCACGCTCAGGCGCTCAGGTGATGGCCGCAGCTGGTCAATTATTGCTCTAATTGTTGATTCATCAGGATTTAGGTACCACCGCTACGGAACGGCATTATGGCGGGCGCGACACAGGCTTTGTGAATTGTCGCGCCCGTCACATTTCACGGGTTGACTCCGCATTTCACCCCAGTTATGGTTCCGGACGGTGACTGTTTTGCACCATTAAAGATCATTTAAGCCGGGTAACACTGATTCATGGATAAATTCAATATTCAACGCCGTAAATGGCTGGCTCTTGGCGGTGCCGCGTTTGGTCTGGCGCTGCTGCCGGGGCAGGCTTTCGCCTCGCTTTCTACTTCGCGTCCTCGTGTATTAACACTGAACAACCTCAACACCGGGGAAAGTCTGAAAACGGAATTCTTCAACGGCAAGAGTTACGATAAGGATGAGTTGACGCGCCTGAATCATTTTTTCCGTGATTACCGGGCGAATAAAATTAAGAGCATTGATCCGCACCTTTTCGATCAGCTCTACCGCTTGCAGGCCTTGCTGGATACCCGTAAATCCGTGCAGCTGATCTCCGGCTATCGCTCGCTGGCGACCAATAATTCAATGCGCAAGCGCAGCAGAGGGGTGGCAAAACACAGCTATCACACGCTGGGCCAGGCAATGGATTTCCATATCGAAGGCATTTCATTGAGTAATGTTCGCAAAGCCGCGCTTTCCATGAAGGCCGGGGGTGTAGGATACTACCCCAGCAGCGACTTTGTGCATATTGATACCGGGCCGGTGCGGCACTGGTAATGAAATCCGGCCAGCCCGCTGGGCTGGCGGTAATGGAGCGTTATGGACTATCAAATCATTCCGGTCACGGCGTTCGCTCAGAACTGCTCGTTGATCTGGTGTCCGGTCACCCTGCAAGCAGCGGTGGTCGATCCAGGCGGTGATGCGGAAAAAATTCAGGCAGCGGTGGCAGAAAAGGGCGTAACGGTAACGCAAGTCCTGCTGACTCACGGCCACCTTGACCATGTGGGAGCCGCGAGCGATCTGGCCAGCTTTTATGGCGTTCCCGTAGTGGGGCCGCATCGTGCTGATGCTTTCTGGCTGGACGCTTTACCGGTTCAGAGCCAGATGTTTGGCCTGCCGGACTGCACGCCGGTGAAACCGGATCGCTGGCTGGAAGAGGGCGAAACCGTGCAGGTTGGTGACGCCAGGCTCGAAATTTTGCTCTGTCCCGGCCATACGCCAGGTCATATTGTGTTCTTCGACCGTGCCGCTCGTCTGCTGGTTTCGGGAGATGTGATATTCAGTGGTGGCGTGGGTCGCACTGACTTCCCGCAGGGCAGCCATGAAGATCTTATTGATGCCATCAGGCGCAAACTGTTGCCGCTGGGTGATGATGTCACCTTCCTGCCAGGACATGGACCGTTGTCCACTCTGGGGCGGGAAAGGATCTCCAATCCATTTTTGCAGTAACAGCCTTGAGTGACAAAAAAGCCTGCTGATTAGCAGGCTTTTTTATTACGGCACGGTCAACTGACTGAGATTACAGAACAGCGACGATGGCTTCGCACAGCGGGGACATGTTGTCCGGTGTCATCCCTGCGACGTTAACCCGACCTGAATTCACCGCATAGACGCTGAACTCTTCACGCAGACGGATAACCTGGTCTTTAGTCAGGCCGCTGAACGAGAACATCCCGTTCTGATTGATGATAAAGCTGAAGTCACCTTTCGCGCCTTTCTCCTGCAGGGTATTCACAAACAGCTGACGCATGCGGTGAATACGCTGGCGCATATCGGTCAGTTCCTGTTCCCACAACGCACGCAGCGCATCGTTGCTCAGGATAGTTGCCACCACGGCAGCACCGTGAGCCGGTGGGTTAGAGTAGTTAGCCCGGATGGTGGCTTTCACCTGACTGAAGGCGGTATCGGCAACGGCGGCTTCGCTGGCGACCAGCGTAAACGCACCGACGCGCTCGTTGTACAGGCCAAAGTTCTTGGAATAAGAGCTGGCAACCAGCAGTTCCTGGTGGCTGGCGGCGAAGATCCGCAGGCCTTCAGCATCTTCTTCCAGACCGCGGGCAAAGCCCTGGTAGGCGAAGTCGAACAGCGGCAGCCAGCCGCTGGCTTTTGACAATTCAGCCAGCTGTGCCCACTGCTCAGCAGAAGGATCAACGCCGGTAGGGTTATGGCAGCAGCCGTGGAACAGCACGATATCGCCAGCTGCAGCCCCACGCAGCGCGGTCAGCATCCCCTCGAAGTCCAGCGAGTGGGTTGCCGCATCATAGTACTGGTATTCACAGACTTCCAGGCCGGCAGACTTAAAGACGTTTTTATGGTTTGGCCAGCTTGGATTGCTGACCCAGATGCGCTTTGTGCTGGTCTGGGTAGCAATAAAATCAGCAGCAACACGCAGGGCACCGGTACCACCAGGCGTCTGAGCGGTGCGGGCACGCTTAGCGCCGATCAGGGCGTTCTCTTTACCAAACAGCAGTTCCTGAGTGCACTTGCCGAAATCGGCCAGGCCATCGATGCTCAGGTAGTTTTTGGTGGTTTCGTTTTCCAGCAGATACTGCTCAGCTTTTTTCACGCTGGTCAGGACCGGCGTCTTACCGGTTTCATCCTTATACACGCCGATGCCGAGGTTGATCTTATTTGGGCGGTCGTCAGCGCGGAAAAGGTCGGCTAAACCAAGAATAGGGTCTGCGGGTGCAGCTGCAATGCGTTCAAACATAGTCGAAGTCCGTTAGCTTAAACTGAAGCGAAGTGAGGACTCAGGTTACCGCCACAGCGCACAAATTGCCAACCGTTTGCGTTAAAAATCACGGTGAACAAGCCGGGTAAGATCAAAGGAGGAGGGATTAGCCGATTACAGTAAACAAAAACGGGGCCGAAGCCCCGTTTTGAGTTTGCGCGGTGGTGAACGGAACCACCGCGTCAGGCAATTAGAACTGGTAAACCAGGCCAACTGCTACAGTGTCGCCAGTGCCTAAGCCCAGGGCGTTGTCATCATCGATCTGGTTGATGATGTAGTCAACATAGGTAGACATGTTTTTGTTGAAGTAGTAAGTCGCGCCCACTTCAAAGTATTTGGTCAGGTCAACATCGCCGATACCATCGACATCTTTGCCTTTGGTCTGCACGTAGCCGATAGATGGACGCAGGCCGAAGTCGAACTGGTACTGCGCTACAACTTCGATATCCTGAGTTTTGTTAGCGTAACCCGATACAGCGGCGCCCGCAGTGTTGGTACCGGAGATGCGGTATTCGTTACGGCCTTCAGCATAGGTAGCTGCCAGGTAAATGTTGTTGGCGTCATATTTCAGACCCGCGGTCCACAATTCGGCACGCTCACCATTACCCACCACGCCTGGAGCATTCTGCGAGTCAGTACGATCCTGAGAGCTATAAGATCCCGCCACACCTACGCCGATTGGCGAAGTATAAGAAGTAGAGAAGCCGTAGCCGTCACCGTTAGAACGCTGTAGATCGTCACGGTCGTTTTTGCCCTGATATTGAGCGGCGAAATCCCATCCATCAACCAGGCCGAAGAAGTTGGTGTTACGATAAGTAGCAACGCCACCCGTACGGCCACCCATAGAATCAGACTGCGCGTAGTCGCCGCCGAATTCTGGCATCATATCGGTCCAGCCCAGGACGTCGTAGGCTACAGCGTAGTTCCGACCATAATCGAATGAACCCGCGTCGCCGAATTTGAGACCTGCGAAGCCCAGACGGGTTTTATTGCCGTCCTGCGCATCGCTGCCTTCAGAATTGTTGGTGTTGAATTGGTATTCCCACTGACCATAACCGGTCAGCATGTCGTTAATCTGAGTTTCGCCTTTGAAGCCCATACGCACATAGCTCTGGTCGCCGTCACCAGCATAGCCATCACCATGGGTAAAATAGTGCAGACCAACTGCTTTTCCATAGAGGTCCAGCTTGTTGCCGTCTTTGTTATAAACTTCTGCTGCATTGGCTGCACCAGCTGCTAACAGGGCTGGGATAACCAGTGCCAGAATGTTGCGCTTCATCATTTTTTATTACCCTCATTGGAGTTATTTGGACACCTGCCACTGCCGTCAAAAATTCTTTACAGAACCCTGAAGAGAGTTTGGTGTCTTCCTGTGTCTGCACGCATCTTTCCATTCACTGAGCGGATTATCTAGCCCGAAAATGCTACTAATCTCCTATTCTTGTTTCATAAGGAAAATATGTATTACAAAATGTAAAATATACGGAACTTTGTGAACCATCTCATAATTTACAAAAATAAAAAAAGGCCAGCGAGGCTGACCTTAAATATATATATGAATTTCTTATGGTTAATGCAGAAAATCAGAAGCTGGCGTTACGTGGCGTACGTGGGAAGGCGATAACGTCTCTTACATTTTGTACGCCGGTGACATAGGCAATTAACCTTTCGAAACCTAAGCCAAATCCGGAATGCGGAACGGTGCCGTAGCGACGTAAGTCGCGGTACCACCAGTAATCTTCTTTATTCAGGCCCATTTCAGCCAGGCGGGCATCCAGCACGTCCAGACGCTCTTCACGCTGCGATCCACCGATGATTTCACCGATGCCAGGGGCAAGAACATCCATCGCGGCCACGGTTTTACCGTCGTCGTTAAGGCGCATGTAAAATGCCTTGATATCCTTTGGATAATTTTTCACCACTACCGGCGCTTTAAAGTGCTTCTCAGCCAGATAACGTTCGTGTTCTGAGGAGAGATCGATACCCCATGAGACGGCATTCTCAAATTTCTCACCGCAGTTGATCAGGATCTCGACCGCGTCGGTGTAATCAACCTGAGCAAAATCTGTCGTTACAAATCGCTCCAGGCGAGTGATGGCTTCTTTGTCTACGCGCTCAGCAAAGAACGCCATATCATCAGCACGTTCTTCCAGTACCGCTTTGAAAACGTATTTCAGCATCGCTTCTGCCAGCGCGGCGTTGTCTTCCAGATCGGCAAAGGCCACTTCCGGCTCCAGCATCCAGAATTCAGCCAGGTGGCGGCTGGTGTTGGAGTTTTCTGCGCGGAAAGTTGGGCCAAAGGTGTAGATCTTCGACAGGGCACTGGCGTAGGTTTCGCCGTTCAGCTGGCCGGATACGGTCAGGAAGGCTTCTTTGCCGAAGAAATCTTCTTCGAAATTCACTTTGCCTTCCGGCGTACGCGGCAGGTTTTCCAGATCCAGCGTTGACACACGGAACATCTCACCGGCACCTTCCGTATCGGAAGCAGTGATCAGCGGGGTGGAGACCCAGAAAAAGCCCTGCTCATCGAAGAAGCGATGCAGCGCCTGCGCCAGAGTGTGACGAACACGAGCTACTGCGCCAATCAGGTTGGTACGCGGGCGCAGGTGAGCTACCTCACGCAGATACTCAATGCTGTGACGCTTGGCCGCCATCGGATAGGTATCAGGATCGTCAACCCAGCCCACGACCTTGACGGCGCTGGCCTGGATTTCAAAGCTCTGGCCTTCACCCGGTGACTCGACGACTTTACCGGTAATCTCAACAGAGCAGCCGGTGGTCAGGCGCAGGACTTCATCCTGATAATTATTCAGAGAATTATTGACGACAGCCTGGACGGGATTAAAGCAGGAGCCGTCATACACGGCGATAAAGGAAATACCGGCTTTTGAATCTCTTCGGGTACGTACCCAGCCGCGAACGGTGACTTCGCTGTCAACCGCGGCCCGGCCGTGCAGTACATCCGCTACAGGCACAACGCTCATATAAAGTCTCTCTTTTAATCAGAATAAGAAAAATCACCCCAGATTTGAGGTAGTGCTATGTTACTTGCCGACAGGCGAGACACAAGAAGAATTCTTTGTAATGCGGGAGATTTATTACAGCTTGGGGCGGGGTGAAAAGAGAAGAAGGCGCGGCGACCCTCTTCTCTGTCAGCAAGGCTAGCTGGCTTTTTTCACCAGCGGCAAATCGAAGGCTTTTCGTAATGCGCGGACGAAAGCTTTGTCCTGACAGATGGTTTTACCCGGGCTGTCAGAGAGTTTCGCCACTGGTTTGCCGTTGCATTCCACCAGCTTGATCACGATATTCAGCGGCTTGACCTGTGGGATATCACAGGTAAGACGGGTTCCAATACCGAAAATCACATCCGCCCGTTGGCCAAAGTGGCGGTAAAGATCTACCGCTTTATCCAGGTCCAGATTATCGGAGAAGACCAGCGTCTTGCTGCGCGGATCGATGCCCAGCTTTTCGTAGTGGGCAATGGCTTTTTCTCCCCACTCTACCGGATCGCCAGAGTCATGGCGCAGGCCCTGATAGCTGCTGGCAAAATGCTGGCCGAAGTCACGCAGGAAAGCATCCATGGTGATACAGTCGGTCAGGGCGATCCCCAGACTGTGCGGATACTCTTCCAGCCAGGCCTGCAGCGCGGCACGCTGGCTGTTAGCCAGCACCGGACTGATCTGCTGATGGGCCTGGAACCATTCGTGCGCCTGAGTCCCAACCGGCGCAATATTCAGGCGGCGGGCAATGTCGTAATTGCTGGAGCCTACCAGCCACGGGAAATCCTGCTGCAGCGTGGTGACAATCGCACTCTGCACATCGCGGGAAAAACGGCGACGGGTGCCGAAATCCATCAGTTTAAAGCGGGACATATCCAGATCGGCGGTGAGCTGCTTAAAGTCCACCAGCTTGCTCTGCAGGCGTTCAACGGCCTGTTTCGGCTGAACCAGCGGAGAACGATGGCGGTGAACCACTTCGCTGATCAGCGCCAGCAGCGGCACTTCCCACATGATCACTTCCAGCCACGAACCGGAGATGCGGATGTCCAGTTTGCCCTGGTTATTACGGACGCGAACCTGTGAAGGGTCGTAGCGGAACTGTCGCAGCCAGTCCAGGTAGTCCTGTTTAAAGAAGGGCAGGCCAGCGAGGTAGTCGGCTTCTTCGCCGCTGAGCGCCAGCGACTGCATGGACGCAATCTGGCGAACGATTTCATCAGCGTAAATTCCCAGCAGGTCATCGCCCCTGCAACGGAACTCGGCCACCACGGAAACTTTCTGGTAACGATGGAACACCGCCTGTTGCATATGCAGCTTGTAGGCGTCCGTATCCAACAACGTGGTCAGTATCGGGGAAGCATGTCGTGTCATGGTGCGTTTCAGCATCCTCTGGCGAAGAGCGTTATCCCTGGTTTAAAAAAATGGAAAAGACGCAGGAGTATAACTTGAATACTCATTTATTGAACCCGATCACAGCACAAATCCGCAGACAGGGTCGAGGGCAATCTGTGCGCTTGTTAATGAAATGTAGATTTCAGGGCGATCAGTGGCGAGAAAGGGGATTCAGCGTGGCAACATTGCGCCAACAGGAATAGACTTGAAAAGGTTAACTAATTATCGACGTGAGAAGGACTTATGACGCAATTGCCACAAGCCAAAAATCGCCATGATTATCGTGCGCCGGATTACACTATCACGGACATCGACCTGACATTCAATCTGGACGCCAGCACCACCCGGGTCACTGCGGTCAGCCGCATTAAGCGTTTAGGGGCGGCGGGCGCGGAATTGCGTCTTGATGGGGAAGATCTGACGCTGGTATCCCTCGACATTGACGATCGCTCCTGGCCGCATTACCGGCTGGAAGAGGGCGCGCTGATCCTTGAACAGTTGCCAGAGACGTTCACGATGAAGATCGTCAACGACATCCACCCGGATAAAAACACTGCGCTGGAAGGGTTGTATAAATCCGGTGAAGCACTCTGTACTCAATGTGAAGCGGAGGGTTTCCGTCATATCACGTGGTATCTGGACCGTCCGGACGTGCTGGCCCGCTTTACCACCACCATTATTGCTGAACAGGCACTCTATCCTTATTTATTGTCGAACGGTAACCGTATTGACGGTGGGCAGATGGAAGATGGGCGCCACTGGATGAAGTGGGAAGATCCGTTCCCGAAACCTTGCTATCTGTTTGCTCTGGTGGCGGGTGATTTTGACGTATTGCGCGACAGCTTCAAAACCCGTTCAGGGCGCGATGTGGCACTGGAAATTTTCGTCGACCGCGGTAACCTCGATCGCGCTGACTGGGCGATGACCTCGCTGAAAAACAGCATGAAGTGGGATGAGGAGCGTTTCGGCCTTGAATACGATCTCGATATCTTTATGATCGTCGCCGTGGATTTCTTCAACATGGGCGCGATGGAGAACAAAGGCCTGAACGTCTTCAACTCGAAGTATGTGCTGGCGAAGGCTGAAACCGCCACCGACAAAGATTATCTCGGTATTGAAGCGGTGATTGGTCATGAATATTTCCACAACTGGACCGGCAACCGCGTCACCTGTCGCGACTGGTTCCAGCTCAGCCTGAAAGAGGGACTGACCGTGTTCCGCGATCAGGAGTTTAGTTCAGACCTCGGTTCGCGCGCGGTTAACCGTATCGATAACGTTCGCGTGATGCGCGGTGCGCAGTTTGCTGAGGATGCCAGCCCGATGGCGCACCCAATCCGCCCTGAGCAGGTTATCGAGATGAATAACTTCTATACCCTGACGGTGTATGAGAAGGGATCGGAAGTGATCCGCATGATGCACACGCTGCTGGGCGAAGAGAATTTCCAGAAGGGTATGCAGCTCTATTTTGAGCGTCACGACGGCAGTGCAGCGACCTGTGATGATTTCGTGCAGGCGATGGAAGATGCTTCTAACGTTGATTTGTCACACTTCCGCCGTTGGTACAGCCAGTCTGGTACGCCGGTGCTCTCGATCCGCGATGATTACAACCCGGAACTGGAGCAGTACACCCTGCATGTGACCCAGACGACCCCGCCAACCGCCGATCAGAAAGATAAGCGCCCGCTGCATATCCCGCTGGATATAGAGCTGTATGATGGCGAAGGCAAGGTGATCCCGCTGCAGCACAAGGGCCATCCGGTTCACCACGTGCTGAACGTGACCGAAGAGTTCCAGAGTTTCGTGTTCGACAACGTTTACTTCCAGCCGGTGCCATCTTTACTGCGCGAATTCTCCGCGCCGGTAAAGCTGGATTACAACTGGAGTGACGCGCAGCTGACCTTCCTGATGTGCCATGCCCGTAACGATTTTGCCCGCTGGGATGCGGCCCAAAGCCTGATGGCAACCTATATCAAGCTGAACGTTGCGCGCCATCAGCAGGGACAACCACTGTCGGTTCCTCTGCACGTGGCGGATGCTTTCCGTGCGGTGCTGCTGGAAGAGAACAGCGATCCGGCATTGATGGCGCTGATCCTGTCGCTGCCGGGTGAAAACGAAATTGCTGAGTTGTTTGAGACAATCGATCCACAGGCTATCTCTGACGTTCGTGAATCACTGGTGCGGATGCTGGCAACCGAACTGGCTGATGAGTGGCTGGCGGTCTATAACGCCAGCCAGTCTGCTGATTACCGTGTTGAGCATGCAGAAATTGGTAAACGTTCACTGAAGAATGTCTGTCTGGGCTATCTGGCCTTTGGTGACGTTGAACTGGCCGACAAACTGGTCAAAGCCCAGTTCCAGCAGGCCAACAACATGACAGATTCAGTGGCGGCGATGGCAGCCTCTGTGGCGGCTCAGCTGCCGTGCCGTGAAGCACTGCTGACGGCGTTTGATGAGCGCTGGCATAAAGATGGGCTGGTGATGGACAAGTGGTTTGCACTGCAGGCCACCAGCCCGGCTGCTGATGTGCTGAACCGGGTGCGGGCACTGCTCAGCCACCGTTCATTCACCCTGAGCAATCCAAACCGTATCCGCTCGCTGATTGGCGCCTTTGCTTCCGCTAATCCATCGGCATTCCATGCCGTCAACGGCAGCGGCTATCAATTCCTGGTTGAAATCCTGTCCGTTCTGAACACACGTAACCCTCAGGTTGCCGCGCGGATGATCGAGCCGCTGATCCGCCTGAAACGTTATGATGCAGGCCGCCAGGCGCTGATGCGTGATGCGCTGGAGCAGTTGAAAGGGCTGGATAAACTGTCCGGGGATCTGTATGAGAAGATCAGCAAAGCGCTGAATGCCTGAGTAATCTGAAGCAGTAGAGAGGAAGGGGCGAATTCTGGATTCGCCCCTTTTTTTAACGTTGTGCGTAGCGTTTTTGCGCTTCAACCGGCGATCGTTTCATCACCCGATCCAGCACTTCAGCTTCCAGCTCCGCCAGGCGCACCGATCCTTTACGTCGCGGGCGGGGAAGATCGACAGTCAGATCAAGACCGATATTTCCCTCTTCGATCAGCAGCACGCGGTCAGCCATCGCCACAGCTTCACTGACGTCATGCGTCACCAGCAGCACGGTGAAGTGATGTTGCTGCCACAGCGATTCAATCAGATCCTGCATTTCGATTCTTGTTAACGCATCCAGCGCGCCCAGCGGCTCATCCAGCAGCAGCAGGCCTGGACGGTGGATCAAAGCACGGGCCAGCGCCACACGCTGTTTCTGTCCGCCTGACAGAGCGGCAGGCCACTCTTTGGCTCTCTCTGCCAGCCCGACAGCGGTCAGCGCGTCCATTGCATCGGCTTTCCACGACTTGCCCTTCAGACCCAGCCCGACGTTATCAATTACACTTTTCCACGGCAGCAGGCGGTCATCCTGGAACATCAGGCGCGTATCATCCTGCGCCTCGCTAAGCGGAGCGTTACCGGCCAGCAGTTCGCCAGAGGTGGTTTTTTCCAACCCGGCCAGCAGACGCAGCAGGGTACTTTTTCCGCAGCCGCTGCGGCCAACGACAGCCACAAACTGGCCAGACGGGATATGCAGGTCGATATTGTTCAGTACGGTACGGCCCTTGTACTGCTTGCTGACGCCATTGACCACCAGAGGTGTACCGGCATTGAGGCGCGCCGGTGACGGAGTTAATTCGCTCATGCGTTTTCCTCTTTCAGTTGATAAGCCGGATGCCAGCGCAGCCAGACACGTTCCAGTAACAACGCGCTGACGTCAGCCAGTTTTCCGAGCAGGGCGTAAAGAATAATGGCAACCACTACCACATCCGTTTGCAGGAACTCACGGGCATTCATTGCCAGATAACCGATGCCGGAGTTGGCGGAAATAGTCTCCGCGACGATCAGCGTCAGCCACATCAGGCCCAGGGCGAACCTGACGCCAACCATGATCGACGGCAGCGCGCCCGGCAGGACCACCTGGATAAACAGGCTCCAGCCGGAAAGCCCATAGCTGCGGGCCATTTCCACCAGCCCGCGGTCAATATTGCGGATGCCGTGATAGGTGTTGAGGTAGATCGGGAAAAGTGTCCCCAGTGCCACCAGGAAAATCTTGGCTGACTCATCAATGCCGAACCACAAAATGACCAGCGGGATCAGCGCCAGATGCGGTACGTTACGGATCATCTGTACCGAAGTATCCAGCAGGCGTTCGCCCGTGCGGGACATGCCTGTGATCAGACCAAGAACCAGACCAAGCGAGCCGCCGATGGCAAAGCCAATCGCTGCACGCCAGGTACTGATTGCCAGGTTCTGCCAGAGTTCTCCGCTGGCGGTCAGCTTCCAGAACGTCACCACAATCGCTTCCGGCGAGGGCAGGATACGGGTAGAGAGCCAGCCGGTTTGTGAGGCGATTTGCCACACCACCACTAACATAACCGGCAGCGCCCACGGCAGCAGCTGATTGCCAATGCGGTTTAATTGCTTGTTCATGATGACCTCTAACTCTGCGAGACTTTTTGCGGGGTAAAGTCGTTAGCCACGGCTTCACCATGAGCGGAAACCACACGCGGTTGCGGAATTTCCGGCACATTGAGATTCAGATGCGGGAACAGAAGTTCACCCACGCGATACGCTTCTTCCAGGTGTGGATAACCGGACAGGATAAAGGTTTCGATACCCAGATCGGCATACTCCTGCATTCTTGCCGCCACGGTTTCGCCATCACCGACCAGTGCCGTACCCGCTCCACCACGTACCAGTCCGACGCCTGCCCACAGGTTAGGACTGATTTCGAGCTTATCGCGGCGTCCGCCATGCAGAGCAGCCATCCGTTGCTGGCCAACGGAGTCTGTACGCGCCAGCGCCGCCTGGGCTTTGGCAATGGTGGCGTCATCAAGATGAGAGATCAGACGATCTGCGGCACGCCAGGCTTCTTCATTTGTTTCGCGAACGATGACATGCAGACGAATGCCAAATTTTACTTTGCGGCCCTGAGCCGCGGCTTTGGCTCGCACCTGTTCAATTTTCTCTTTGACCTGAACAGGGGGTTCGCCCCACGTCAGATAGACATCCACCTGTTCAGCAGCGAGATCCTGAGCTGGCTCAGACGATCCGCCAAACCACAGCGGTGGGCGGGGCTGCTGAACGGGTTTAAACATCAGGCGTGCGCCACGGACATGTACATGCTTGCCTTCATAATCGACCGTTTCTCCTTCCAGCACCCGACGCCAGACGCGGGTGAATTCAGCCGATTCTTGATAACGTTCGCGGTGATCGAGAAACACGCCGTCTCCGGCCAGTTCTTCCGCATCGCCTCCGGTGACCAAATTAAACAGGGCGCGGCCATTGGAGAGGCGATCCAGCGTGGCGGCCTGGCGGGCTGCCTGAGTCGGGGAGATGACACCCGGACGCAGAGCCACCAGGAAACGCAGGCGCTGGGTCACCGGGACCAGTGAGGCGGCAACCAGCCACGCATCTTCGCAGGAACGGCCGGTCGGGATCAGCACACCGCCGAAGCCAAGGCGGTCGGCCGCCTGGGCAATCTGCTGCAAATATCCGTGATCCACCGGACGGGCACCGTCGGCCGTGCCTAAATAGTGGCCATCACCATGAGTGGGCAGAAACCAGAAAACGGAAAGGCTCATAATACGACTCCTTAATGGGTGGACGGTGCGTCATGCCAGATACGGCTGGCAACATCGACTTTCACCGGCATCAGATGATTGGCGTAAAACAGGTCGGCGGTTTGCTGCTGCAGCTTCGCCGTTTTGTCGCTGACCGGGCCGATGGTGGTCGGCGGGCGGTGATCCAGATAGCTGGCGATCACCGGTTTTGGCAGGCCCATCGCCTGGGAAAGCAGGTTGATACTGTTATTGCGGTCGCTGATAGTCAGCGCATCTGCCTGACTGAAGGTCTGTAATACCTGAGTGATAAAGGTGCCGTTAGCTTCAGTGAAAGGGCGGGTAGCGAGGTAGAACGAACCAGTCTGATTCAACTGGCTGCCATCGGTCAGCACCCTGGCCCCGCCTTCCAGCAATGCGGCGGAGTAGTAGGGATCCCAAATGGCCCAGGCAGCCACATCGCCCTGTTGGAAGGCGGCACGCGCATCAGCAGGAGTCAGGTAAGTGGGCCGGATATCGCTGAACTTCAGCCCGGCTTTTCCCAGCGCGCGCAGCAGCAGGTTATGTGAACTGGAGCCTTTCTGGAAAGCGACCTTGTGGCCTTTAAGTTCAGCCACGGTTTGGATCGGGCTGTTTTTCGCAACCAGGATCACTTCTGCTTTCGGCTTTGGCGGCTCGGCTCCAACATACAGCAGATCGGCACCGGCGGCCTGGGCAAAAATAGGCGGAATATCGCCGGTACTGCCCAGATCGATGCTGTTCACATTCAGGGCTTCAAGCATTTGCGGTCCGGCCGGGAATTCAACCCATTTGATTAGTGTGTCGGGAAAACGTTTTTCCAGTAGCTGGTGTGAGCGGGCCAGCACCATGCTGACCGAGCCCTTCTGGTAACCAATGCGGAACGTCTTGGGTGCGACGGGCTCAGCAGCAAATGCGCTGCTGGTCAGAATGCTGCCGATAACCAGCGCCGAAGCTAAACGTGAAAACAGGCTCATAGTTCTTACCTTAAACTTTATACAGCAGCGACCAGTGGCTGGTGGCGACGGGCCAGGGCGTGCCAGAAGGTTTCTACTGATTCCGCAATACGGGACGCCAGCACTGATGACAGTTCCGGCGTACGGTCGTAATTGGTAATTTGTGCGTCGTCGGCAAAGACACCGTGCAGCACTTCCTGTGCTTTAAGTGCATTGAGTACCGGCTTAAGGGCGTAATCGACCGCCAGCATGTGTGCGATGGTGCCGCCCGTTGCCAGTGGCAGAACCACTTTATGTTCCAGTGCGCGCTCGGGAAGCAGGTCCAGGATCGTTTTCAGTGCACCAGAGAAGGAAGCCTTGTAGACCGGAGTGGCGATAATCAGCCCGTCTGCAATGGCAAGATCTTCTTTCAGCGCCAGCAGGGCCGGAGAATCAAAACGGGCATACAGCAGATCTTCAGGATGAAAATTATGCAGATTCCACGGGATGACTTCGACGCCGCGCTTTTCGAGTGCCTGCTGGCAGAGGCTCAGCAGAGCTGTGGAGCGAGAGGGGTAGCGAGGGCTTCCCGCCAAAGTAATAACGCGCATAACCACTCCTTATAACTAAAAGTTATTGATTAAACTTATTTTCGAAGGAATGAAACTATCCTGACAGAGGCAGGCAGGAGGCTTAAATGATTTATCCGGCAGAGATAAGTCACTTTTTGGATATAGAGGAAGAGCGGCAGGCGCGGCGCGGCATCAGGCGGATTGCGATCAATTCAGCGCAAACGTTTTACTTTCGGCCTAAAGGACTTTACCATTTTCCCCCGCGCCTGCAGCGTCACTGCGTAAACCTTGCCACATTCATACCAGACATAATAAAGGTGGGAAGGATCGTCCCCGGACGGCGAACGCAAATTTCAGGGTTTATATCGCAAGATATCAACTGTTAGTCCTTTCCAGGCCCGGGGCTTCGGGCATTCAGGAGCGATCATGTACAATCTGGTTCGTAAGGCGCTGTTTCAGCTTGATGCTGAGCGTGCGCATGAACTGACCCTCACGCAGCTGCATCGGGTAACCGGTACACCTCTTATTCACCTGGTTCGCCAGTCTCTTCCTTTTAAGCCGGTGACCTGCATGGGACTGACGTTTAAAAACGCCCTGGGTCTGGCTGCTGGCCTGGATAAAAACGGTGAGTGCATTGATGCCTTCGGCGCAATGGGCTTCGGCTTTATTGAAATCGGTACCGTCACGCCGCGCCCACAGCCGGGCAACGATAAGCCAAGGATGTTCCGCGTGCTGGAAGCGGAAGGGATTATTAACCGGATGGGATTTAATAATCTGGGTGTGGATCGTCTGGTCGAGAATGTCAAAAAGTCTCATTTCGACGGCGTGTTAGGGATTAATATTGGCAAAAATAAAGATACTCCGGTTGAGCAGGGCAAGGACGATTATTTAACCTGCATGGATAAAATTTATCCTTACGCGGGCTATATCGCGATCAATATCTCTTCACCTAACACGCCAGGTTTACGCACGCTGCAATATGGTGAGGCGCTGGACGATCTCTTGCAGGCGTTAAAACAAAAGCAGAAAGATCTTGCAACGATTCATCACAAATATGTTCCGGTGACGGTAAAGATCGCGCCGGATCTTTCAGAAGAAGAATTGATCCAAATTGCCGATAGTTTAGTTCGCCATAATATTGATGGTGTGATTGCCACCAATACTACTCTTGACCGTTCGCTGGTCAGCGGCTTAAAACACAGTGATGAAGCGGGAGGATTAAGTGGTCGTCCGGTTCAGTCGCGCAGCACTGAAGTTATTCGTCGCCTCTCCCTGGAACTTCAGGGGCGCCTGCCAATTATTGGCGTGGGTGGTATTGATTCGCTGGTTTCAGCGAGGGAAAAAGTTGCCGCTGGCGCTTCGCTGGTGCAAATATATTCCGGATTTATTTACAAAGGTCCGCCGCTGATAAAAGAAATTGTGACCCATCTCTAAGCTGATTCTTATTTAAATATGCCAGGGGCTTTATTTTCGCCTCTGGCTCGTTTATATTTTATCCTGTTTAAACGATATTCAGACTATTTTGACGATTCCGGTTAAACCCAGCTGCTTAGTTGAACCGGTAACGCCAATAAATAGCGGATTTTCATTTCTCACTACAGGACCGATCATGAGGATTAAACCTGACGACAGCTGGCGCTGGTTTTTTGATGCCGAACACGATCGCATGATGCTGGATCTGGCCGACGGTATGCTGTTCCGTTCACGCTTCCCCCGCAAGATGCTGACGCCGGATGCCTTTGATACTTCTGGATTTTGTGTCGATGATGCCGCTCTGTTTTTCACCTTTGAAGAGAAGTGCCGCAGCTGTGAACTGAATGCCGATCAGCGTGCCGAGCTGGTGCTGAATGCGCTGGTGGCCTGTCGCTTTCTGAAGCCACTGATGCCAAAGAGCTGGCATTTTGAGACCCATCGTCAGGGTGAGTGGCAACCGGCTGAAGGTGAGCTGGTGGCGGTTCGTCTGTGTGAAAATGGTGACGAAGCTTTGTTGCTGGTGGTGGAAGCGGGTGAAAGTGCCGCGCTGTGCCTACTGGCGCAACCTCAGCTGACTCTGGCAGGTAAAGGGATGGTACTGGGCGATGCTATTAAAGTGATGCACGACCGTTTGTTGCCGCTCGTACAGCCACAAAATCTCTCCCTTGCGCGGGCTGTCTGAATACGGCCTCGCTTAGTTCTCAGAACTGAGTACCCTTGCAGGTTCCTGATGGAGCCTCCCTTGCTGAGCGCCAAACCTGGTCGGGATCATCAGGGATTACGTCCGCTCAACACTATGTCGCCAGTCGGGACGCAGCTGCAACTCAGGACAGTGCCATCCTCGCGCACGGCCCCTTTCTTTAATGCACGCACCTCACCAGAAAGCAGATTAACCTTGCAACTGCCGCAGATACCGGCACGGCAGGAGTAAGGGATGCGATAGCCTTTCATCTCCAGTTGTTCCAGCAGCACCTGTTGATTGTTCCCCGCAAACGTTTCGCCCTGCCAGCTGATAGCGACCTCCTGTTCGGTGTTGGTTTGCACCTCAAGCGATTCCACCACTTTGCCCGCACCGTAGGGGCGTGGCGGTTTGCTGGCCAGAACCTGCAGTTCATCACCCACCCGCAGGATACCGCTGCTGCGGGCGATCAGGTTGAGGCCAAAATCGATATCGCCACTGTCATCCTTCGCTGTACGGAATTTTTGCAGCGTATTCAGCGGCTCGCCGCTGGGGTGTTTGCGGCCCCGTTCAGGACTGACGGTAGTGAATATACAGCGGCTGCAGGGCTTGGGGATGTCGAACAGGATGTCGCCTATCCGCACCGTCGACCAGCTGTCTTCCGCCCAGGCTGTGGCACCGGTGACCACAAGGTTAGGACGAAACTGCTCCAATTTGATCCCTGCCGGGCAGCGCTGGCGCAAATCGTGCAGCGAGGCTTCATTGATCAGCAGGAAGGGAAAGCCGTCAGCAAAACCAAGAGGAACCTGCTCAAAGCGTTTTACCCGACGGGTCATTTCAGCACCCACCCAGCGCAGCTGAACCGGTCGTGGAAAGAAGCCGCTCAGCCAGTCGTTTATCGCTGCGGGAGCAATCTGTGAGGTAAACTGATTTCCCCAGACTTCGGTCGCGGCGGCTTCAGGCAGAAAATCGGCGAAACGGGCGGTGGCCGAGCTGCCATCTGGGGCGGAGAGAAACAGGCCATCCTGGATCAGCGCCGGAGTAAACAGCACCATTTCCGGATATTGACGCGCGGTAATAAAGGTGCCGTCCGGCTCGGTGATCATAAAAATCCGGTCAAAGGCCAGCCCACTCTCCAGCGCCTGCGCATGGGAAACCTGGGTTCCGCGCATTGATTTTACCGGGTGAATGAACAGGCGTGACAGATTAATCATGGAAGTCTCCGGGCCAGATATTCTGTAACTGGCATCAAATGAGGGTGTCAGCGCAGAAAACTGCCGGGAGCACTGACGAAAAGAAGCTAACTTTATGACATGAGCCCGCGATTAGCTATAATGCGCAACAATTTTCTGAAGACGATAAGTGACGCTATGAATTCTCTGTTTGCCAGTACGGCGCGTGGGCTCGAAGAGCTGTTAAAAAGTGAACTGGAAGCGATGGGGGCCCAGGCCTGCCAGGTCGTCCAGGGCGGCGTACATTTCGAGGGTGACGATCGTCTGATGTATCAGAGCCTGATGTGGAGCCGCCTTGCTTCCCGCATCCTGCTGCCGCTGACCGAGTGCGGCGTTTACAGTGACCTGGATCTCTATCTGGGCGTGCAGGCTATCGACTGGCCGGCGATGTTCGGCAGTGATAAAACCTTCGCCGTGCATTTCAGCGGCCTGAATGAAGTGATCCGCAACAGCCAGTACGGCGCACTGAAGGTTAAAGATGCCATCGTTGACAGCTTTACCCGTAAAAACCTGCCGCGTCCTGATGTGGATCGCGAGCAGCCGGATATCCGGATCAACGTCTGGCTGAACAATGATAAAGCCAGCATCGCACTGGATCTGAGTGGTGAGGGCCTGCATCAGCGTGGCTACCGTCAGCAGACCGGACAGGCACCTCTGAAAGAGAACCTGGCGGCAGCGATCGTTCTGCGTTCCGGCTGGCAGGCTGGTGCGCCAATGGTCGATCCGATGTGTGGATCGGGGACGTTGCTGATTGAAGCGGCGATGATCGCCACCGATCGTGCGCCGGGCCTGCATCGTCACCACTGGGGCTTTACCGGCTGGAGCAAATTCAGCGAAGAGCTGTGGCGTGAAGTGACCAGCGAAGCACAGATCCGCGCCCGCCGTGGTTTGCAGGAAACGTCCTCCCGCTTTTACGGCTTCGACAATGATTCGCGGGTGATTGAACGTGCCCGCGCCAATGCCCGTAAAGCTGGTCTGGCCGATATTATCAGTTTCACCGTGCAGGACGTGCTGAAACTGACCAACCCGCAGCCGGAAGGTATTACCGGCACGGTGCTGAGCAATCCGCCGTACGGCGAACGTCTGGAGAGCGAACCGGCGCTGATTGCCCTGCACAGCCAATTAGGCCGCATTATGAAGAGCCAGTTTGGCGGCTGGAATCTGTCACTGTTCAGCGCCTCGCCGGAGCTGCTGAGCTGCCTCCAGCTGCGTGCCGATCGCCAGTTCAAAGCGAAAAACGGCCCGCTGGACTGCGTACAGAAAAACTATCAGCTGGCGGTTAATACTTCAGGGAATGTCGGGCAGATTGCGGAAGATTACGCTAACCGCCTGCGCAAGAATCTGAAAAAACTCGAGAAGTGGGCGCGACAGGAGGGGATCGAGTGCTACCGCCTGTACGATGCCGACTTGCCGGATTACAACGTTGCTGTGGATCGCTATGGTGAGTGGATTGTGGTGCAGGAGTATGCGCCGCCGAAGACCATTGAACCGGCCAAAGCCCGTCAGCGCCTGTTTGATGTGATTTCTGCCACGCTGAGCGTGCTGGATCTGCCTGCCAACCGTCTGGTGCTGAAAACCCGTGAGCGGCAGAAGGGCAAAAGCCAGTACCAGAAGCTGGGTGAGAAGGGCGATTTCTTTGAAGTCTCAGAATTCAACGCAAAACTTTGGGTCAACCTGACTGACTATCTGGATACAGGTCTGTTTCTGGACCACCGTATTGCCCGTAAAATGCTGGGTCAGATGAGCAAAGGTAAAGATTTCCTGAATTTGTTCGCTTATACCGGCAGTGCCAGCGTGCATGCCGGGTTGGGTGGCGCACGCAGTACCACGACCGTGGATATGTCCCGTACCTACCTGGAGTGGGCAGAGCGCAACCTGCGCCTGAATGGGCTGACCGGTCGTCAGCATCGTCTGATGCAGGCAGACTGCCTGAACTGGCTGAGTCATTCTGACGAGCAGTTCGACCTGATCTTTATCGATCCGCCGACCTTCTCTAACTCGAAGCGGATGGAAGAGAGCTTCGATGTGCAGCGCGATCATCTGCTGCTGATGAAAGATCTGAAAAGGCTGCTGCGTAAAGACGGCACCATTATGTTCTCCAACAACAAACGCGGGTTCAAAATGGACCACGACGGTCTTGCCGGTCTGCATCTTGCCGCGCAGGAAATTACCGCCAAAACCCAGTCGCAGGATTTTGCCCGCAACCGTCAAATTCATAACTGCTGGCTGATCACTCACGCCGGTAAGGAATAAGTTTTATGTCACTGATCAGTATTCATGGTGCTTACCTGTCATTCAGCGATGCACCGCTGTTGGATAACACTGAGCTGCATATCGAAGAAAATGAGCGAGTCTGTCTGGTTGGTCGTAACGGCGCGGGCAAATCCACGTTGATGAAAATCATCAACCGTGAGCAGCCGCTGGACGATGGCAGGATCATTTATGAGCAGGATCTGGTGGTGGCGCGTCTGCAACAGGATCCACCGCGTAATGTGGCGGGGTCGGTTTACGACTTCGTGGCGGAAGGTGTGGAAGAGCAGGCTGAACACCTGAAGGCATATCATGCCATTTCACATTTGGTGATGAAGGATCCCAGCGATAAAAATCTCAATGAGATGGGACGTCTGCAAAGCATCCTCGATCACCAGAACCTGTGGCAGCTGGAAACGCGCATCCAGGACGTGCTCAAGCAGATTGGCCTGGATGGCGATGTGGCGCTCTCCTCACTGTCCGGCGGCTGGCTGCGTAAAGCGGCGCTGGGTCGGGCATTGGTCAGCAATCCGCGTGTGCTGATGCTGGATGAACCAACCAACCATCTGGATATCGAAACCATCGACTGGCTGGAAGGGTTCCTGAAAACCTTCCAGGGCAGCATTATCTTTATTTCCCACGACCGTTCGTTTATCCGCAACATGGCTACCCGCATTGTCGATCTCGATCGCGGCAAGCTGGTCTCCTGGCCGGGTGACTACGATCAGTATCTGCTGGGCAAAGAAGAAGCGCTGCGCGTGGAAGAGATGCAGAATGCTGAATTCGACCGCAAACTGGCTCAGGAAGAAGTGTGGATCCGCCAGGGTATCAAAGCACGTCGTACCCGTAACGAAGGGCGCGTTCGTGCTCTGAAGGCCCTGCGCCGCGAGCGTTCAGAACGCCGTGAAGTGATGGGCAAAGCCAACATGCAAGTGGAAGAAGCAAGCCGCTCCGGAAAAATCGTCTTCGAACTGGAAAACGTCTGCTACGGTGTGGGCGGTAAACAGCTGGTTCGTGACTTCACCTCTCAGGTTCAGCGCGGCGACAAGATCGCCCTGATTGGCCCGAACGGCTGCGGCAAAACCACCTTGCTGAAGCTGATGCTCGATCAGCTTAAACCAGACAGTGGCCGCGTTCATATCGGTACCAAGCTGGAAGTGGCTTACTTCGATCAGCATCGCGCCGAACTGGATCCGGACCGTACGGTGATGGATAACCTCGCCGAAGGCAAGCAGGAAGTGATGGTCAACGGTAAGCCGCGCCACGTTCTGGGCTATCTTCAGGAGTTCCTGTTCCATCCAAAACGGGCTATGACGCCGGTGCGGGCACTGTCCGGTGGTGAGCGAAACCGCCTGCTGCTGGCACGTCTGTTCCTGAAACCAAGTAACCTGCTGATCCTCGATGAACCTACCAACGATCTGGACGTGGAAACGCTGGAGCTGCTGGAGGAACTGATCGACGGCTATCAGGGTACGGTGCTGCTGGTGAGCCACGATCGTCAGTTCGTTGACAACACCGTCACCGAATGCTGGATCTTTGAAGGCAACGGCGAAATCGGTGCCTTTGTTGGTGGCTATCACGATTCACAGTTGCAGCGTGCGGCCTACAAGCAGACCCGCCGCGCAGCGAAAACCAGCAGCTCTCCGGTCCGTCAGGAAAGTGTAAAAAACGAGCCGGCAAAACGCCCTGCTGCCAGGATGAGCTATAACCTGCAGCGCGAGCTGGAACAGCTGCCGGATAAAATGGAAGCGCTGGAAGCTCAGCTCGCTTCACTGCAGGCTAAAGTGGCGGATGCGACATTTTTCAGCCAACCTCATGAAGAGACCCAGCCGGTTCTGGATGCGATGGCTCAGGCAGAGCAGGATTTGGAAGTCGCCTTTGAACGCTGGGAATATCTGGAATCTCTGAAGAACGGTTAATGAGGTAATTTATGTGTTCATCGCACCAGGCCGATCAATGGATGCTTTGCCCGCAGTGTGACCTGATGACACAGTTGCCGGAACTGTCGGCGGGCAGCAAAGCCAGCTGCCCGCGCTGTGAAACAACGCTGGTGTCCAGCTGGCATGAGCCGCAAAAGCGGCCCACCGGTTATGCGCTTGCAGCGTTGTTTATGCTGGTTCTGGCGAATCTGTTTCCCTTCGTGAATATGCACGTGGCAGGGTTGAGCAGTGAAATTACGCTGATGCGTATTCCTCAGGTGATGGTGTCTGAGGATTACAACAGTCTGGCGACGCTGTTCATGCTGTTTGTGCAGGGCGTGCCCGCGGTCTGCATGGTGGCGATCCTGCTGCTGGTTAATCCCGTGCGAATGCCGTTGCCGCTGAAGCGCAACATGGCGCGGGTGTTGTTCCAGATTAAAAGCTGGGGGATGGCGGAAATCTTTCTCGCCGGAGTACTGGTCAGCTTCGTTAAGCTGATGGCCTACGGCGACATTGGCATTGGCACCAGTTTTGTTCCCTGGTGTCTTTTCTGTATGCTGCAGGTGCGCGCATTTCAGTGCGTGGACCGTCGCTGGCTGTGGGCTCGCATTGCGCCGGTGCCAGCTTTACCAGCCCGCCCGGTCCCGGCAATCAGTGGCCTGCGCCAGGGCCTGCGCTCCTGCCATTGCTGCACGGCAGTGTTGGCCGCTGACCAGTTCACCTGTCCGCGTTGCGGCACCGGTGGTTACGTCCGTCGTCGCCACAGCCTGCAGTGGACGCTGGCGTTGCTGCTGACCTCCTTCCTGTTATATATCCCCGCCAACCTGATGCCGATTATGATCACTGAAGCGCTGGGGACTAAAATCACCTCAACCATTATGGCTGGGGTGGTTTTGCTGTGGAGTGAAGGTTCCTATCCGGTGGCGCTGGTGATCTTTATCGCCAGTATTATGGTGCCTTCGCTAAAAATGCTGGCGATTGGCTGGCTGTGCTGGGACGCCAACGGCAAGGGCAAGCCTCATCAGGACAGTGAGAGGATGCACAAAATTTATGAGGTGGTGGAGTTTGTTGGCCGCTGGTCAATGATTGATGTCTTTGTTATCGCGGTCCTCTCTGCGCTGGTGCGCATGGGGCAGTTGATGAGTATTTATCCCGCAACGGGAGCGTTGCTGTTTGCCATGGTGGTGATCCTGACCATGTTTGCTGCCATGACATTCGACCCCCGTCTGACCTGGGATCGTGTACGTGAAAAGAGTATTGAGGAGCCGAGCATTGAAGGAAAATAATCACGGCGTGGCGACGGTTGATCAAATCAAACGCTGGTCACCTGTCTGGATCATTCCCATTGTCACCGTGCTGATCGGTGCATGGATACTGTTTTATCACTTCAGCCATCAGGGCCCCGAGGTCACGCTGATCACCACCAATGCCGAGGGTATTGAGGGAGGTAAAACCGCCATTAAAAGCCGCAGCGTGGATGTTGGGGTCGTTGAGAGCGCGGTGCTGACCGATGATCTGCACCATGTGGAGATCAAAGCCCGCCTGAATTCCGGTATGGAGAAGCTGCTGAAGGGGGACAGTGCCTTTTGGGTGGTTAAACCGGCGATCGGCCGTGAAGGTGTGACCGGACTGGGCACTTTGCTCTCCGGAGCTTACATCGAGCTGCAGCCGGGCAACAAAGGCGAAAAGCCTGAACATTACAGCCTGCTGGATGCGCCGCCGCTCGCGCCACCAGACGCGAAGGGTATCCGTATTACGCTGGACAGCGCCAAAGCCGGTCAGCTGAATCCTGGCGATCCGGTCCTGTTCCGTGGCTACCGCGTGGGTTCTGTCGAGACCAGTAATTTTGATGCCGATAAACGCATGATGACCTATCAGCTGTTTGTTACCGCCCCTTATGACCGACTGGTTACCACCAATGTACGCTTCTGGAAAGACAGCGGAATAGCCGTAGATATGTCGGCCTCGGGCATGCGTGTTGAAATGGGGTCGCTGACTACGCTGTTCAGCGGTGGGGTAAGCTTTGATGTGCCGGATGGCTGGGCTCTGGGGCAGCTGGCGGAGAACAAAGCCGAATACAAGCTGTTCGACGATCAGCGCAGCATTCAGGATTCGCTGTACACCGTGCACAAAGACTTCCTGATGTTCTTCAGCGATTCAATCCGTGGCCTGCAGCCTGGCGCACCGGTTGAATTCCGCGGCATCCGTCTGGGCACCGTGGCTGCCGTTCCGTTCCAGTCGAAAGAAGTGGCTCAGCGATTGAATAACGATTACCGCATTCCGGTACTGATCCGCATTGAACCAGACCGCTTCGAAAGCATGCTGGGCAAGGACTTCAATATCGAGCAGCACCTGAAAGACGGCATCAAATCGGGCCTTCGTGCCTCGCTGAAGTCGGCTAATCTCCTGACCGGCTCGTTGTACGTCGATCTCGATTTCCATGACAATGCCAGGCCTTATACCGGCCCGGCAGAGTTCGCTGGTTATGAGTTGATCCCGACCACCAGTGGCGGGCTGGCCCAAATCCAGCAGAAATTGATGGAAACGCTGGATAAGATCAACAGTATGCCGCTGAATCCGATGATCAATCAGGCTACCGGAACGCTGAAAGAGAGCCAGACTACGCTGCGTAACTTGCAGAAAACGCTGGATAACATCAATCAGATCACCGGTAGCCAGCAGATGCAACAGTTGCCGGCGGATATGCAGAAAACCCTGCGCGAGCTGAACAGCAGCATGAAGGCCTTCCAGCCTGGCTCTCCAGCCTACAGCAAAATGGTGGGTGATATGCAGCGTCTGGATCAGGTGCTGCGTGAACTGCAACCCGTACTGAAAACGCTCAACAACAAGAGCAATGCGCTGGTGTTTGAGGCGAAACCCGGACAGGATCCACAGCCTAAGAGGGCGAAACAATGATGAAATGGATACCCATTGCGCTGGCTCTGGCCGTGACGGCTTGTAGCACTACGCCGGAAACAACTTACTATCAGCTGCCCGCTGCAGAAAAAAGCTCTGCGGCTGCGGTCAGCAGCTCTGATGCACTGCGCCCGGCGGTGTTCGTACAGCATGTCTCGGTGCCCGACTATCTGGCGGGCAACGGCCTGGTCTATCAGAGCAGTGACGTGAAGTATGTGATTGCCAGCAATAATCTGTGGGCCAGCCCGCTGGATCAGCAACTGCAACAGACGCTGGTGGCGGATCTGAGTGATGCGCTGCCGGGCTGGCTGGTTTCCGCATCGCCACTGGGCGCGCAGCAGGATACGCTGAACGTCAACGTGACTGGCTTCCACGGGCGTTATGACGGCCAGGCAGTGATCAGCGGTGCCTGGGTGCTGGAGCATCAGGGGCAGATTATCAAGCGTTCATTTGCACTGACGTTGCCACAAACGGAAGATGGTTACGATGCGTTAGTCAGAACGCTGGCTAAAGGTTGGCAGCAGGAAGCCAGGCAGATGGCCGATACGATCCGCAGTAAAAGTTAATAAAAATTAATATAAAGAGCTAAGCCCTTGATTGTCGCAAAATCAGATTTATGCGCAATCAGGGGCTTTTTTGTGATATTACAGCGGGTTATTTCTCATCTTTCGGGTTTTCTGGGCGAAACAGCACCCGCATATTCTCACGGTAATATGACATTGGCGTGAAATTTGCGGATTGATTTTTAGCCCGGATGGCGTTAGAAATTGAAGTGTGGTTGCAAACAATGCAATCACTGATTTCTTTCCACCAGATTCCACCTGACCTGAAGAGGGGATTACAGGCATGATGAAGAGACAGAAACGAGATCGACTCGAACGGGCACATTCCAGAGGTTATCAGGCCGGTATTACCGGACGTTCGAAAGAGATGTGTCCCTATCAAATGATAGACGCGAGGTCTCACTGGTTGGGAGGTTGGCGACAAGCCATGGAGGACAGGACGGTTAGCGTATAACCCGATTGTTCACGTTATATAATCTGAACATCCGGTTCGTGAAAATAGCACTATCAGGTTTGTGAAACTGGATAACTCAGGTTTTAAAAGGAAGAACCTCCGCCGAAGCGGAGGTTTCCGTTTTAAGGGAGGCTTAAAAAGCGGTTGTGTCTTTGAACAGACCTACTTTCAGATCGGTCGCGGTATAGATCACATGACCGTCCACCAGCACTTCACCGTCCGCCACACCCATCACCAGCTTGCGATTGATCACACGCTTGAAGTGAATGCGGTAAGAAACTTTTTTCGCGGTTGGCAGAACCTGGCCAGTGAATTTCACTTCACCCACACCCAGTGCACGACCTTTGCCTTCTGCGCCTAACCAGCCCAGATAGAACCCAACCAGCTGCCACATGGCATCCAGACCCAGACAGCCTGGCATGACCGGGTCGCCGATAAAATGACAGCCAAAGAACCACAGGTCCGGATTGATATCCAGCTCGGCTTCAACAAATCCTTTGCCGTAGTTACCGCCGTCTTCGGTCATTTTCACCACGCGGTCCATCATCAACATGTTTCCGGACGGCAACGGTGGGCCTTCAGCACCAAACAGTTCACCACGGCCGGAGGCAATGAGGTCTTCTTTTGTATAGGATTCGCGTTTATCTACCATGTTCTCAATAAGCCTTATTTTAATGAATCACGAAGATTAGCTAACAGGCGTAAGCTGAACAAGTCCGATCAGCTCTGGTTAAACCAGTTAAGCCAGCGCAGCGGCCACGGACGCTGACGCCCGTCCTGCTGATTAATTTGCGCAATGCGCTCCTGTATTGAGCGTAGCAGACAGGCCGAATTTTCTTTTTCCCACTCTTCACCGGTCAGCAAAGGCAATGCTTCATCCACGCTGCTGACTGCCCAGAGGTTGAATTTGCCTTCACGCACCGCATCCACCACTTCCTGCTGTAGCGAAAGATGGCGCACATTGGCAGCAGGGATAATGACGCCCTGGTTGCCGGTCAGATTGCGCTGGTTACAGATGTGGAAAAAGCCTTCAATTTTTTCGTTCAGCCCGCCAACCGGCTGCACGCGACCAAACTGATCGACCGATCCGGTCACGGCGATTTGCTGATTGATCGGCTGGCTGGCCAGCGCGCTGATCAGCGCACAAAGCTCGGCGAGGGAAGCACTGTCGCCATCCACTTCGGAATAGGACTGCTCAAACACCAGAGAGGCGGAAAAGGGCAGCTGCTGTTCCAGTTCCAGCTCGGCGATCAGCCAGGCCTGCATGATCATCATGCCTTTGGCGTGAATATTGCCCCCCAGCTCGGCTTTACGCTCAACATCAGTGAACTCGCCGTCGCCAACATGCACCACGCAACTAATACGGGAAGGTTCGCCAAAGGCACGCGGATGGCCAGGGAATTCGATAACTGACAGCGCATTGATCTGCCCGATCATTTCTCCTTCGGTTTCAATCAGGATCTGGTCGAGCAGGATTTCATCGCGTACTCGGTCAGCCAGGAAACCTTCCCGCCATTCGCGGGTTTCCAGCGCACTTTGCAGATGTTCACCGCTGATGTTTTCATACGGGCTGTACATCACTGCATCCTGCAGCTGGCGTGTAATCCATGCAGGGCAGAGCGGCAGCGTATCCTGATCGCCGGTATAGCGAACCGCTTCACGGATCAGCACCGGCCAGAGATCGTCGGCAATCGCTTCAATACCTTCACTGGTAGCCAGAGTGCGAACCCATTTCACCCACAGGCTGAACTCTTCTGCGTCGACAATCTGAATGTTTTCTTCGAACTCTGAGTAGAGCGCCAGTGCTGAAAGCTCCGGCTCCATTTCCTGGAAGTCGGCCAGAGCGTCGCGCTCGCCGGTCAGGATCAAACGGAACTGGAGTGTCATGGCAGGGATCGCCACAGGCAAAGGTCGTGTTTCATCCGGGGAGTACCAGTCAAACTGCTGAGTGGTGAGGATTTTCTTCATTCGCAGCCACAGCAACGGCTGCGCCAGCAGGGTGCGCAGGGAGAGGATCAGCGTACCGCCATTAGCCTGATGTACCAATCCGGGTTGCAGCGTCAGGGTATTGTTATACCAGCGCACACAGCCGAACAGCTGCTCTGTCTCAATCCAGTCCGCACAATGAATGCCGCCAACGCTGGCGAAATTATCCTGCCCAGACTCAGCGGGACGCCAGCTTATCGACAAACCTTCGATCAGGTAGTGACCGCCATGCAGTTCTGCTTCATCCTTAGCAGTGATGCTGGCGAGCTGGTCCTGAAGTAAAGCGAGATATTCAGCGTTTTCAGCCGATTTAATCAGCATCAGTGGCAATTTAGCCGGCGTTTGCTGCAGCAGATTCAGCCCGTTAAACAGGCGTGATTGTACCGCGGCAAAGCAACTGGAATCGTCTTCAGGTACCTGAGAGAAAAGGGACTGAACGCTGTCGGTATCGGGCTGTAGGGCGCGCCATTCTAGTCGGTTGTTGGTCAAAGTTATCGTATTTTTCTGAAATGAGTAAAAGCGGCATTATACAAGATTTCAGCCTGTTAAGCACCGTAGACATGCACTTCACCCCGGTCAGAGGTCGGGATTGCGATAACAACCCCGTTTTCTATGCGGCAGGGCTAAAAAAAGCTGTTATTCTAAACGGGTTATATGAAAAGCATGAGATTCCGATGAAATATCAGCAACTGGAAAATCTTGAAAGCGGGTGGAAATGGAAGTACCTGGTTAAAAAACACCGGGAAGGTGAAGCGATCACGCGCTATCTTGAATTCAGCGCGGCGCAGGTTGCCGTGGATGAACTGCTGTCGATGGAGAATCGTCCGGTAGACGTGCTGCAGTGGATATCGCGTCATATCAATCCGGCGCTGGAAAACCGGATGAAGCAGACCATTCGGGCCCGACGTAAACGCCATTTTAATGCTGAACATCAGCACACGCGCAAAAAGTCGATCGACCTTGAGTATCTGGTATGGCAACGCCTGGCTGGTCTGGCGCAGCGCCGCAACAGCACTTTATCAGAAACGATCGTACAGTTGATTGAAGATGCTGAGCGCAAAGAACAATATGCCAGCCAGATGTCCTCGCTGAAGCAGGATCTTAAGGCCATTTTAGGCAAGCCGGACTGACGGGAAGGGCAGAAACGTAAGACAAAAAAGAGTTTATCGGGCTGTATCAGCCAAAGAAAAACCCCGCCGGAGCGGGGTTTTTTTATCAAAGCGAAACTTAACCCTGAGGCTGAGTTACAACGTCTTTGATACCTTTAACCTGAATTTCTACACGACGATCCGGTGCCAGGCAATCGATCAGGGCTTTACGGCCTTTCACGCTGTCACAGGTGTTGCCGGTAACTGGGTTAGATTCACCCATACCACGTGCAGAGATTTTGCTGGAAGGGATGCCTTTAGAAACGAGGTAGTCAACTACAGACTGAGCACGTTTTTCAGACAGCTTCTGGTTGTACTGCTCTGAACCGATACGGTCAGTGAAGCCCAGAACAACTACGTTGCCGTCTTTAGGATCCAGGGAGCTCAGCTGGGTGTACAGCTGATCCAGAGCTTGCTGACCTTCTGGCTTCAGGGTTGCCTTGTTGAAGGTGAACAGCACGTCAGATTTCAGAGTGAAACGCTTGGTTTCAACAACTGGAGCTGGCGCTGGAGCTGGAGCTGGTGCTGGAGCAGCAGCTTCGTCCTGACCGAAGCGATAAGAAACGCCCACGCTCAACATGCCGTTATCCGGACGGGTACCAACGGTGTTTGCATCACCGATGTTGTTAACCCACTGGTAATCCAGACGGGTAGCCCAGTTTTTGGTCAGCGCATATTCAACACCAACTGCAGCCAGTGGAGAAACACCGGTGTCGTGGTCGCTGATGCGGCCAGTAGTTGGGTTAGTCTGCGTTGAGTCTGCACGCCATACCATGCCGCCCAGACGAGTGTACACGTCCAGATCGTCCATGATTGGGTAGCTCAGTTTAGCAGCCAACTGAACGCCCTGTGCTTTAAATGCGCCGTTAGTCACGGTGCCTTTGTTAGGCATGCGACCCAGCCAGTCATAACCCAGTTCAAAGCCCAGGTACTGGTTAGCCTGGTAGCCACCGAAGGCACCGGCACCCAGCTGGCTTTCATGAGTTGGACCGTTGTTGTTCTCATAACCGTTACCGTAGTAACCAGTGTCATGGTACTGAGACCAGCCCAGTTTTGCACCGGTATACCAGGTGTTATCTTTAGGGGCGGCCTGCGCTACGGTAGCGAAGCCAGCCAGTGCCACTGCAATTGCGATAGCTGTCTTTTTCATTTTTGCGCCTCGTTATCATCCAAATAGGCAATGAGCTTTCATTAGCTCTTTGATTAATCCTTCGCCGGGTTATGACGCTCGATTATGGCTCATCCAAAAAAGGGAGGTTATTGAGCACCCTGGCGACGTAAAGTCTACAACGTACTAGCAAACTTACAAGTATGATGTGACGCACGTCAGCAAAAAAACAGGCATTCGTACACAATTTTACACATTTGCGGACAGGTTATGTGTAGAAACAGTGTGGTGAAAACGCTTCTAAACCATTGTCCCACCGCGTCATAGCATAATCAGATGGTTATCGCGGCTTGCCAGGAAAATCCTTGTGAGATTATTCCTATTTTTACTTAATGATACAAACTAGACTGAATTTTTAGGCCGCTGAAGGGTCTGGCTGAAGTGATATTGACCGGATCGGGACGCATTATCAGTCCTAACGCCTGTCCACAGGAAGCTGCTTCCTGGAGCCGGCGGCGATCTTTTTCGGTGACTTCTCCTGGTAACCAACCTAACACCACACTGTAATTTCCTGTCTGCAAAGCTTTGATCATGGCTTCAACGGTGGTTATCGCCCCGGAAGATTGCACCTGCATAACTTTATCCAGCGGTAAACCAGATTGCAGCAGCCAGCTGCGGCTCAATTTCTGCTGCGGAGTCAGCCACAGCTGCCAGCGCGACTGAGTGCCCAACTGCTGTAAAAGAGGCAGCAGCAGCATCTGGGTCATGCCGGGTTGATTCTCACTGTAGATCAGCTCACTAATAAGTCCAGCCGCGTGGGTTTTCTGTGGGGCAGCACAGGATGAGGCCGGACGAAAACTGGCGTTAACAGATTGAGATTTAAGAAAATGAGTTTGCATAATGGCGTCGCTCGCAGGTCACTGTATGGATATACAGTATAAGCCTGGTGAGTAAAGATCAACCTTATTTTTTGGTAACGTCTCGCAAATTCACAATGTAAGGGGCCGCAACACCATTTATTCATTGAACCTGTTACGGCGATTGCCTATTTTCCCTGTGCTGACAGGGTGCTTCAGGGACATTATCAGGTTAAGGAAATTTTTATGGATGACTCAAAGAACAGGATCGCCAGCACCAGAGACAAGCTGGCACAACTGGGTGAAATCGATTGCCGTAGCCAGTTTGGTGGGTACAGCCTTTCGGTGGATCGCGTGGTCTTCGCATTGGTTGCAGAAGGGGAATTATATTTACGGGCCTGTGAGGAAGTCAGACCCTATCTGACCGAAAGGAAAATGAAAGCTTTTACTTTTAACAGAGGAGGGATCCCGGTTGAACTCAATTATTTTCGCGTTGATGAATCTTTGTGGCAGGAAACCCAACAACTGGTGGCGCTTTCGCAACTTTGTCTGTCGGGCGCGCGGCAGCAGCGGGTAAACCGCTATGAGAACCGCCGGTTGAAAGATTTGCCTAATCTGACGATGCGGCTTGAAGTCCTGTTGCGGCATGTGGGGATCAGTTCGGTGAGGATGCTGAAAGAACAGGGAGCCAAACGTAGCTGGCTGAAGTTGCATGCCAGGAATAAAAACCTCGGCATCAACGTTTTGTTTGCGCTGGAGGGGGCGATACTTGGGCAGCACCATGAAGCGCTGCCGCAGGCTTTAAAAGCGGAGCTTCGCCACTGGTACAGCGAAACTCTGCAGTTAAAGAATTACGTTGAAAAGCTGAGGGCTACTCTGTAGAGACCTGATGTTTCAGCTGCGCTATTTCTGGCAGCAGCGCGACCAGCAAGCCGACCTGCTGCAGCACAAGCGGTTCTTTTGTGTCCGGGTCGGCTTCAATCGCTTCAATACGCTCAGAGAGGTTGTTGAGCAGTCGTTGTGCCTTCGCCTCATCAACCAGTTCAATATGCAGGATGTCATCAACGTAGCAAACGGCATCGTCCATCAGTTGCAGCATCGCCGGGCTGGTAATCCTCTCGCGGTGAGCACCCAGCGCTGAAATGTAGCTCAGAAAAGAGTGGTTCAGGGAGAGCAGGCGAAAGGCATCTTCCCTAAGCGCGGCGCTGACATGTTTTTCGGCAGAGAGGTTTGAAACCACCGAAGCCAGTTCTGCATCACCGTTATGCGCGTCACGCCGGGCAACGCGATAGTCCAGCCGGTTATCTTTCCCCTGGTGATACTGGACAAGAATGGCATCCAGATAGCGGCAGTTGGCATTCAGCGTGCGCTCCGCCACGAGTGACAGGCGGCGGAAGCGCCAGTCTGGCCAGATAAAGGCGACGGCCAGCCAGGCAATGCCACAACCTATCAGCGTATCGATAATCCTCGGGAGCGCCACTTCAAAGCCTTCACCCAGCAGGTTAAAGCAGCACAGGACCAGCAGCGTGATAAACAGCGTGGCATTGGCATAGCGGGACTGACGAAAAGCGAAAAACAGAACGCCGCTGAGCACAATCATCACCAGCTGGCCCTCAACGGAGGGGACCAGCCACAGCAGCGGCAGGCCAATCACGATGCCGGCCAGCGTACCGGCTATACGCAGCGCCAGCCGTCTTTTGGTGGCATTATAGTTAGGCTGACAGACGAACAGGCTGGTCAGCAAAATCCAGTAGCCATGCTCCAGCCCGGTCAGCTGTATAAAGGTATATCCGGCACACAGCAGCAGAGACATACGTACTGCGTGACGAAACAGGGCGGACTCAGGGGAGAGGTGACGGCTGATCCGCAGCCGAATATCGGCCCAGCCGGTCAACCCTTCACTGGATAATGTTTGATCGTTGCTGCTCTCTTCCAGGCTTTGTTCCGATTCGATGGTGGCGAGCTGGGCATCAATAGCCTTCAGGTTATTCAGCAAATAATTCATTGCCTTTAAGTCACTGCTGCCCGGCTGGGCGGCATTCAGACGATCCAGCGCGGCATGAAGATGCACGAAGGCCCGTTCGAAGCGGGCATCATGCTGCCAGGGCTCCCGCAGCAGAATGCAGTTTGCCAGTTGCTGACAGGCTTTGGCCTGTAGCGAGAGTAAACGCTGAAAGCGAAACAGAATATCGCTGTAGCGGTATTCCCGGCGCAGGGCATGATACTGGGCATGAGAGGAACTGGCCCGCTCGTGAATATCCTGCGCCACAAAGTAATAATGAAGGGTCCGGCGAGTGCCGCGCTGCCCACGGTCGCCGCGCAGACGGGACTGAATAGAATTTTTTGCCTGATTTAGCGTGGCGACCAGCTGGCTGTTAGCCATCGCTACCTCAATCAGCGCAGCATTATCCTGCTCTTCTGTATCAGGATCGAACAGACCTGCCTTGGATTCCAGATAAACGGCCAGTTTCTCAAAACAACGGGCGATGTTTTCCTGCAGCGGGCGGATCGGAAAAATAACGTGCCCGGTCAGCGTCAGAAGGTTATACCAGACTGCACCCACCAGCAGCAGTGAAGGCTGCAGATACCATTGTGGGAACAGGCCGATGCCCAGCAGGGTATAAATGGCAATCAGTAGTGCACCGAAGGCAATGGTGGCATAACGTTGCCCCAGCGCGCCAAGCAGAATAAAACCCCAGGTTGACACAGCCAGCCCGACGGTGAACAGCCACGGGTAAGGATAAATAAGCTCGATTGAAACCGAGGCCACGCAGAAGCAGACCAGAGTGATCAGCAAGTTGCGCAGTCTGCCGCTTAAACGGTCATCCAGATCCGCCAGCGCGGCTGCCACCAAGCCCAGCGTTAACGGGATGGTCCAGGTAATCTGCCCCAGCCACCAGGGCACACCGGCAGTGCCCGCCAGCGCAATTAAAATGCGCAGGTTATACAGCAGGGCGCTGTTATAAGCGTAGCGGCGCAGGCCGGGCGTCAGCGTCAGGCGCATCAGGTTCAGCTAAACCGGCCGCGGGCATTGGCTTCGCGAGCGGCTTTTGCCACCTCAACGCTGACCACGCGACGACCTACCGGCCACAGAGCAATCGCCGCAATTTTGAAATTCGCAATCCCGGTGGGGATACCAATGATGGTGATGCACTGGGCAATCCCGGTCATGATGTGCATGATGCACAACCACCAGCCGAAAAAGATCAGCCATAAAATATTCAGCAGCGTGCCGCCTGAATTCATCAGCGCATTTTTTTTGCCCGGATAAAGCTCATCGACGTGGATGGCTTCATTGCCGTAAGGCAGCAGCGAAAGCTTAGTGATCTCCCAGCAGGAGCGGGTTAATGGCAAAGTGAAGATAAAAATGATGCTGACCAGTGTTGCCACCAGCCAGGAAAAAGTGGTGAGAAAACCACCCAAAACGAAATTCAGAACGTTTAAAACAGTACGCATCGGATAGTTTCCCTCGCGGTCAGCTGTACGAACAGGTCAATTCGTTGATTGTACCGCGTTTTAAGGCTGGAGCGGTACAGTCTCGCCAGTTAAACTACTGCCTGATGATCATCGCACCTGGGGAAGGTAATGGAACTGAAAGCAACGTCGCTGGGCAGGCATCTGGCGCAACATCCCTATAACCGGGTGAGGTTGCTGTCCGCTGGCGTCGAGGTCAGTGGGGAAAAGCATGAATACCTTATTCCATTTAATCAACTTTTAGCCATCAAATGTAAGCGCGGACTGGTCTGGGGCGAGCTGGAATTTACCCTGCCCGATGAGAAAGTCGTCCGCCTGCACGGCACGGAATGGCAGGAGACCCAGCGTTTCTTCCATTATCTGCAGCAGGCCTGGCAAAGCTGGAGTGAAGAGATGAGCGTGGTTTCAGCCACGGTGCTGGATGAGCAGGTGGCGAAAATCCGCGAGTTCGAACAGCAGGATAAATGGCTGAAGCGCAGCGATATGGCAGGCTGGCGCAAAGCCATCCATGAAGCGTTCGCAGCTCAGCCTTTGCCGGTGCCGCGGCTGGAAGAATTTGATAACTGTCAGGAAGCTTATCACTTTTGCCTGCAGTGGCTGGATAACAGTGACGCTCAGCGGCAGAAACGCAATGCACAGTGGTCGGAGAAGATGCTGGAACAGTATGCCGACTTCTTCAATACCGTTGAAACGTCCCCTCTTAATCCTTCTCAGGCGAAAGCCGTGGTCAACGGGGAAGAGGCATTGCTGGTGCTGGCCGGTGCAGGAAGCGGTAAAACATCGGTGCTGGTTGCACGAGCCGGCTGGTTGCTGATGCGTAAACAGGCGGCACCGGAACAGATCCTGCTGCTGGCATTTGGTCGCCAGGCGGCAGAGGAGATGAACGATCGCATCAAAGAACGGCTGAATACGGAAGGTATTCAGGCCCGTACGTTCCACTCTCTGGCTCTTAACATCATCCAGCAGGGCAGCAACAAATCTCCTGCTATCAGTAAACTGGAAACGGATACCACCCTGCGCCATAAGTTGTTGATTGACGTCTGGCGACAGCAATGCAGCGAGAAAAAAGCCCACGCCAACGGCTGGCGTCAATGGCTCAACGACGAGCTGGAGTGGGCGCTGGACGAAGGTGATTACTGGAAAGATGACCGGCTGGCTGGCCGTCTGGCAAGGCGCCTTGAACGCTGGCTGGGGCTGATGCGTATGCACGGCGGGGCTCAGGCGGCAATGATTGAATCCGCTCCGGAAGACGTTCGCGACCTGTTTTCAAAACGGGTTAAGTTGATGGCACCGTTGATGAAAGCGTGGAAGAGTTCGTTGAAAGAAGAGGGGGCAGTCGATTTCTCCGGGCTGATCCATCAGGCAGTGAATATTCTGGATAAAGGCCGGTTTATCACGCCCTGGAAGCATATTCTGGTGGATGAGTTTCAGGACATCTCTCCACAGCGAGCGGCATTACTGGCCGCGCTGAGAAGGCAAAATAAGCTAACCTCGCTGTTTGCGGTAGGGGATGACTGGCAGGCCATTTACCGCTTCAGCGGCGCGGAAATGAGCCTGACCACGGCGTTCCATCACCATTTTGGTGAAGGCGACCGTTGCGTGCTGGATACTACCTATCGTTTCAACGACCGTATTGGTGAAATTGCCAATAAGTTTGTGCAGAGTAATCCGCACCAGTTAAAAAAACCGCTTAACAGCCTGAGTAAGGGAAATAAAAAATCCGTTTCGCTGATGCCTGAAGCACAGCTTGAAGCCCTGCTGAACAAAATCAGCGGCTATGCAACGGCTGACGAACGGATCCTGCTGCTTTCCCGGTACCATCATTTGCGTCCGGTGCTGCTGGATAAAGCCAAAACGCGCTGGCCAAAACTGAAAATCGATTTCGCGACCATTCATGCCAGTAAAGGGCAACAGGCAGATTACGTGGTGCTGATGGGGTTGCAGGACGGCAAAGATGGTTTCCCGGCGGCGGCGAGAGAGTCGGTGATGGAACAGGCTTTGTTACCGCAGCCGGAGGATTTTACCGATGCGGAAGAGCGGCGGCTGGCCTATGTGGCCATCACCCGCGCGAAACAGCAGGTATGGATGCTTTTCGATCCTGAAAATCCTTCGGTATTTGTGGAGGAGTTTAAGCGGATGGGCGTGCCGGTACTGCGGAAGCCGTAAAAAACGTGAGCGTGAGGGAACACGCTCAGTCAGATTACTGCAGGCGCTCCTGCAAATAGCGCTGGTAGTCAGGGATGATAATGTCCACCGGCTGCGAAAACATCGGCGAATGGATAATAAAATCAGCGGTTGAGCGGTTGGTGGCAACCGGAATATTCCAGACGGTCGCCAGACGCAGTAACGCTTTGACATCCGGATCGTGCGGGACGGCATTCAGCGGATCCCAGAAGAAAAACAGCACATCAATTTTTCCTTCCGAAATCAGTGCGCCCACCTGCTGGTCGCCGCCCATCGGACCACTCAACATTGCGGTTACCGGCAGGCCGGTGGCTCGCTGGATCAGGTTACCTGTGGTACCTGTTGCATACAGCGTATGAGCTTTTAATACATCTTTATGGGTTTCCACCCACTGCATCAGCGATGTTTTGCAGTGGTCATGCGCAACCAGCGCGATATGTTTTTTTTCCTGAATCTTACGGGTGGTTTGATCCATTCCGGCTTCCTGGTTCTGCGTCAGATAAGGGTTAGGTCAGTGAGGTAAAACGTACCGAGTGTAGGCTGACGGCATAAAGACATCAACTGGTACGCAGTGCCCGTAGCAACACCACCAGTCGCTGACGTGTGGCGGAGTCAACCTGCTGATACCACAGCTGCAGTACCCGACTGCCGGAGTGGCTTCCATTTGCTGCGTCACTGGCATAATCCAGCGCGTTAATGTCCGCCGGAAAGTTACTGGTAGTATGAGGCTGGGCAAAGCGGGGTACTGAGGCGACGTTACTTTTCATGTTGTAGGCCACCATCGCCTGTTCATAGTTCTCACCCGATACGGTTAACAGGCGATCCTGCTGGTTTTCAACCAGCTGATGATGTTCATCGTAGAGCTGAAATTCCGGACGCTTGTTAAACATTTTACCCTGCTGAGCAGTGGTCAGTTCCGGAAGGGTAATAGTGATGGATTGTGCCTGAGCTGTGAAGGTGACGATCAACGGGGTGGAAACCCATGATGAGGCCATCTGCGGGCTGGTTTTCAGGTTTTTTTCCACGCGAAATAGCACCTGATGCTGACCGCGATCGAGTTCAAGCCCGTCGGCACCTTTCAGTAAAGAGCCGGAAATTTTACGTCCATCCAGCACTAACAGGTCAATATCAGGCGACAGTTTCAGGGTGGTTGCCTGAGCAGAGGCCGCAACCAGCAGGGTGAACAGTCCTGTTATGACCAGACGCAGCTTCATTTTTTCTCCAGATGCACGGGAACGCAAAAATACCGAATGTATCAAAGTCTTTCAGTATGGCAGCATATTAACATTTTAACATATTTATTCGTGCTATATCTCCGTATTCTCCCTGATTGTCGCCGGGTTAATTTCCAGTTGTTCTGCCAGCGTTTAAAATAGTGTATCTGACTGATAAGGAGAGGCCTGTGCAAGATCATAAAATTGCCGATGTGTTGACATCAACCCGCCATATTGCTCTGGTGGGAGCCAGTGAAAAACCCGCCCGGGCCAGCTATGGCGTGATGGCGTACCTGCTTGAGCAGGGCTATAAAGTGACGCCAGTCAGCCCAAAGCTGGCCGGGCAGACGCTGCTGGGGCAGCAGGTGTATGCGACTCTGGAGGCGATTCCGGAGCCAGTGGATATGGTGGATGTGTTCCGCAATGCTGAGGCTGCATATGGTGTGGCACAGGAGGCTATTGCCATCGGCGCGAAATCTTTATGGCTGCAACTTGGGGTGATTAACGAACAGGCGGCCGTTCTGGCTGGAGAAGCCGGGTTGACCGTGGTGATGGATCGCTGTCCTAAGATTGAAATTCCGCGGCTTGGGCTGCAAAAGAACTAAAAAAACCCCGCATTGGCGGGGTTTTTTACTAATTTCTCAGGCGCGGTGCCTGAAGCTGTTCGCGAATCGAGGCGGCCAGCTCGTCCATCGAAGGCTGTTCCGGGTGGTCGCCCGGTAATTCCCACGAAAGTTGGGCTTCTGCCAGATAGGTATGCACCGTATCGCCGTCTTCATCTTCCATCACGACATGATACCAGGGAGCAGACCGAAACGATTCGCTACCGGCTGCTTCTTCAACATCCGGATCGTCTAATGAGTATTCCGGATCAACATCTACCACCACGCCAAGAAAACCGAGCAGCTTATGCCGCACCTGTTGGCCGAGTCCAAACTTGCTGGCAATCATCGTGACCTCCTGAGAAACTTTGCCCTGCTACCAAAATGGGGGCAGGGAAAGGGTTTTCAAGTCACAGAACGCGGCAGGCAAAACCTTTCAGGTACATACCTTCCGGGTAGCTGGCGATCACCGGGTGATCGGCAGCCTGCCGGAACTGCTCTAAAAATTGTACATCACGCTGTGCATCGAGTGCGGCATCCGCGATGATTTTCTGGAATAAATCCGTTGGCATCAGGCCGGAACAGGAGAACGTCAGCAGTATCCCACCGGGATTGAGCAGCTGCATCGCCAGCATATTAATGTCTTTATAGCCTCTGCAAGCACCGGTCAGTTGATTTTTGTTTTCAATGAATTTCGGCGGATCCATTACGATGAGGTCGAACTTCTCTCCGTTATCACGGTAGCGGCGCAGCAGTTTAAAGACATCGTCCCGCAGGAATTCAGCTTTTGACACATCCAGCCCGTTCAGCTCGACGTTCTGCCGGGCGATATCCAGTGCCGCCTGCGAAGTATCCACGCTGATCACCTGCTTACAGTTACCCATCAGGGCCGAAACCGCAAAGCCACCGGTATAGGAGAAGCAGTTCAGCACGCGGCCGCCTGTTGCGTAGCGGCGAGTGGCAAGACGGCTGTCACGCTGATCAAGGTAGTAACCGGTTTTATGGCCGGTCTGAATATCTACCAGCAATTTCATTCCGTGTTCGGTGATCGGCAGCAGTTCCGGCGGTGTTTCACCCAGCACCACGCCTTGTGTTAACTCAAGGCCTTCTTTTTTACGCACGGCTACGTCGGATCGATCGTAAATGGCGCATTCCGGATAGCATTGCTGCAGAGCGGTAATCAGGGCGGCACGCTGATATTCCGCGCCTGCAGAGAGCAGTTGCAGCACCAGGAAGTTGCCGAAGCGGTCAATGGTGATCCCCGGCAGGCCGTCAGATTCACCGGCAATCAGGCGGTAGCTGTCTAAATCGTCACGCTGGACCAGCCAGTCGCGCAGCTGCTGTGCCGCCTGCAGGCGTCTGACGAAAAAGTCGATATCAATGGACTCATCCTGCTGCCAGCTCCAGACGCGGGCGCGGATTTGCGACTCCGGGGACCAGGCGGCACGCGCCAGCCAGTTACCAAAGCTGTCGCAGACGTCAATGGTTTCACCCGACCGGGCTTTTCCTTCCATCCGGGCAACGGCACCGGAAAAGACCCAGGGATGGCGGCGGAGCAGAGACTTCTCACGCCCTTTGGCAAGAATCAAACGAACAGTCATATTTGCTATGCTTACAGTCAGAAAATCAGGCGTCATTGTCCGGTGACCGCCGCAAAATTGCAATCTGCGTCTCTGCAGGAGGGGAAAAATGGCAACTATCTGTACCCGAGCCTGGGTTCACGGTCTGGTTCAGGGCGTGGGCTTTCGTTACAGCACCCAACACGAAGCTAAGGCGCGAGGGCTGAAAGGGTACGCCCGTAATCTGGATGACGGCAGCGTGGAGGTGCTGGCATACGGTGAGGAAAGTGATGTGGAAGCGCTGATGCAGTGGCTGAAGGCGGGAGGGCCGCGCAGTGCCAGAGTGGACAAAGTACTGGCCGAACCTTTTCAGCCGCGGGAAGAGCCGAAGGGCTTTACTACGGGGTAGCGCCCGCGCCACGTTTCAGCCCGTTGTAAGGCTGAGCGGCACGGGGCAGATAACTACGGGGAGTGATGGTTACAGGCATTTTGCCGGTTTGGGCAGGCCAGCTATTTTGGTGGCCTGTTTGGCTGGCCCTTTGGGAAACAGGCGGAACAGATAGCGGCTGTTGCCTTTCTCTTCGCCAAATTTCTTTGCCATGGCTTTCACCAGCATGCGCACGGCTGGAGAGGTATTAAATTCAAGGTAAAATTCACGCACAAAATGCACCACTTCCCAGTGTGCTTCACTCAGCGTGATGTCTTCCTCTTCGGCCAGCAGCGGGGCGATGCTCTCACTCCAGTCAGCGGTTGACTTCAGATAGCCCTGCGCATCGCGCTCAATCTCTTTACCTTCGAACAACACCGTATTGCCTCTCTCTTCAATAATGGGCTGCAGTTTAGCAAAATTTACCTCTGGCTGGCACATCGGCAATTTGCCGTCAGGCAAAAAAAGCCCCGCAATGCGGGGCTTTCATTAATTGATCCTGCAATCAGTTGCTGCGTGATGACATCCCCAGGATGCTCAGCAGGCTGACGAAGATATTATAGATAGAGACATACAGGCTGACGGTGGCGCGGATGTAGTTAGTCTCGCCGCCGTGGATGATGTTGCTGGTTTCCCACAGGATTGCTCCCGAGGAGAACAGGACGAACATCACGCTGATTGCCAGATGCAGGGCCGGGATCTGCAGGAACATATTGGCCACCACGGCGACCAGCAGCACCACAAAACCTGCCATCATCATCCCGCCCAGGAAAGACATATCCTTACGGGTAGTCAGTACATAGGCCGAACAGCAGAAGAACACCAATGCGGTACCGCCCAGCGCCAGGCCGATCACATCTCCCATCCCTGCAGAAAGCAGGCTGTTGAGAACAGGACCCAGGCAATAACCCAGGAAGCCGGTAAAGGCGAACGCGGCCAGAAGACCGGTCGGGCTGTCAGCCAGGCGATAGGTCAGGAACATCAGACCATAAAAACCGACCAGCATCAGGATAAATCCCGGAGCGGGCAGGGCGAAGACGGTACTCAGAGTCGCGGTTACAGCGGAGAAGGCCAGCGTTAACCCCAGCAGGAAATAGGTATTACGCAGAACCTTGTGGGTGGAAATTAACGAACTTTGCCGTGCGCTTGTTACGATGCGATCCATAAAAAAGGCCTCTCAGGGTCACCAAATTAACAGTGAGAATAGGGATCCCACCGAAGCGGGGGAAGGCGTTTTACCCTTCTTTACGCGATAACCTGCTGTTTCTGTGAACGGGATGGTGAATATAACGACAAATAAGCGGCGATCGGCTGTTTTTACGGCAGTTGAATCAAAACCCACTTTACATCGCCAGGGAGGATGTTTATAGTGCGCCTCATTGCGGAGGGGTGGCCGAGTGGCTGAAGGCACCGGTCTTGAAAACCGGCGACGGGAAACCGTTCGAGAGTTCGAATCTCTCCTCCTCCACCATCAAATTCAACGGGTCAGCTCAGGCTGGCCCGTTTTGCTTTCTGACTTTCCTCCTCAAGATCAGGCGTCTTCTTCTGACAATCGATCAGAGTATTCCAAAAAACATCTTGTTTCTTTTCAATCTCCTGATGCGTCTCAACCGCAAAAGCGATAGTCTGCTATATTGTCAACACGAATGATAAGGCCCTGTCCGGCCCTTTTCCCCTGGAGCGTTGTGGCGAGTATCATCTGTGCTGTTTTGAAATTTTGCCAGCTGCATCGCCTTTTCCCGGCCGGGTGATTTACCCTTGAATCAATGGAAAAAACACATGATTAAAAAGTTTAGTCTCTGCGCGTTAGCGGTCTGCTCAGCAGTGAGTGGGATTTCAGCTTATGCGGCCGATGACAATTATCAGCTTGAACAAGTGTTAATGATGAGTCGTCATAACCTTCGTGCGCCGCTGGCCGACAATGGTAGCGCGCTGGCTCAGTCCACTAAAAAAGCCTGGCCGCAATGGGATGTGCCGGGAGGACAGCTGACGACCAAGGGAGGAATACTGGAAGTCTACATGGGTCACTATACCCGTGAATGGCTGGCACAGCAGGGACTGGTGAAAGAGGGCGAATGTCCGGCCAGCGATGACATCTATGCCTATGCAAACAGCCTGCAGCGTACCGTTGCCACCGCGCAGTACTTTATTACCGGCGCGTTCCCGGGCTGTGATATTCCAGTTTCCCATCAGGATGAAATGGGTGCCATGGACCCGGTGTTCAATCCGGTGATCACCGACGGCAGCGAAGCATTTAACAAGCAGGCGCTGACCGCAATGAATAGCGCGGGCGAGAAGCTGGCGCTGAAGCCGGCTTTCCAGCGTCTGGAGAAAATCATCGATTACAAGAATTCTCCGGCCTGTAATGGCAAGAAAGAGTGCGATCTCTCCAGCGACAATCAGAACAAATTCTCTGCAGAGAATGGCAAAGAGCCAGGCGTGTCCGGCCCGCTGAAGGTGGGTAACTCGCTGGTGGATGCTTTCACCCTGCAATATTACGAAGGGATGCCGCTGGATCAGGTCGCCTGGGGGCAAATTAAAACGCCTGAGCAGTGGAAAGAGCTGTCTGCAATCAAAAATGCCTATCAGGACACGCTGTTTACTTCTCCGGACGTGGCACGTGACGTGGCCGCTCCGCTGGTGGACTATATCCGCAGCATGCTGGTCGATGAAGATAAAGCCAATGCGCCGAAAGTGACGCTGATGGTGGGACATGACTCAAATATTGCCTCGCTGCTGACCGCGCTGGATTTCAAACCTTACACGCTGCCAGAGCAGAACGAGCGCACGCCAATTGGCGGGATGATTCAGTTCCAGCGCTGGCACGACAAGAAAAACAATCAGGAACTGGTGAAGGTGGAATACGTTTACCAGAGTGCCGATCAGCTGCGTAACGCAACGCCGCTGTCACTGGCTACGCCACCGAAGCGAGTGATGCTGGAAATGAACGGCTGTAAGACTGATGCTAACGGCTTCTGCCCTTGGGATCAGTTTACTCAGGTACTGAACAAGGCGATCCAGGGAACGCTGATGGCTGTTGCCCAGCCTGAAGCTGCCGCACCAGCGCCAGCACCTGAGGCCACGGCTCCAGCACCGGCTGCTGCTGGCGACAAACCGGCAGACAAAGTGGCTGCTGATAAGGCCGCTGCCGATCAGGCAGCTGCCGACAAAGCCGCGCAGGCGAAGGCTTCGGCCGATAAGGCCGCTGAAGATAAAGCAGCAGCGGATAAAGCCGCAAAAGAGAAGGCCGCCGCCGACAAAGCCGCTGCTGACCAGGCAGCCAAAGAGAAGGCTGCTAAAGATAAAGCTGAGAAAGCGAAAGCAGAGAGCAAAAACAATGCACCGCAGGCAGAGAAACCACAGGGCGAAAATGCTACCGGCGATGCGGATAAAACTCCGGCCTCTAACGGCTAAATAAAATCACCCTGACAGCAATTGCTGAACAAAACTAACCGCTCCTGCCCGGGAGCGGTTTTTTACTTTGCCTCCTGGAAAACCGCCGCTTTCAGCAGAATATTCCCTCCTGGCTACCCAGGATTAATCGTAATAGTAATCAAAAATCCTCGCAGAGTTCTGCAGGTTGCTGTATTTCCAGCGATCGCTGCCAGAACGACCCAGGAACTGAAGCCTCAGCAGAAGGTCATCCTGACGCCTGGCGTAGAGAACGTTCTGCAACTCGACGGGAAAGATCTGCTGCTGACTTCGCTGGTTGAGCGTTTACGCCAGCAACAAAAAGGCGATGAAAAGACCACCATCATTGTTAACAGTGACAAAGGTGTGCCAGTGGGGCGCCTGGTGGAAGTGATGGACAGATTGCGCCAGGGAAGTTTCGTCTCCATATCCATTGCCATCCGGAAGCGCTGATATGTTCCTGCTCTATCGCATCCATCATCTGCTGAGCTGGTTACCGGCACTGGTCGTGTTGCTGGGGATCTGGCAGCTCAGTAAGCAGGCACCGCTGAAATTTCAGCCTTACTATGATCAAAGCACACTGGAACTGGTGCTCGCTGGAACACATTCATGAAACGGGATTGTTGATCCACAGCGTCAGGTATGTGCATTTTCCTGAGGCCAGCAGCGGGCCGATTCCTTACGCCCGGATGTTGCACAGTAAAGTGATGACGCTGGATGGTAGCCACAGCTGGATCGGCTGTTTCACCCACTCTGGCAAAGCGACTATGCGCATGTGCTGGGGCAGGAGACGGAACCTGCCAACCAGGCGCCCACGCCCTGACATAAAAAAAGCGGAGCTGAATGCTCCGCTTCTTTTTTACTGGAGGCTTAGCTGGTGCTGACCACCACCAGTTTCTGGTTCACAAACTCTTTGATCCCCAGATCGGAAAGCTCGCGGCCATAGCCGGAACGTTTCACGCCACCAAAGGGCAGCTCCGCTGAGGTGTCGCTGGCTGAGTTGATATAAACCATGCCGGTTTCAATGCGCGAAGCGAGTTTCTTGCCGCGCTCAATATCGCGGGTAAAGACAGCGCCGCCGAGGCCATAATGTGAGTCATTGGCCAGTTTCACCACTTCATCATCATTTTTGACCACGTAAACCTGTGCTACCGGGCCGAAGAACTCTTCGAAGTAAGCCGGATTGTCACGGGTAATGCCCGACAGGATGGTTGGCTGGTAAAAGCAGCCTTCGCCTTCTACCACTTTGCCACCAATATGCAGTTTCGCGCCTTTAGCCACGGCATTCTCAACCTGTTTAACCAGCGTATCGCGGGCTGTGGAGGAGGAGAGCGGGCCAAGCGTGGTGCTCTCGATTAGCGGATCGCCAATCTTCACTTCACGAAACGCCTGGGTGAATTTCTCCAGGAAGGCGTCGGCCACTTTTTCGTGCACGATAAAGCGTTTGGCAGCGGTGCAGACCTGGCCGCAGTTACTCAGGCGCGCGCCAACGCCAGCCTTAACGGCTTTATCCAGATCGCTGTCATCCAACACCACAAATACGTCGTTGCCGCCGAGTTCGAGGGTGGTTTTCTTCAGGTATTTACCGGCCTGTTGGGCGACTGCGCTACCGGCTCGTTCAGAACCAGTCAGCGCAGCCCCCTGAACCCGGTCGTCGGCAATCAGCGAAGCTACCTGTTCGTTGCTGATAAACAGATTGGTCCAGGCTCCTTTAGGTGCCCCGGCCTCGGTCACCAGTTCTTCGAAGAGCGTGGCGCAGTGAGGCACGTTAGCCGCATGTTTTGCCAGCACGGGGTTACCGGCTGCAAGGTTAGGGGCCAGAACGCGCATCAGCTGATAGAATGGAAAGTTCCACGGCTCGACGGCAACCAGCACACCAATAGGGTGATTCTCGACCCAGGCTTCACCCAGCTCGCTGGGGTAAAGGGTAGGGGCCAGAAAACGTTCGGCATTTTCAGCATAGTAGCGGGCAATCTGTGAACAGATTTTCACTTCGCCCCGGCTCTGGTTGATCAGTTTACCCATTTCCACACTGGCGGCTTTCGCCAGCTCTTCCACACGACCGTCAATCAGATCCGCCAGCTTTTTAAGCACCTGCACACGTGGCTGAATCGGACCTTTCGACCAGTTGGAATGGTAGAGATTGTCAGCGAGAGTCAGTGCCTGCTCAACCTGCTGATCGTTATGATCGGTCCAGGATTTAATCAGCTTATTCGTGGCGGGATTGATCGTCTGATAAGACATACGGCTCTCCTCTTCGGGTAATCTGCCTGGCAGTCAGGCGATGAACGTGGGTAAAGCGTAGTAGACAAACTGCTGGTTTCACAACGTTATCAGTTTGGTGAATAATGCAGTTTAAGGGTTTTAAACGACAAAAAGGGCGGAAATTTCCGCCCTGTTTACCGAATGCGCCTGCTAGACGTTTTTTCTCTCGACAACTTTGTTGTCCCAGGTCAGCACGTCTTTATCGGTTTTGTCGAAGGCCCGCAGTAAAACTTCATCGCTGCCCTGTTGCTCCCAGATACCTTCAGCCAGTCTCTCGTCGTAATTCGCTACTTCAAAAATGGCTTCAGCGATTTCGGGGGAGGTGGCTCGTAGGCTGGCCCATTCTCCCACGTGATGTGCTTTAGATTGTTGAGTTGCCATAATGGTCTCCTGTGAGTTGAGATTATCCGTTCAGTCTGACCGCCAGTCCGGCGACATACTCACCCTGATAACGGGCGATATTCAGCTCTTCTTCACTGGGTTGACGCGATCCGTCGCCGCCCGCAATGGTGGTGGCACCGTAAGGCGTTCCGCCGCGCACCTGCGAGATATCAAATAATTCTTTGGTGCCATAACCAATTGGCACGATGACCATGCCGTGGTGGGCAAGAGTGGTCCAGGTTGAGGTGATGGTCTGCTCCTGTCCGCCGCCGGTACCGGTCGAGGAGAATACGCTCGCCAGCTTGCCGTACAGCGCACCCGAAGCCCACAGACCGCCAGTACGATCCAGGAAATTACGCATCTGCCCGGCCATGTTGCCGAAGCGGGTAGGGGTACCCAGCAGAATAGCATCGTAGTGGGCTAACTCATCCGGCGTGGCAACCGCTGCTGCCTGAGCGGTTTTACCGCCGACCTGAGCGAAGCGTTCTGCGTCCATCGTTTCCGGCACGCGCTTGATGGTAACCTCGGCACCACTAACGCGCTTTGCCCCTTCGGCAACCGCATTCGCCATGGTTTCTATGTGTCCGTACATGGAATAGTAAAGCACTAAAATCTTAGCCATCTGTCACTCCCTGATTGGGTTTACTGGGTTTTCGTCTGAAAAAACCGGCTGCAGACTGGCGTTCGGAGCCAGACTTCTGAGTATAGTTGAGGCTGGTTAAGGCTGCCTGGCAGAGGCACTATTGTAGCTAAAAAAGCGCCGGTAACGGCTTTTTTACTGGTTGATATATTAATATTGACAATGAAGCTTCTCAGGCATTTCAGCCCCAAAAAGACCGGGGCCGTTCACGTTTTTCAGAAATCACTCCCGCTCACCAGCTGATAATCTATGCTTAATAACGCGACAGGGGGCTGAGTATCCCGATAAAGTCGCGGTGGTAAGCCTCTGGCTACCGCGTTAATGCAATATGATGGCTTAACTATTCGGAGGTAAGAAATGGCAGAACATCGTGGAGGATCTGGAAATTTCGCTGAAGACCGTAAAAGAGCATCAGAAGCAGGTCGCAAAGGCGGTAAAGCCAGCGGAGGGAATTTTAAAAATGACCCTCAGCGTGCCTCGCAGGCTGGTGAAAAGGGAGGACGCAACAGCCGTGGCAGTCGGACTAAAACTGACTGACTGGTGAGTTCGTCCCTGAACCGCCGGGATTGTCCCGGCGGTCATCTCTGAGTTGACCCTGGCAGCCTCTCCCTGCAAACTGGCACCCAATTTTGATTCGGGCCTGCTATGTCCTCCTTCTTCTCACGCTATAAATTCGCCTTTAATGCCCAGGAACTGGTTCTGGTGTTGATCACCATGGTCTGGGGTGGCACTTTCCTGGCTGTTCACCATGCAATGACGGTTAGTGGGCCTTTCTTCTTCGTGGGGAGTCGTTTTGCCATGGCGGCGCTGATGCTGGGCGTGATTTCATGGCGCTCACTGAGTGGACTGAACTGGGCTGAAATCAAAGCCGGAACCCTGATCGGCATTGCCATCGCCTGGGGTTATGGTTTGCAAACTTACGGGATGCAGACCATTTCCAGCAGCAAATCCGCTTTTATCACCGCCATGTACGTCCCGCTGGTGCCGCTGCTGCAATGGCTTTTTCTCGGCCGTCTGCCAGGGCTGATGTCGTGGATTGGCGTGGGACTGGCTTTTGCCGGTCTGATGCTGATCGCCGGGCCTGATGGCGATACTCTGGCTTTTAACGCCGGAGAGATAGCCACGCTGGTCAGCACGCTGGCGATTGCCGCAGAAATCATCCTGATTGGTGCCAGCGCCGGGAAAGTGGATGTGAAACGGGTGACCATTGTGCAGCTCGCGGTGGCATCTCTTGTGGCGTTTCTGCTGATGGTTCCCAATGGGGAGTCCGTGCCGCCATTTTCACCTTATCTGCTGTTCAGCGCGATGGGCCTGGGCATTGCCAGCGCGGTGATTCAGGTGACGATGAACTGGGCGCAGCGCAGCGTTTCGCCCACCCGCGCCACGGTCATCTATGCCGGGGAGCCGGTCTGGGCAGGTATCGTTGGCCGTCTGGCCGGGGAGCGCTTACCGGGGCTGGCGTTAATTGGCGGGGCGCTGATTGTGGCAGGGGTACTGGTCAGCGAGCTTAAACTTAAAAGGAAAAAAAAGCGAAGGAGATCCCTTCGCCTGATGAAGCCGGAGCGGGTTAACTGTCCTGACGGATCTCGCTGCCCGCCAGAGCGGTTGCCCGGCGATGGGTGAGAATGGCATTGAGAATAATCGCGCCAAACGTCGCCGTACCGATCCCGCCCATGGTGAAACTGCCGATCTTCAGTGCAAAGTCCCCGGCACCCAGTACCAGAGTAACTGCCACCATAATCAGATTACTGTTTTGCCCCAGGTCCACGTTGTTCTGTACCCAGATACGAGCGCCCGCCACTGCAATCAGTCCGAAGACCACGATGGAGGCACCGCCGATCACCGGGCCGGGAATGGTGTGGATTAGCGCACCAAATTTAGGCGAAAAGCCCAGCAGAATGGCGATGGCTGCCGCCGCCACAAATACCAGCGTGGAGTAAACTTTGGTGACCGCCATCACGCCGATATTCTCGGCATAGGTGGTCACGCCGCTGCCACCGAATCCTCCCGACAACATGGTGGCCAAGCCGTCGCCGACAAAGGCGCGTCCCATATAAGGGTCTAGAGTCCTGCCGGTCATTCCCGCCACGGCTTTAATATGGCCGAGGTTTTCGGCTACCAGAATGACCGCCACCGGAGCCATCATAAACATTGCATGACTGTCGAAAATCGGGCTGGTGGCGGTCGGCAGGCCGAACCACGCAGCCTGAGAGATCAGGTTCAAATCAACGGGTTTGTCCAGACCGAGGCCATTGGTCAGCAGGGCATAGATTGCGCAGGCGGCGATCAGGCCGATGAGGATCAGCAGACGTTGCACCATCCCGCGGGTGAACACGGCAACAATCCCAATACAGACCACAGTCATCACCGCTATCCAGCTGTCAAACATCGAGCCGGATACGCCATGCACTGCAATCGGGGCGAGATTCAGGCCAATCGCCATTACTACTGCGCCGGTCACCGCTGGCGGCATCAGCTTTTCAATCCAGCGGGTGCCTGCCTTCATCACCACAAAGCCAATCATGGTGTACACCAGGCCACAGGCAATAATCCCGCCCAGCGCCACGTCGAGATGTGGGTTCAGCCCCTGACCGTTGAACCCGGTCACTGCTATCACCACGCCAACAAAAGCCGCGCTGGAACCGAGATAACTGGGGACGCGCCCGCCAGTAATGACAAAAAACAGCAGCGTACCGATCCCGGACATCAGGATCGACAGATTAGGATCGAGACCCATCAATAACGGCATCAGCACTGTGGCACCAAACATTGCCACTGCGTGCTGCAGCCCCATAACCATCGTCTGACCCAGCGGTAACGTTTCGTCAGGCGCTACTATGCCCTGCGCTGACGCGGTCTTTTTACGCCATTGGGGAAACCAGGAACTGGCCATCGTCTTCTCCTTACTCCAGGGAACAGGCATCGGTAACGGAAAGATCCCGCCAGCCGTCAGGGGTGCGTGGGTCGTTATACAGGGTTTCTGACACCAGGATGTTCAGCACTGCTGTCATAACGACTCCGGTTTGGGCTGGCTGGCTGAGTCTCAGCCAGCCAGGCCAGTAAAATCCGGTTAAAAGTGCTGCTGTCCGTCACGCTCATCGCGTGCCCGCCCCAGGCCATTTTTTTCAGGCTTGCATTGGGCAGCGCGTCATAAAGCGTTTCCGAACAGGTCCAGGGAACCAGCAAATCATCCTGCGAGCAGACCAGCAGCACCGGCTGGGTGATATCGCCTGCCTGCGGCGTAAAATCACACTGCATCAGCGCATGCAGGCGACGCAGCAAATTCTCCATTCCCTGGAAGTGAGCGGTATGCAGGGCGTCTTCCGCTTCAATACGCGCCTGGTTTTCGGCAAGCCAGTCGGCCGGATAGAGAAACAGCGGCTGTGCCCGTATATAGGCTTCGATCCCCACGTTGAGGAGCAGTTCCTGACGCACGGTGAAGCAACGGCGGGTATGGGCGTTCAGGCGCAGCCAGCCGTTAACAATCACCAGTCCGGTCACCCTGTCGGGAAAATCCAGCGCCATCTGCATCGCCACCATTCCGCCCAACGCATGGCCCACGACCGTATACTGTTCGATACCAAGTTCTGCCAGCGCAGCCGCCAGTTCAGCAGCCATATCACGCATGCTGTAACCCTCAGGCAGGGCATCAGGGCTTCGCCCGGTTCCGCGCTGGTCATAAACCACCACGCGATACTGATTGCGCAGCTCGTTGAGCTGCGGCAACCAGAAAGAGGCCGAACCACCTAATCCGGCGGAGAGAACCAGCGTTATGGCCTCCGGATGCTGCAAGCCTGACAGTTCAATGTGCATACTGTTCTCCGCTACTTACCGATATGCGCGACGGTGGCAATCTCAATCAGCGCGTCTGGCTTCACCAGGCCGCACTGAATGCAGAACCGGGCTGGTTTATCACCGGGAAAATAGTCGGCATAGACCGAGTTCACGGCGGCGTAATTGCTCCAGTCAGTCAGAAAGACCGAGTTAAACGTGACGTCATCCATCGTGCCACCGGCTGTCTCAATCACGCTTTTGATCGTTTCCAGCACGTGGCGGGTCTGGGCGGCGGCGTCACCGACGTGCACCACGTTATTGTCTTTATCAAATGGCAGTGTGCCCGAGACATAAACCACCCCATCAGCCAGCGTGCCCGGAACAAAAGGCGCAATGGGAATGCTGGTGCCCGGCGGGGTAATGATCGTTTTTGGCATCGGATTCTCTCCAGTCAGATATGCAGTTTTTATGCCGTTTGTTGCAGCGTGGCGCTTTCCGTTTGCAGGGCAGTGCAGAACGTTGTCACGTCTGATACCCAGCCGAAGAAGGTTTCAATATTGAAAATCGCCGCCTGTTGGGCAAAGGCTGGGCCAGCCTGATAGGTGGCGTCTTCCAGCACGATGCCAAAATATTCCAGGAAGAACCCGTCGCGCAGGGTGGACTCCACACAGACATTGGTGGCGATACCGGTAAAAATCAGGTGGCGGATGCCACGGCTGCGTAACATGCTGTCGAGTGGGGTATTAAAAAAACCGCTGTAGCGGGGTTTCGGCAACACAATATCCCTGGGTTGCGGCTGAAGCTGGTCAACGAGGTCATAATCCCAGCTGCCTTTGGAGAGCAGCTTGCCTTCCAGTTCAGGCCGGGCGCGCATGGTTTTCAGCGCGTTTGATTTGTGCCAGTTTGGTGAGCCAGGGCCGCCTGCCTCAACGTACTGGTCGTCCCAGCCGTTCTGAAACCAGATGATCTGGATCCCCGCTTCGCGTGCAGCCTTCACCGCGATATTGATTTTATCGATCACCGGACGGGTGGCTGAAACGTCAAATCCGGCCAGGTCCAGGTAACCTCCGGTGGTGGCATAGGCATTCTGCATATCCACCACGATCAGGGCAGTCTGCTCTGGCGGGAAGGCTATGGCTTCCGGGCGGGCGCTCAGGGTTACGTTGTTTTTGCTGGATGCGGTGGTGCACACTACGGTTTCTCTGCTGTTCATCAGGCAACCTCCTTCGCGGCTTCAATGGTATCAATACGGCACTTCATCAGCGGCTGGATGCGCTCGCCGAAGTTTTCAATTCCCTGCAGGAAATCATCAAAAGTCAGCAGTACGCCATGAGTCCCTTCGACCGTGGCGACTTCATCCAGCATCCGGGCAACGTTAGCGTAAGAACCAACCAGCGTGCCCATATTGATATTCACTGCCGAGGTGGGATCGGCCATCTGACGCACATTGGTATCGCTGCCGGAACGTTTATCCTGCTGGCTTTGCGTGGTCAGCCAGGCTAATGCTTCGTCGTCCGCCCCCTCTTTGTAATGCTCCCATTTAGCGCGGGCTGCCTCGTCGGTTTCATCGGCAATGATCATAAATAGCACGTATGAACCAACATCACGCCCGGCCTCTTCGGCGGCTTTTTTCATCCTTGTGGCAGTTGGTGCGAAAGCGGTTGGTGTGTTAACGCCCTTACCAAAGCAGAAGTTGTAATCCGCGTGTTTTGCTGAGAAGGCCATCCCGGCATCACTTTGCCCGGCGCAAATGACTTTCATTGGCTGCTGTGGCTGCGGGCTGAGCCGGCAATCGTTCATGGTAAAGAACTCACCTTTCAGATCGGACTTGCCCGTGCCCCACAGATCGCGCAGCACGGTGACATATTCAGTCAGGTAGTCGTAGCGGCGGGAGAAGTAGTCATCGCCAGGCCACATTCCCATCTGGTCATATTCAGGCTTCTGCCAGCCGGTAACGAGGTTTACACCGAAGCGGCCGCCAGAGATGGAGTCCACCGTCGAGGCCATGCGGGCAACAATCGCCGGAGGAAGCGTGAGGGTGGCGGCGGTGGCATAAATTTCAATGCGTGAGGTGACGGCAGCCAGACCGGCCATCAGAGTGAAAGATTCCAGGTTATGGTCCCAGAATTCAGTTTTACCGCCAAAGCCGCGCAGCTTAATCATCGACAGGGCAAAATCGAAGTGATAATGCTCGGCCTTCAGTACGATGGCTTTGTTCAGCTCAAAGGTTGGCATGTACTGAGGGGCGTGGGTGGAAATCAGCCAGCCGTTGTTGCCGATCGGGATAAATACACCAATTTTCATAGGGATACCTTAATGTCTGACAGGGTTATCTTTCCCGCGCTGCGGTGCATCCTGCGAGTCCCTTGAGGGCGGCGCTCAAAGGGATAATTGCAAGGGCTGTGCCAGGACACGAAAAAAGGTTGATATTCAGATAGTTGAATAATTTGTGTTAAAATAATATGGAGTACATGGTCTGAAACAGACCATTTGGTAAAAAAATGTGCACAAAAAGCAGGCAGACATGTTCAATAAAAGTGCACAGGCCGGTACGGGAAGGTTTGATATACTCCCTGCCACCCACATGGATCATGGAGTCACGGTGAATTCATCAGATAAGACAGTGAAGGCGCCAACCCGGCGTTCACGGGCGGTGGCCGCCAAGCGAACCGCGATCCTGAACGCCGCACTTGAGCTTTTCTCACAGTATGGCGTCCACGGCACCAGTCTGGATAAAGTGGCTGAGGGCGCAGATGTATCAAAAACCAATTTGCTCTATTACTTTCCCTCGAAAGAAGCGTTGTATATTGCGGTGCTCAAAAATATTCTTGATGTCTGGCTGGCCCCACTTCGGGCGCTGCGAAACGACCAGCAGCCGCTGGAGGCGATACGGGACTATATCCGTCTAAAGCTGGAGGTTTCACGCGATCATCCCCAGGCCTCAAGGTTGTTCTGCATGGAGATGCTGCAGGGTGCGCCGTTGCTGAAAGGGGAGCTGGAAGGCGATCTCAGGGAGCTGGTTGATGAAAAGTCGGCGGTGATTGAGGGCTGGATTAAGGCCGGGAAACTGGCGGCGGTGGAACCGCACCATCTGATCTTTATGTTGTGGGCCACCACCCAGCACTACGCTGATTTTGCCAGTCAGGTTGAGGCGGTAACCGGTCAGACACTCAGTGATGAAGGATTCTTTCAGCAGACGGTGGAAAATGTCCAGCGTATGGTCATTGAAGGGATTCGGGTGCGCTGAACAGCCTGAGCCGCTCAGCGCACCCTGTTGCGACTATCTGGCTGCCTTTCTCTGCCGCAGCCACCAGCCGATGCCCAGCATGATAAACCACAGCGGCGTCACCATCAGTGCCTGACGGGTGTCCTCTTCCAGCGAGAGCAGTACCAGCACAAAGGCAAAGAAGGCAATACAAACCCAGCACATGAATTTGCCCAGCGGCATCTTGTAAACCGACTCTGCGTGCAGCTGAGGGCGCTGCTTGCGGTAGGCCAGGTAGGAGCAGAGGATGATCGTCCAGACAAACATAAACAGAATGGCTGAGACGGTGGTCACCAGGGTGAACACTTTCATCACGTTCGGGATCAGATAAATCAGCGCCACGCCTGCCAGTAGGCACAGGCAGGAGAAGAACAGCCCTGTGGTGGGGACGGCACGGCGGGAAAGCATACCGAAGCGGCGATGAGCCACACCCTGCTGCGCCAGACCGTACAGCATCCGGCTGGTGGAGAAAATACCGCTGTTAGCCGAGGACGCTGCCGAAGTCAGTACCACAAAGTTGACGATGCTGGCGGCGGCTGGCAGGCCAATCAACACAAACATCTCAACGAATGGGCTGCGGTCAGCCACGACCTGATCCCACGGCGTCACGGCCATGATCACCAGCAGGGCGAAGACGTAAAACATAATGATGCGCAGTGGGATGGCATTGATGGCACGTGGAAGTACCTTTTTCGGGTCATGCGTCTCCGCCGCTGCGGTACCTACCAGCTCAATGCCCACAAACGCAAACACCGCAATCTGGAAACCAGCAAAGAAGCCGCTCAGCCCTTTCGGGAACATGCCGCCGTGATCCCAGATATTGTTGATGGCAGCCGTACCGCCGCCCGGAGAAGGGTAGTGCATGGCAACCAGCACAATACCGGTGGCAATCAGCGCCACAATGGCGACGATTTTGATGATCGCAAACCAGAACTCCATTTCACCGAACAGCTTCACCGTGGCGATATTCAGCGACAGGAAAACCACGATGCACAACAGGGCGCTCATCCAGATCGAGAAGTCCGGGAACCACAGCTGAAAGTAGGAGCTTATCGCCACCACGTCGGCAATGCCCGTGACCACCCAGCAGAACCAGTAGGTCCAGCCGGTAAAGTAGCCCGCCCACGGGCCGAGCAGATCGGCAGCGAAATCGCTGAATGATTTATACTCGAGGTTCGACAGCAGCAGCTCGCCCATGGCGCGCATAACGAAAAACAGCATAAAACCGATGATCATATAAACAAAGATGATCGAGGGGCCAGCCAGGCTGATGGTTTTGCCGGAGCCCATAAACAGCCCGGTGCCGATGGCACCACCAATGGCGATCAGTTGGATATGTCGGTTGTGGAGATTACGCTGGAGCTCGCCCGGTGCCTCTTCGCTCAGGGGCGTTGCTTTTGATTGGTCAACCATAACGGTATGCCTGTCCTTAACTTGATGTTGTGTCAGCTCTGCAGGCTGTTATTTAATCTGGTAAAAAACCATGTTTGCAGCCATAAGATAGTGTAAATGTACGGCTGACAGCTAACTCTTTTTCACAAGCGTGAGGGATATCCGGACCGATCGCGCAAAAACGCCTCTACACTTTATTTCACATACCGGGCGGAAGGTTTCGCTGGTGGGCAACCCGTGTTGGGTAAAGGGGGATGAATGAAAGGAGTGATTGTGCTTGCTGCGGTAATCTTGTTGATACTGGCGGTCATACCCTGGCTGGAAAAGAACCTTCCCCCACAATGGAATCCCTTTACGCCTCTGCAGGTCACTGATGCTCCCACTTTGGTCACCCGTTACAAGCTGAAGAAGCTGGACCGGGATCCTGCCGCCTGTCTGACCGTGTTGAAAATCGCGCAACAGCAGGGTTATATGCGCTTCACTCAGCCAACCCCGGTTAGCGGGACCTGTCCGCTGCCAGCGCCTGTGCGGGTGGAAAACTTTGGCGATGTTCGTTTGAGTTCCAGCTTTCTTGCCAGCTGTCCGCTGGCACTCAGCACCACAATGTTTGTGGTGCAGTCTGCTAAACCGCTGGCTGCAGCAGAGCTGGCTTCACCGCTGGCGCGGATCGATCATCTGGGCAGCTATGCCTGCAGAAATATTTACCACCGTGCAGAAGGGCGTCTTAGTGAGCATGCTACCGCGGATGCGCTGGATATTGCCGGATTCAGGCTGAAAAATGGCGAACAGATTAACGTACTGAAAGAGTGGTCACGGCAGCAACCTCAGGGACACTGGCTGCAGCAGGTTTTCCGGCAGAGCTGCCAGTATTATGGCAATTCCCTGGGGCCTGAGTACAACAGCGCACACGCTAACCACTTCCACCTGGGTATGCGTGGCTTTAGCGTCTGCCGCTAGAAAGCCGGCTTAATGCCCCGTTGCAGCAGGAATTTATTGGCTGGCCAGGCAAAAACGAAGCCAGTGATTAGCGCCAACTGCATCATAAACCAGAAATGCAGCATCAGCGGTTCGATTTGGTTGTGCAAAATAAAGCGAAACGCCAGCGACATATAGAGATACATCCCGGCCTGATAAACAATCAGTGAAAAAATATCACTTTTGATTGCCCGCCAGAAAGCAAGAAATATCGAAATCCCTTCTATTTGCCGTAGCGCAAAAAACTGCAGCATTACCCCGAAAAGTAATGACAGTGCCAGAGAAATAACGGCATGAGTCAGGATTACGGAATGAAAGGGAAGGGTATTCATCAGTGAAACGGTCGGAATGGAAATGATGTCACCCAGCACACAGCCCGCCGCACAGAGGCTGGTAGAGGAAAACAGTTGCCGGAGGGCGGGCGGTTGGGAACCTCTTCTGCTCAACAGAGGGGAAGCCGAACGGTTTTTACGGGCGAAAAACCACCAGGCCAGCCAGCCGAAAAAGGGCATATACAGGCCGGTCACCGGCCAGACCAGGTTCATGATCCTGACGGGCTGGGGATAACGGATAAGATCTTTCAGGATCATCAGCGAGGTGCAGACACCCAGAAGAATGAACAACATTGCCAGTCTGTCTAACATCACTATTTCCTTATCGGGATAATGACCAGATGGAGAAGTCGTTTGATTTATAGTACTAATTCAGTAAGTTAGATTATGGTTCAGAGATAATAAATTACCAGTTATCTGGCAACACATTTTTGTCCTTGTACACGCAGCTTGTGATGAGAGAAAGCCGCGTATTAATTATGGATAAAGATAAAGAGTGTTTAGTACAGGATTGCTGCACAATTATAAAAAAACCAAATCTATTATTTTTACTGATAAAATTAATTAAAATCAACTGGTTGTGCGTGGGTACCGCAGCATTTCCACTGATTGACATAAAATAATGACGGTTTTAGTGAAAAAAATAGCCGCCTAACCGCTCCGGGTTGCTGTCAAAATTATTGAATGTGCTTAGGAAAAATCCTATTCTAAAGATCGACGTTCCCGCTGTTCTGTCTGTGGCATAACGCAGCCAAACCGGGAAAAGCAGTACTGCGATCGATGCTCTTTTACAAATCATTCAGACTGAGAAATTATTCAGCAGAAGATTTTCATGAGGGACGAGTAAAAAAAAGGTGTTTTTCTTGTTATTATCCTGATACGGAAACATAACAGTCGTCATTAATTTTTTTGCTCGTTATCATTCATTTTTTTCCTCATAAACAATCAATATTATTATCAGGATGTGGCTTCGCTCCCCATCCCCGTGAGGCGTTAATGACTGCTGAGAACTATTTCAGTTGGCGCAACGAAATGCATTCTGCTTTCCATCAGGTAACTGAAACTGCAGATATAACCCGTCTTATTGAGCGGCAAACGATTAAACTGGGATTAGAATTTTATGCATTGTATATTCGTCATCCAGTGCCGTTCGCCCGACCGGGGATATTTATCTACAGTAATTACCCGAAAAAGTGGGTGCGAACCTGGCAGAAAGAGAATTTTGGTGATATAGACCCAATCATCAAATATTGCCAGATTCCGGGGACGCTGCTGCTATGGAACGACCCGATTGTCACCGAGGGACGCCGGGTGTTCGAGGCGGCAAAGGAGCATGGCATTCGCGCAGGTTTTTCGTACTCGATGATGGTGAAAAACCGGGCCATTGGGATATTATCAATGGCTTCAGGGAAGTCATTTGAAAAGATAGCGTTAACTCAGGAGTGTCACCTCAGGATACAGTATTTAACGGATCTAACCTTAGAGGCATTACAACGTGTAAAAGATATTTCGATGTTGGTGATGAACATGGATTTAACCCAGCGAGAACTTGAAATTCTCAAATGGACTGCCGAAGGAAAAACGTCGGCTGAAATATCCCTAATCCTCTCTATCTCGGAAAATACCGTTAATTTTCACCAAAAAAATATGCAAAAGAGGTTAAATGCACCAAACAAAACCCAGGTGGCCTCTTACGCCGCAGCAATCGGCTTACTCTGAGTAAGTTACAACTACCAAATTTGGTAGTTTCCGATTACTAACTGGTTGTCTACCCTGCGCCCAGGGTAACAACCCTGATCGAGCCGTGAGGAGCGGCATCACGAGGGAATGCGACAGGGGATCAATGATGAAGATTATCCAGACCAAGCTTAAGGATATGCCATCCTCTTTGCTGGCAGAATTGGGAAGTTATCGCTACAGCGTCTTTGCCCGTGGTGAAGGCTGGTCCATTCCGCCTCGTTTAAGTACGCCGGGCCAGGAATACGATCGCTTTGACCGCTCTGATGTTATCTGGCTGATTGCCTGGAGTGCACAGCAGGGGATTTGTGGCTGTGCACGCCTGATGCAATGGGAAAATCCGGAGACAGATGCAGGCATTGAAAGCGCGGTCGGCCGCCAGTTGTCAGATAACTCGCTTCCCGTCTGGGAAATGTCGCGTTTTTCTGCCCGGCTCGATGTTGATCCGGAACTGCCGCTGAGCATTCTCTGGCACAGTGTACAGCTGGCGGAGCAGTCAGGAATTGACTTTCTCTATAGCGCGGCCACGCCGATGCTTGAACAGATGTTCGGGCAGCACCTGGTGGCTTATGAGCCGCTAACGGCCGGGGTTATCCAGTCCGAAGATAATCTCTTTGCGGTGCGCATTCCGGTAAAGCAGCCTAACCTGGCGGCCAAATTCCGTGGTGCTCGTCGTTTCAGTCCGGAAGAAGTGTTGCCAACGCTTGGAGTGTCCGTCAGCTGGAGCGCCCGGGGACGCTAACTGTGTAATTTTGCCCACAGTGTGATGAGCAGCCATGCTGCAATGCACCAACACGCCACGGCGCTGCCCAGCGCCAGAGGTAGCTTCATCATTCCAACGAAGTACCAGAGTGAAAGAAGATAGATAAAGTAGGGGATAATTGCCCACATGCCGAACAGGATGGTGGTGCGTAATGCTTCAATTCCCCGGTCACTCGCGACAATATAATGGGCAATTAACGCAAAGGTCGGGAAAAGCGGCAGCAGGCCGGCAATGTAATAGTTGCGGGTTTTTGACAGGATGCCGATCAGTACCACAACCAGCGCACCCAGTACTGCTTTGAAAAGTAAGCCCATTGTTCCGTTCAGTGTCAGCCAAAACCTGAGCTTGTTACAACCCTGAAGGAAATGCAATGGGCAGGGGGGAATTACTGACGATAGGCCTGTTTGATCTGACCAATGGTGCTGCTAAACACGTCCGCCTGCTGACGATCGGTCAGTTGGGCAATGTATTTTTCCATATTGATGATGACTTTACCGGCATCAGCCTGTCCCATACCCTTAAGCATAAATGTTACCAGGGCCTTCATGCAGGCCATCTCTTCGGCCAGGGTTTGCGTCTCTTTGCTGGTTGAAAAGTCAGTATCGCTCATGTTTTCTCCTTATTTTTACTCATCATTTCAGTCAGCGCCGCAGCGCCCTGAAGGCTATTCTTTAATAACAAGTATATCACACAACCTTTACCCACATGCCAGTTCTGGTATGCGGTGGGGTAAGGCTTTTCTGTAAGACAATGACGTTTTTTTTCTGTTCTAACACCGGTGAAAAAGAGGTAAGATCGGCAGTCTGAATACCATTCTGAACGTCCCTGGTATTACCCATTTGGAGAGACCTGTTTGATAAGCGTTCTTCTTGTTGATGACCACGAACTGGTGCGCGCAGGCATTCGCCGCATACTGGAAGACATCAAAGGTTTTCAGGTTGTTGGTGAAGCTAACTGTGGCGAAGACGCGGTGAAATGGTGCCGGACCAACAGTACAGACGTGGTGCTGATGGATATGAACATGCCGGGAATCGGCGGTCTTGAGGCTACGCGCAAGATTATCCGTTACAGCCCGCATATCCGCATCATTATGCTGACGATCCATACCGAAAATCCCCTGCCTGCGCGGGTTATGCAGGCGGGCGCTTCCGGCTACCTGAGCAAAGGCGCGGCTCCGCAAGAGGTGGTCAATGCCATCCGACAGGTGCATTCCGGCCAGCGATATATCGCCTCGGATATTGCCCAGCAGATGGCACTGAGCCAGATCGAGCCGCAGAAAACAGACTCGCCTTTTGACAGTTTGTCGGAACGTGAACTACAGATTATGCTGATGATCACCAAGGGGCAGAAAGTGGCGGAAATTTCCGAACAGCTTAACCTGAGCCCGAAAACGGTTAACAGCTACCGTTACCGTATGTTCAGCAAACTTAATATCAGCGGCGACGTTGAGTTAACGCACCTGGCCATCCGGCATGGCCTGTTCAATGCGGAGTCGTTAACCAGTAGTGAATGACGTTTTTGATGCAAAATCTTTCCTGAAATCGGTGACCAGCCAGCCAGGTGTCTATCGCATGTATGATGCTGGCGGGACGGTCATCTACGTCGGCAAAGCCAAAGATCTGAAAAAGCGCCTCTCCAGCTACTTCCGTGGCAATCCCGGCAGCCGTAAAACTGAAGCGTTGGTGGACAGCATCCGCCAGATTGACGTGACGGTCACGCATACCGAGACGGAAGCGCTGCTGCTTGAGCACAACTATATCAAGCTGTATCAGCCGCGTTACAACGTGCTGCTGCGTGATGATAAATCCTATCCCTATATTTTTCTCAGTGCCGATGCTCATCCCCGGCTGGCAAGTCATCGCGGTGCCAAGCACGCGAAAGGCGAATATTTCGGGCCTTTCCCGAATAGCTATGCCGTCCGTGAGACGCTGTCGCTGCTGCAGAAAATTTTCCCCGTGCGCCAGTGCGAAAACAGTGTTTATCGCAACCGCTCGCGTCCCTGCCTGCAATATCAGATTGGCCGCTGCCTTGGCCCTTGTGTCGCCGGGTTGGTGACAGAAGAAGAGTATGCTCAGCAGATTGACTACGTGCGCCTGTTTCTCTCTGGTAAGGATGACCAGGTGCTGAATCAGCTGGTCGCCCGGATGGAAGTCGCCAGCCAGGCGCTGAAATTTGAAGAGGCGGCCCGGCTGCGTGACCAGATTCAGGCGGTCAGACGGGTAACGGAACGTCAGTTTGTCTCGAATAACGGCGACGATCTGGATGTGATAGGTGTGGCGTTTGAATCCGGTATGGCCTGCCTGCATGTGCTGTTTATCCGTCAGGGAAAAGTACTGGGCAGCCGCAGCTATTTCCCGAAAGTGCCGGGAGGCACTGAGCTGGCTGAAGTGGTACAGACCTTCGTCGGACAGTTTTACCTGCAGGGTAGTCAGGCGCGAACGTTGCCCAGCGATATTCTTCTCGACTTTACGCTGCCGGAAAAAGACCTGCTGGCAGAATCACTGACCGAAATGGCCGGGCGGCGCGTGACTCTTCAAAGCAAACCTCGGGGCGACCGTGCGCGTTATCTGAAGCTGGCCCGGACGAATGCCAGCACTGCACTGGTTAGCCGGTTGTCGCAACAATCGACTATTCATCAGCGCCTGCAGGCCCTGGCAGAACTGCTGGATCTGCCAGCCATTAACCGCATGGAATGTTTTGATATCAGCCACACAATGGGTGAGCAAACTGTGGCTTCCTGCGTGGTATTTGACAGTAACGGACCATTGCGTGCGGAATACCGTCGTTACAATATCACCGGCATCACCGGAGGGGACGACTACGCGGCAATGAATCAGGTGCTGCGCCGTCGCTACGGCAAGGATCTGATTGAGAGTAAGGTTCCTGATGTCATCCTGATTGACGGCGGTAAAGGTCAGTTGGCACAGGCGAAAAACGTCTTTGCCGATCTGGATGTCAGTTGGGACAAAGATCGACCAATACTGCTCGGCGTGGCCAAAGGCACCGACCGTAAAGCCGGACTGGAAACGCTGTTTTTCGAGCCGGAAGGGGAGGGGTTCTCGCTGCCTCCAGACTCCCCGGCGCTGCATGTTATCCAGCATATTCGTGATGACTCTCACAATCATGCGATAACGGGGCACCGTAATAAGCGGGCAAAAGTGAAGAACACCAGCGCCCTGGAAACCATTGAAGGAATAGGGCCAAAAAGGCGTCAGATGCTTCTTAAATACATGGGAGGCCTGCAACCGCTGATGAGTGCTTCTGTAGAGGAAATAGCGAAAGTCCCTGGGATCTCCCTCCTCCTTGCGGAGAAAATCTTTTATTCGCTGAAACACTAAGCATTGCAACGCTCACGGCATTGTAGGAACATAGGGACAAATTCTACTCTGCCCAGACAGTTAGCGTACCTATGCATTTTAACATTCCGACGTTACTTACCCTGTTTCGTGTCGTTCTGATCCCGTTCTTTGTACTGGCTTTTTACCTGCCATTTGAATGGGCTCCCCTTGTTTGTGCGCTGATTTTTATCTTTGCGGCCATTACGGACTGGTTCGACGGTTATCTGGCCCGGCGCTGGAAGCAGACCACCCGTTTTGGGGCGTTTCTCGATCCGGTAGCCGATAAAGTGATGGTAGCGATGGCGCTGGTGCTGGTGGCAGAGTATTTCCACTCCTGGTGGATTACCTTACCGGCTGCCACCATGATCGCCCGTGAAATTATCATCTCGGCGCTACGTGAATGGATGGCTGAAATTGGCAAACGCAGCAGCGTGGCCGTCAGCTGGATTGGTAAAGTCAAAACCACCGCGCAGATGCTGTCATTGTTTGCTCTGTTATGGCGTCCGGATACTACCGTAGTGGCTATCGGCGTGGTGGCGTTGTATATCGCGGCAGTGCTGACTTTCTGGTCAATGTTCCAGTATCTGAATGCCTCGCGCGGCGATTTGTTTGAACAGTGATCGATGCGATTCAAAAAGCAGCAAACAGACGAAAAGTGAGGATAATTGTGTTGACTCATTTCTCCAGGTCAGTAGAATGCAACGCATCGAAAGGCAGCTGAGCTGTCAGAAGATAGGTAAATCAGCAACTTCTGTGAAGTTGCCCTGATAAAAGCGGGAATAGCTCAGTTGGTAGAGCACGACCTTGCCAAGGTCGGGGTCGCGAGTTCGAGTCTCGTTTCCCGCTCCAGATTTTGTCATCAGATTCAGTCTGGTGGCGCAGCAGGATTAAGGCGCGTTGGCAGAGTGGCCATGCAGCGGATTGCAAATCCGTGAACCTCGGTTCGACTCCGGGACGCGCCTCCACTTTACACCCATGCCCGGGTGGTGAAATCGGTAGACACAAGGGATTTAAAATCCCTCGGCTTATGGCTGTGCGGGTTCAAGTCCCGCCCCGGGCACCATATCTTGGTTTACTAACGTCTCATTAAGTCTACAAATCCTCTCTAAAGCCCCGTTTATCAACACTTCTCGTTATTTCAACGTCTACTTACATCCATTGCAATCAACAGTACGCAGGGGGCATAATAGGGGGCATCCTCACTTCTATTTCTAAAGTGCCCCCTAAATGAAGCTCACAGTCCGTCAAATCGAGGCTGCCAAGCCAAAGGATAAAGCCTATAAATTGTCTGATGGTGGTGGTCTGTATCTCGAAGTTACCCCCAAAGGCTCCAAGTACTGGCGCATGAAGTACCGCCGACCAACAGACAGGAAAGAAGATCGGCTGGCTTTTGGCGTTTATCCCACCATCGGACTCGCTGACGCCAGAGCAAAACGTGACGAAGCTAAACGTATGCTCGCACAGGGTACAGACCCCAAAGCTGAAAAGAAGGGGGCACAAATTGAGGCTGAGGGGGCACTTACTTTTGAGGCTATAGCGCGAAAGTGGCATGCCAGCAACAAGCGCTGGAGCGAAGATCACCGGGCAAGAATAATGCGTAGCCTGGAGCTATATATTTTTCCCGCTATCGGCAATGCCGATGTGCGAACACTTCGGACCAGCCAGTTGCTGGCCCCAATACGGGTAGTTGATGAGGACGGGAAGCATGACATCGCCCAGCGCCTGCAGCAGCGTGTAACCTCTATCCTTCGCTATGCCGTCCAGAACGATATAATTACCTCAAATCCAGCCGGTGATATGGCCGGCGCTCTCACGACGACCAAACCCCGACATCATCCTGCTTTGCCTGATAAACGCATTCCTGAGCTTCTCTCTCGTATAAGCACTTACAGAGGGCGATTAATAACCCGGCTGGCCGTCGAACTTACCCTGCTTACTTTTGTGCGGTCCAGTGAACTCAGGTTTGCAAGATGGCATGAAATGGAATTGGTTAACGCACTATGGAAGATTCCTGGCAAACGTGAACCTCTGGAAGGGGTAAAGTTTTCCGGTCGCGGAATGAAGATGAAATCAGAGCATCTTGTTCCACTTAGCAACCAGGCGCTTAAAGTCATCGAACAGCTGAAGACTTTAAGCGGTTCAGGAGAGTTAGTTTTCCCAGGAGATCACGACCCCAAAAAAGTGATGAGCGAGAGAACGGTTAACAATGCTCTCAGCGTTATGGGCTATGACACAAAAACAGAAGTCTGTGGTCATGGCTTCCGCACTATGGCCCGGGCAGCACTCGGTGAGTCAGGTCTGTGGAGCGATGATGCTATAGAGCGCCAGTTAAGCCACGTTGAGCGTAACAACGTAAGAGCAGCCTACATTCACACTTCAGAGCACCTGGACGAACGACGCCTGATGATGCAGTGGTGGGCCGACTATTTGGACGCCAACCAGACCAAACACGTTACACCGTATGACTTTGCTAAAAAGCGCCGTCGGAAGTAACGCTGGTGGATAGCTGCAAGCCAAACAAATATTTTCTCACGTGCGAGAAAAACAGGTCGGTTTGGTCGGGTAAGTCGGGTATGGAAAGGTATTTATATATAAATCATTTAGTTAATGAGTTATTTGTACCCGACCTGTACCCGACTTTGGCCCCAAAAAACCGACCTTGCACACCATTCAGACCCATAGTTATCGACATTCGCGATTAAGTGACGTTTTTTTGATCGGGATCCTGTACCAAAGTATTGCTGTATGAATATCCAGCTAGTAGACTTCAGTAGACGATGACGAAAAGGCTATGTCTAGGCTGATCACCGAAAACCAGCACACCTCTGCTGGCTGGCATGGCCCTCAGTTTAAGAGGGCGAGAGGTGGACAATCATGTCTGAAGATACTTTTTTACCACTAAATAGTGTTATACCTCTGTATCCTGTAGAGGCATTAGGTGAAATTGCTAGTTCTGTTAGATGGACTTTAAAACACAAAAAAAGAACTAATAAACAAATATTGTACGTTCAAAATTTAATATTTGAATTGATTGAAATTTACTTCAATGAAGAAAGAGACAAAGAGATTCAGAGACTTAAGGATGATGTCCAGGCTAATTTAATGTTTAGCCGTGGTAGTGATGATATCGATACCTACCCTTTTGCTTTTCAACACAATCAATATGGAGAGTTTCTGGAATTCGTTGGAGAGGAAAAGGAATTGAACTCGCCCAATAATGAGAACACTGATGAGATAGATGCGTTATATGACATTATAGATTGGCTGAAGGATAATGAAACGGAAGACGGATTCGTAGATGCGGAACCTTTTGAGTATTTTTACGCCCTCTGTTTGTCACTGATAGCTGATGCGGTTCATTTTATTCGTTCGCTAGAAAAAGACCAAAGCAAAATTGGAACGGTGAAAATTACGCTTGGAGGACTTCATCCAATTACTAGAGCATCAATGAAGGCAATGAAGGCATTTAGTTACGGAAATGAGCGAAGAAATAATGATAGTTTTGAACATAAATTAAATATCCTAAATAGTAAAATAGAGGAACTAACAAAACAGGTGGAAGTATTTACCAGTAATATCTCTGGTGAAGAAATCAGAAAAAAGGCCACTATAAAAAAAGCGACCGATACCCGTCATAAAAAAAATCGACAAGCAAAAGATCTTGTTAGTGCGAACTGGGTTGAAAATAGGAATAATTTTAAAAGTGCAGTGGCTGCGGCTGAACACTATAAATCTTGGTTAGAAACTAAGGGCTTTCACTACAGCATTATCACTGTAAGGAACTGGATTCTCATGCATGCCAAAAAGCAGGGCATAAAGTGGTAATGCCTAATGCGTAAGATGTATGCTCTACGCAGTAGAACGTATGTGATGCAATGTACAGTTATGGATTCCGGAACCTTTATTGATTGAAATAGCTCCTGTTATCACAAAGTATACAGGAGTCAGCCATGTCAGTAGCATTTATCCGTCTCACTGAAGTCCAACGCCGCACTGGCTATAGCAAGGCATGGATCTATCGCCTTATGAGCCAAAAGCGCTTTCCCTCCTCCGTTAAAATCGGCAGTCGTGCCATTGCCTTCGTTGAAAGTGAAATTGACGAATGGATCAATGAGCGCATTGTTGAATCTCGCAAGGAGGTCGCATAAACCCCCTGTGTGCATTTCTTGCGAGAGTTTGCGCGTGAGTTCATTCATCATCCGAATGCCGTCGCGACAGCTAAATTCAGCTTAAACGGAGAGTAACCAGTGAAACTCAAAAATAAGCCCCGTCATGGGGAGGGCCAGACTCAGCCCAAAGCCAGCCAGGTGGATATTCTGATTCAGCATAAACAGGAGGCGCGTATTGATTCCCGCCTGTTTGCAATGCGAATAGGGGTTAAACATAAAAACCTCTATGCCCTGGTTATTAAGCATAAAAAAGAGCTGCGTGAATTGGGCATCCTTCCGTTACAAACGGAGCGATTAGAAACCGAACAGTTGGGAGGGCGTGATCATAAATTTGCTCTGCTGAATGAGCCCCAGCTCGATTATATGTGTCGCTTTGTGCGTGGACGCGATGCCGAAGCAATGAGGCTTTTCAAACTTGACGTGACCAAAGCATTTTTCAAACGCCGCGCCACTGAACCCGTTCGGCGTGAATATCTGCCTGGCTATCATGAAAGCCGTGACGGACTGAAGGCGCTGGGTGCTCAGCGTCACCATTACATCAATCTGGCCCGTGCTGAGAACAGTATAACGGGCCTGAGCGACGGTGAACGAGCTGTGGCCGATGAGGAACAGCTTGGACTTCTGATTACCATCCAGAAAATTGAGCAGGCGGCTTTTGACGAGGCAGTGCGTAATAGTCTGAGTCCGGGGGATGCCGTGCGTGAGGTAGCTCGCCGTATGGATGCGTTCGCCAGTCTGCTTACCTCCACGCCAGCGCTTCAGGGGGATCACCATGCTTAACATTCAAGAGATCCGCCAGCACGTTATTTCCGGCGACTGGACAGCCATCAACAATCGCACCTGCACGCTGACGGATCTGGGACTGCGCCATAACGGCAGTGGCCTGGTCTGGCTGCGTTCTGGTGTGTCGGTGCATGAGGCTGATGTCGATACGGGGTTCAGTGGGGCTGATAAGGTCTCTTTCGATTATCATCCCCCCTTGTGGTCAGTTAACTCATTGAAAAACAATGGAGAATCGGCACCTGTGCAGTGCCAGAATATTGACAGCTATTGCCAAAACATCATCTTCAGTTGTGCTGGTTACCGGGAGTTTTGCCGCCGGAAAGACGGTAAGGCGCTGGCAACCTTTGCTGTTCAGATTGAACCACAGCAGCGGAAAGCTGCGCCTGCTGAGTGGGCCATTTACCGTAGCCCGAACCAGCGGGACAAGTACGAATTGCTCCACCTGAAGCGCCATGCCGGTCTGATTAAAGAATATGAGCGTCAGGGCTGGAAACGCGAGCCTCTGGGTTACGTTGGTGATGTCATCCGGGACAATGCAGAGTTTGGCCGCCTGATGGTCCGTCTGGGCTATGTGCAGGTGCGGACCAGGAAAATTACCGGGCAGTGGGAAACATTCTGGCTCTATCGTTCTTCAGGCCGTGAGTTTTTAGAAAAATCCCCCTTGCGAGCAGAACAAGCCGCACCCTACAAGGCTTCCAGCTTAGTTGTCCAGGCGGCAGAAACCGAGCGGAGTAACTTCAAACGCATTGCTCTTGATGGAAAATGGCTGCATGTCTACGTCGATCACATTCCACACTTGGCAAAAAAACGTCACCGGGTCGATGGTGTCCGTGTGCAGGGTTACACCGCTGGCGGGCTGAAGCTGGAGGTGATGGCATGAGCAATCCATGTGCACTGCCCGTGTTTGAAACGGAGGCAGTGAGGAAAGATATTTTGAGCTCCCCCGTTTGGGGGCGGTCAAATATCGGTCAATTTACCCCGCTGCCGGGGAATATTCTCACAATGTTGCGAGGCAGCAATACTGACGCTCAAAATTTGCGCGTCCGTTTAATGCCCGCGCAAAATTTGAACCGACGAAATCCGCGCGCACAAATCAAACTCGGTGATATGCCGAGTTTAAGCAACCGGGTATGTAACCGGCTGATTTTGCTTAATTCCGTCGAATCAACGGAATCGGCTAAGTCTTTGATTCTTCCACAAACCTGCACTTCAGGGCAGAGGAAACACGAACATTACCTTTACTCCGGTTCGGCCAAAGAAAAGGGCAGCACCGCGAATGCTGCCCATTGGGAAAACCACACTGAAATTATCGGGGAGCCTCACAGCCCCGAGGATATCGGGTCAGTAACCTACGAAAATTTCGTAGGTCAGTCTTTCGCCTTCTTGCGTTGCTCCGCCTTCAGCTTGCGCCCGCAGGCATCCAGTACCCATGAGGAAAAATTAGCGCCCGGATTGTCTGCTTTCTCTTTCTCAACGCTAGCGTCGATCTCTTCAATGAGTTCGTGCGGGAAGCGGATCCCCTTTGTTGTAGAACGATTATTTTTAAAGCCTGTCGCCATACTGGTTTCCTTGTGTTGGTGTAGAAACACTATACAGGAAAAAAGGAAGAATAAAATAGTTGACGTGTATGTGCACTAAAATGTATGGTGTATGTGCACTTTGTTTTTGTGTTTTTTTAAAATAGCGAAGCCCGGCAGTGTTCTCAGCACTTCCCGGGCCTCTAACCACAATGTAACGGAGGTTTACACTATGGCATCATCACATAGTACCCAAACTCGCCCTAAATTTACATGGCTGTTTCTCGGCAGCCGTGAGAATGACACCTGCTTACCCACTATATTGCGCACTCAGGCCACAACTGAAACTGAAGCGCGTGACACCTTCCCCGGCTGGAATCTGACCTTCGCCGCTAAAATACGGACAGATCACCAAAGAGTTACCCCCTGGACTGATCCGGACGCAAAGATTATCTGGGCAATGATGGCGATCGACGTATCAGATTTTTCACCGGACTCAACCCCCGTTCAGGAGGTGCGTCGTGTCTAAATCCACTTTCGAAATCGTAACCCATGCCGAAAACGCTCTGGCCTACAGTAATCAGGCGCTGGCCGTTCTTGATATTTGGATGGATACGCTTACCCCTACCGACGAATACGAAGCGAATAAGGTTGCAGCAGTTCACACCCTTGTACATGAGGCAATGACTTACCTGAAGAAAGCCACGGAGGTTGAGCATGTCTGAGCTCCACATCTATCACACGCAGGATGATTTGCTTCTCCGTGCTCAGCGGCTGGCCGACCTGCTGCACTGTGCTAACCACATCTGCATCAGCGGTACTGAACACGATAAACGCTGGGTTTCTGTGCTGGTAGATATTGCTTCTGACTACGCGCAGACGCTGACCAACGCGCTGGATCTCGGTGAAGTTTCTCAGGTGAATAATGAACATGGGGTGTGCAATGAGTGATGAAATTTTAGTACATGAGGCAATGCCGACAGTGAATGATGAGTCTCTGATCGACACGGTTGAACTGCTTGGCATTATCAATGCCGCCCGCCGGGAATATGGTGAGCCGGAAATTAGCCACAACAAATTCGTTAAAAAGGTCGAGAGGGAGCTTACCGGGGAGTTTTATCCAGAAATACCAAAACCCTCCACAGAGCGGGGCGGGCGTCCAACGATAGCTTTCGGGCTGACCAGCGATCAGGCAATGCTTGTCTCGATGCGGGAATCTAAAGCCGTGCGCCGTTCTGCTCTCGAAAAGCTGAAAGCCCGGAAAGTCGCTGTTCCGGCATTATCCACGCTGGAAATACTTCAGATTGCGATGGAGTCTGAGAAAGGGCGGCTGAAGGAGAAGGCCCGAGCTGATGAAGCTGAGCGTACCAAAGCCCTTATTGGTGACCGCCGGCAGGCAACTGCAATGGCGACAGCGTCAGCAGCGGTCCGCCGCAGCAATAAGCTGGCCGAACGCCTGGGTGAGTGTGAGAAGCATGCCACAGTGAAAGCGGTGAAAAACCTTACCGATATCGAATATCCGTGGCGGCTGCTGAAGAAGTGGTGTCAGGCGAACGGCATGGTGCCGGAGAAGATCGCCGATCCGCAGTATGGCTTTCTGAAGTCGTGGCCTGCTGAAGCCTGGCTGGCGGTGCATGGTCTGTCACTGAAAGCGCTGTACGGAGGCGACCATGCGTGAAGTGATACCTCTCGATGTGGCTGAGTACCGCAGCGGCCTTGCCAACACGCTGTTTGAAGTGATGATGGAAAAAGCCTGCAAGCTGGGAGACCGGGAGTTGATCGACCTTATCAGTCTGGCCTATGACATTAATGCAGAAGTTAACCGTGCGCTGCACGCGTATTCAGGAGAAGGCGATGAGTGATATTTACGGGCATCTTGCGCTGATGGACTTCAGGGGGATGGATAACGACACGCTGGGTGATCTGCATTGTCAGTTTGAAGACGCGCATCGCGCTATTCTTGCCGGGATCAGGGTGATGGGTAGCATGGCGTTCTGGGCCAGAACCAGCGCAGATTACGACGATGAAACTGCCGCTGAGGACCTGCACACCCTGGGTGAATCTCTGATGTGTCTTCCCCGTATCGCGGAAGCGCTGAATGACACGGCGCAGAGGGCACAATTCGAGCTCTGGCAGCGAAAAGGTTTCCCAAAAAAATAACGGGGCGCAATAAGCGCAAATATCAGTTTCACTGAAAAACAAAAAATTAACGGCCCTCAGGCCGGTGGCATCACTCGGCCTGAATAAGGGGAAGGAGTTAAATATGACAAAGTCTGTCACCTCATTTGAATTAAGCCGCAAGCATATTTCGGATGCGTTTGTTGATTACTGTAAGCGCCGGAGCGGTGGACACCCCGTGTGCGTGGTTAAGGTTGGCCGGAAGCAGGTAATCCTTGGCGAACTCACCGCGAAGGCGGTGTACCGCTGTCTGACCGACTGTTTTGAAACGGCCTGTGTTCAGAAGTACGGCCCTGCCAACAGTCAGGAACTACTGACGGCTACCTATTCCGGCATGCTGAATAACGACGGCAGTAAATTAACGCCGGAAGGCATCGAGTTTATGGACGGCGTAATGAGTAACGCTGTCGAAATGGCACTGAATAATCCCAAAAATAATTCCCTCGGACTGGAGATGTACTGATGAAAAATAATATCCCTGAAGATTTTACCGCTGGAGAGTTTATTTTCTGTCCGGGACTTTCAGATGATGGTCAACCCGATATTACCGTGCATGCCGCGTATGGCAGGACGTTTGTCGTCACGCTGCTGGTGAATGAGATACCGCAGTGGGTCAGCGATATGCGCGATCCGTGCATCCTCCTTGAATTTGAGCTCATGACGTACTGGGTGAACCGAAACACAAACGGGGATTACGACAATATGCTTCTGTTCTGGCGCTGGCTGGTTGCCCTTACCTTTGACGAAGAGCAGCGGGCGGCTAACGGTACGGTCAACTGTGAGTGGCGTCCGGGGGAATTCGTTGAGTGCACGCTCTACAGGGGCCCTCATGGTGCAATGAACCTTTATCCGGCGGCTGAGCGCATGGCGATGGCTAACAATATCGAGGGAGCGCTGATTGAGCGGTTCGGGCGTGAAGAGGGCACCCGTAATGCCATTCAGTTCTACGTGGGGATGAAGGATCCCAAAGGCGGACTGACCCTGATGGGGCGCGAGGTGATGAGCCGCCTGCACGATACGTTCATCTGCGAGATGAATGAGAACGGTATGCCTGACGAACCGGTTACGCACTGAGGAATTGAACATGAGACAGATAGATATGATCCGCGAGGTCAGCCGCGCAGCCACAGATCACTGGCCGGAAATTCTCAGTTCACTGGGTATCGACGTGCCCCGCACTGCGGGTGCGCACGGGCCATGCCCGGCCTGCGGCGGTAAAGATCGCTTCCGGTTTGATGACCTTGACGGCCGGGGTACGCATTTTTGCAATCAGTGTGAAGCTGGCGACGGTCTGGAACTGGTGATGAAAGTGAAAAACGCAACGGCTTCAGAAGCTGCGCTGCTGGTGGCCGATGTCCTTTCGTTGCCGGTGAATCCACCCTCTGATGTTCCCGCTCCGGTAACACAGGATGTTACCGCGAAGGTAACAGCACTACTCGATGGCAGTTTCCCGGGCGAATCTGATTATCTCAGCGGCAAGGGGCTTGTAAGCCCCTCCGAAGCCCTGCTGAAGGACGGATCTTTGCTGCTGGTGCTGCGGACAATGGACGGCACTGTTACCGGCGCACAGATTATCCGCCCGGATGGTGCCAAAAAGCTTCTGGCCGGCACGCGCAAAAAAGGGGCGTTTATTATCCAGGGGAAACTGTCAGATACGGTGGAAACGGTGGTTATCGCCGAAGGTTACGCGACCAGCGTTACAGCAGCGTTACTGATGCCTGACGTGTTGTGTGTGGCGGCGGTGGATGCCGGTAACCTGCTGCCGGTTGCAAAAGCGTTTCGTGACAGGTTCCCTCAGGCGCGGATCGTCATTGCTGCTGACAATGACTGGCACGCACCTGGTGAGATGGATGAACACGGCAAACCGAAGGTTAACACGGGGCTTATCGCCGCTGAAAAAGCTGCCCGGGCGGTGAATGGGGCGGTCACACTGCCGCCCGGTGAACAGAAAGCGGACTGGGACGATTACCGGCAGCAATATGGCACTGACGCGGCCCGTGATGCTTTTGCACAGGGGATGTTCACGCCAGCAGTAACGGAGGCTACACGTCCGGCAGCAGGTGACCTGCGGCCTTTTGTTGATGGTCGCAGGGGCGGACTCTGGTGGGTTGAACCGAAGATGGACAAGGACACCGGCGAATTGGTGGAGAAAGAGACCTGGCTGTCAACGTTCGTGGAGGTGGTTGGCGTGGGTGAGGATGACGCCGAGCGATATCTCATCCTTTCCTGGACGCCTGAGGGGACGAAGGAGAAGCGCACCGAGGCGGTTCCCCTGTGTGATATCGGTGAGCGTGAAGGTTGGGAAAGGGTGAAAAAGGGCGGTCTGCTGGTTACAACCAAAAGCGGGCTGAAGTCGGTTCTGGCCGATCACCTGCAACGTAGCGGGAAACGTGACCTGTGGGCGATTGCTGGCGCTACCGGCTGGCAGTATGGGGCTTACATCATGCCGGATGGCAGCGTGATTGGTCAGCCAGAAAAGCCGGTGATGTTCAACGGGCGTTCGGCAGCGGCGAAGGGGTATGCCACGAAAGGCACGGTGGACAGCTGGCGCAGCAGCGTGGCGCGGCTTGCTGCCGGTAATCCCTCAATGATGCTGGCAATCGCCTGTTCGCTGGCGGCCCCGCTTATTGGTATCGCGGGCGCGGACGGGTTCGGGGTGCATCTTTTTGGCGGTTCCTCGGCGGGCAAAACTACCACGGCTAACGCGGCCAGCAGCGTATGGGGCGATCCGGACGCGCTGAAGCTGACCTGGTACTCCACTGCACTGGGGCTTATTAACGAGGCGGCGGCGCACAACGATGGTTTTATGCCGCTGGATGAAATCGGACAGGGCAGCAACCGCAGGGCTGTAGCCGATGCCGCATATGCACTGTTTAACGGCGTCGGTAAGATTCAGGGGGCAAAAGAGGGCGGTAACCGGGATCTGAAACGCTGGCGGGCAATGGCCTTCAGTACCGGTGAAATTGACCTTGAAAGCTACATCCGTGCCGATGGTGGAAAGGTAAATGCCGGGCAGCTGGTGCGCCTGCTGAATGTTCCCATCTCACGGGCGACCATTTTTCACGGACTGAAGGACGGCAAGGCCCATGCCGACGCGATGAAAGATGCCTACCAGAATCACCATGGTGCTGCCGGTCTGGCCTGGGTGGAATGGCTGTGTGGACATCGCAGGGAGGCAACTGAAGCAGTGCGCGAGGCTGAACGCCGCTGGGCGGGGCTGCTGCCGGATGAGGCCAGTGAGCAGGTCAGACGTGTGGCCGCACGGTTTGCCGTACTGGAAGCGGCGCTGGTGCTATCGGGGTTCCTGACTGGCTGGGATGTACAGCAGAGCCGCGATGCGCTGACGCACAGCTTTAATGCCTGGGTAAACGAGTTCGGTATGGGTAACCGTGAAACGCGGGCGTGGGTGGAGCAGGCTGAAGCATTCCTCCAGCGCTACGGGCTCAGTCGTTATCTGCCATACCCGGATTCAGATCCCCGCGACCTGCCGATTAAGGATTTGGCCGGTTACCGGGTGACCAGCCAGCTTAATGACGTGGTGACTTTCCACACCTGGCCTTCAGTGTTCCGCGATGAGATTGCCGCAGGTGCGAACTATGTTGCTTTTGCACAGGTGCTCGCTGATGCGGGAATGCTCGACAAGCCAGACAAAGGGATCACCAGGAAAACGCTTCGCCATAACGGTAAGCAGCAGCGGTTTGTCGTCCTGACTATGGACGCTGATGAAGATGAATGATTTTTCTCATGTGTGAGAAAAGAGGGTAGGTTTGGTCGGTTCAGTCGGTTCATATATTTATATTCCTTTGGTTACAGATAGTTATATTGAAAAAGTGAACCGACCCTGAACCGACTTTGACCCCAAAAAACCGACCTTGCACCGATTAAAGAAGGAAAAAACGTATGACAGCACAGATTGCAGCACACGGCAGACTGGTGGCAGAGGTTCAGACCCGCACAACCGGCAATGGCAATCAGATGGCAATGGCGAGGCTGGCGGTAAACCTGCCGTGCAGGGGAAATGACGACGGACAGGCCACGCTCTGGCTGGCAGTGACGGCATTTGGCAAACAGGCCGATTTCCTTGCCCGCCACGACAAGGGTGACCTGATAAGCGTTTCCGGCACACTCAACATCAACATGTGGACGGGGAATGACGGTCAGACGCACAGCGCGTACCAGGTGCTGGCCGATTCTGTCATCAGCGCCAGAACGGTCCGTGGCGGTGGCGGAAGAAAGACTCAGCCTTCGCCAGGCAGCCAGCAACCGCCAGTGAATGACCTGGATGACGCGTTGCCGTTCTGAGCGGACGGGGCGGGATTCCGCCCCTGATTTAAATAAACACAGGGTGTGCAAATGAAACCAGACCAGAAAGACAATATTATCCGGCTGAAGCGGGAGGGTAAGGGCTACAAGTCCATCTCCCGTCAGACTGGCGTGAATATCAACACGGTGAAAAGCCTCTGCCGCCGTTCAGGGCTGTTTCGGGATAACCCTGAACACCGGGTGCTCTTCAGTATTCCCGATATGAAATACAGTACTGCGCTGGCAGTACCGAAGCCGTTGCCGCCACAGCAGACGATCACGGGGCACAAGCAGACCGACGCCTATCTGTGGGTGCTTGAGGTTATCAAAACTGGAGAACCCGCCCATATTGCTGCCGCTGAGGATGCGCTGAAAAAACTGACCATCACGCCGAAAGAGGCGCAGGAAAAATATACCCGCCATCTACAGGTGCAAGGGGCAGGATGGACCGCGGCATTCTCAACAATGTGGCTGGATAACCCGCAGCATTTTATTGACCAGGCAAAAGAGCAGCGCGAACAGGCTTGCCGGACGCAGGGATTTTTCGGCAGTCACCAGGCCGCCTTTGAGCCGGTTGAGGCAGAGCAGATTATTGAGGCTGTACATGGGCCTTATCAGGAGATTTATTCCGACTACATGCGCGAGGGCGACGGAGGACTTAACTATTCTGACGTGCTGCCTTCTCCCCACACGCTCAGCGACGTAGTGCGTGAGTTCCAGTACTGGGAGTGGCTGTCGCAGATGAGGCACGCAGCGTACAGGGAGCTTTATCCTGATGAATACTCATTTGAAAGCACGCATCTTTATGAGCGCGAAAGCTGGCTTGAGAGGCAACTGGAAATCATCAGGCCCGTCAGCCGGAGCGAGGCGCTGGACGTGCTGAAGTGGTATCTGAGTTTCCAGAACTTTGACTGTATGAACGGGCGCAGGGATGAGGTTTTTATGAATCTGATTGGTGACCATGTGGGGAATTGATGCGTTTCTTATTTTACAATGACATGGATGTGTGTTGCATAAAATGGGATAATTGCGATGTCCGGTCACAGCAAAGGTAAAGCCGCATGAAACTTGAATCAGCAGTGAAATACTTCAGCCTCAAAAGCCAGGCGTTTACGGACAGTTCCCGCGCGACCGCGACCGACAACCTGACGGGTACCGACCTGATGGGGGCGATCGGAATGTGTCAGTCCAAGTCACCGTTCGGGATGGCGGCGTACATGGCTAAAACTGGCGTCAGCAACGATGACCGCTACCGAACTATCGAACAGCTGCTGAGCTATGCACACCGCACCGTGCCGAAGCTGGTGGCTAAGGCGGCAGGCAGTCAGCTGGGGAAATGTCTGGTGGTACTGTCAAAGCTGGCGTTTGAGGAGTATTCCCGTTCGGCGGCCACAACCAGCAACTGCCAGCATTGCAGCGGTACCGGCTTTAACCGGGTACAGCGGGATGTCGTGAAGTACGCAGGCTATGTGAACAGCCACGGTGAAGAGGTCATTCCGCCGCGCATTGAAAAAGAGTGGGTGCAGGTGTGGTGCATACATTGCAACGGTAAGGGCAAAGTAACAGCACGTTGCCGCTGCAACGGCACAGGGCGAGTCCGTGACCTGGCAGAATCAGCGCGGCAGGGTGCGCCGGTAGAAAGGGAGTGTGAGCGCTGCTCAGGTCGGGGTTACAGGCGCATGCCAGCCAGCAGGGCATTTCAGGCAATAACCCTGCTGCTGCCGGATCTGACGCAATCATCCTGGTCCCGGAACTGGAAGCCATTCTTTGAAAGGCTGGTGGCGAAGTGTGAAATTGAAGAGAACCACGCTGACGCTGAGTTCAGGAAGGTAACAAAGTAGTAATAATGCCCGCCTGCTGGCGGGCGTTAACGCTTACTTAAGATAATCAGAAAGCCATCGCACGAACTCTAAGGGCGATGGACGCAGGAAAGACACATCGCCTATGTCACCTTCTGTTAATTTATTTAGATAATCCGTAGCTGAATTGTTATCTGAAAAATCACTTACAAATTCTGCCGAATCGGACTGGAGATCGGCTTTTAAGCCTGTAACCATTTCAATTGCGGTATCGACAATCTCAGGGTAGCTGTCACCGTAAGCATCGGCATCGTTACCAAGAAAGGTTGTCAGGAATACTTTTAAAGTTTGATATTTTTCCATTATATTCATTTGATTGGATAGGCTGTGAGAACATAATAAGGTTTATTGTTATATACTTCTTTCAGCAAAATAACCCTCAACTTATTAGTGTCTGACATTTCTTTATTTGCAGCACTGACAACAATACCTACTTTACTTTTTGAAGTGTACTCTATTCTCAATAAGTTATCTTTGCCGCCTGCAGAGGTACTTTTTGCCCAGCGACGAATCATGCTTCTGTTCGCTTTAATGGTCTGGCTGACGGCTTTTTCTGCAACCTCAATCGAGGGAAAAGAGCTTGCGAAACCTTTCACATCAAGAGTTCCGGATTTTAATCCATTATCAATTTTTAAAGACAGGTCATCGTAAGACTTTCCGGTATGTTTCTTCAGGGTATGACCGCCACCTCTAACACCCTTGACGGCTTCGTGAGGCAATAATTTAACCTGCCCCATTCTTACTGAAGCAACTCTCGCAGCTCCGGCGACAGCAAACGGGATCACCATATCGACAGCGATCCCAATTTGCTCAGCAGTTTCACCTGAAGCGCCCATCTCTTTAGCGATCCCCGCTGTGGCACGAGCGGTCATTGAAGCTGTCTGTTTACCTGTATAGACCTGATAGGCTGATGAACTGATGCCATCAAGACTGTGTGCGCCAACAATGACGCAGCCCGCCTTGGTCAATCCCGTAGGCTCAGGAACGAGACAGAGGGCCGTTGCACCAGCCAGTTCCAGAACACTGCCGAGGAAGCCTACGCTGCCCCATATTCTGTTGCTGACTGAATCCCCTGTAGCTGTTTCATCTTCCATAACGGCGGCGAGCTGTACCGGCGTCATAGCAATACTAAAACCGTTTTCCATAACGTTTCCTTGTATGATAATTATCCACCTCTAATAGTAGGGAATTGGACTCGCCCGGAAAAGTGCTTTCTGTTAACGATTGTCATTCTGCGAATTTAATTTGCTTTTGCATAGAAATGGCGTAATATCTTTCCAAAGTGGGAAATCTGCGCACGTAACACTTACACAATTCTGAACCTCGCCTCGGCGGGGTTTTTTGCTTTCTGGCCTGATGATAATATTTTGCTGTTGCGGTGAATCCCCCTGAGCGGTGGGGCTAACTGTCAGGCGCAATGAAGCGTTGAAGTTCTGTAGCGGATCACGGTGGGACAGCCAACGATTCACCTGGAGGCACCAGGCACCGTAACACCTTACTTTTCTCATGGATTAGTGCATTATTCTCTTTCAGATAACTCCGAAAGAGAGTGCGATATGCAGGCTAAATATTACTATGTGGTTGCAGGGTTGGGTGGTGATTTTTCAATACACACAAAAGGTTGCAGCACCTTACACCCACACATTGAGAAAAGATTTATTGGAACGTTTTATTCTGCTCTGGGGGCATTAGTGCATACCCGTTCGATGGGTCTCAAATGCAAATTATGTTCGCAGTGCTGTATGTTGACATCTGAAAAGTCATATTGTAGAAAATAGTCACCTTCCGTTATCTGTTGTTAACCGAAGTCCAATCCGTTGAATGGCGGAAGGTAGCCCCAGTCATCATCCACTGGGGCTTTTTTTCATATTAGATCTGAGGTGTAGTAGAATGAATACTCAATACATTTTAAAGGGGTATTCCATGTCAGATATTGATTTTGAAGCTCTAGGGCGTTGTGAGCACCTTAAAGAACAACTGCGCAATTCAGGGCACTCAAGGGAAATGGCTTTCAACGAACTAAAAAGAATTTACAGTGTATCCACTCACTATGAGTGGGACCGAAATGTAAATTATGTTGATATCGGAGCAATGCGCAAAGCCGTAGACCGCCTGGAGAAAGCTGATAATGAATTGATGGCGTTGGTTCAGGAATTCAATGAATGGGCACCAAAAGCAGGCAAAACACAGATTACCATACTTAAAAAACAATATTAAATTTCTCATTCTGCCCCGGGCCGACGAGCCAATTAACTATCGCGATAATGCGTCGGGGTAATCATTCAGAAGGTCGCTGAGGCGGCCTTTTCTCGTTTTATAAGGTGAACGAAATGGAACCTGTAAAAACTGAAGCTTATTTTTATAATCCAGGTATGACGCCCCGTGAGCTTGAGGACTGGCTGAGACAACAGCAGTGCGCAGTAAAAAGTTACAACAGATTGATGATGGAAAAAGCCGAACTTGAAGAACGGCTTTCTTCAGTTAATGCCGCTATCAAAGACCTTTCGCAGACAGTTGGTTCAGGAAAACAGAGTTACCCCTGGGTGCCCAGTCCTCTCCTGAAATATACTCAATAAATATGTAGCTTCATTATCTGGCACCAATTTGAGGCCCACTTCGGTGGGCCTTTTTTTTATCTCAACAGCAAGCCGCCATCATCCCGGTGGCGGGAATAACGTATGTCTCCAGAACAAGACCCAGGCTTTTGGGCCAGCGTATTGCTATGGCTCTACAGCCACAAAACAGAATGGGGATATGCCGGAGTAGCGGGCATGTTTTCACTATTACGAAATGCATACGCAAAAAGCCCCTGGAGTAATCG